>NZ_JBFJWS010000058.1:0-14251 GCF_041623545.1 Zhongshania sp. | reverse complement strand
CCATTTTTGAAAGACATGGAGATTGCGAGGAAGGCGTATTTGGAGCGAGTAGCAGTTTGGCAGAACGGATCGTCAGACGTCAGACGTCAGACGCCCGACGCCTAATTCAACGACTTGCGTCGTAAAATTTCGTGCTCGATTTATTCCGCGCAGCCGCTGCTGCATCGTTTTCCTCGGTGCATTTCTTAGGGTCATTACCACATAAATCACAGACGTAATTCGGGTCACTAAGGGCTGCACCAACACCACCACAGGAACCCGCAATAGGCTTACGCCCCATCAGCACACCAATCGACATGGCACCAACAATCAGTAACATCACAATAAACGCAGCAAATACTGTCGCCATTTTATTTCTCCTGCTCCAGATAGGAAGCAAACGCTGAGCTGTAGCGACGGACAAAACCGGCTTCGCTCTTTTCAATTAGATAAACCGGAATCTGCAATTGCTCCGCAAGTTTCATCGTCTTATCCCCGCCCATCACCAAAAACGCAGTGGCCATTGCATCAGCGAAAGCGCAAGACGGATCAAGCACCGTTACCGAAGCCAAATTGTGGGTAATCGGCCGGCCAGTGTTTGGGTCGATAGTATGGGAATAGCGAATACCGTCTTCTTCAAAGTAATTGCGGTAATCCCCAGAGGTCGCTACGCCAATATTGCCAAGCCGAATCGGTACTGTTTCTGGGTTGCTGACATCGGGGTTTTCAACGCCAATTCGCCATTGATCACCTCTAGGGCTCAACCCGGCCACCCGCATTTCACCGCCAATTTCAACCAAATAATCCGTCGTCCCTAGGGACTCAAGCCACAGCGCGACGACGTCGACTCCATAGCCCTTGGCGATTGCAGATAGATCAATGTGCAATTTACGATTCTTCAGCACGGTTTTGTCGAGCAAATCTAATTCAATTTGATCGAAACCCACTTGCTCCAGAGCCGCGGCGACTGCTTTGTCGTCAGGCTTAACTTCGTGCCTTACCGGTCCAAAGCCCCATAAATCAACGAGTGGCGCTACCGTGATATCAAAAGCACCATTACTCAACCAGCTAACTTCGGTCGCCAATAATAAAATATCAAACAACATGGGCATAACAGCATGCCCTTCACCAATCGGCGCGCTGTTCAAACGATTCAACTCTGAATCAGGTATATACGTAGAAGCAAGTTGATTAAAAGCCTGTAAACGCAGGTCCAAGGCTTCTTTTAGCGTTTTTTCCGTCCACTCATCACTCGGCTGACGCAGGGTGATGTGGTAGCTAGTACCCATGGTGCTGCCGCTAATTTGCAAAAACGGCGGCTGTTTCGCTGAGCAGGCTGCCAAAAACAATAAAAGCAGCACTAAGGCTGCTTTTATTGTCTTGCAAGGCAGATTACCCACCGAAGTCATCGAGGAGAATATTGTCTTGTTCAACACCGAGATCTTCCAGCATTTTGATAACGGCCGAGTTCATCATCGGCGGCCCACACATATAGTACTCACAATCTTCCGGAGCTTCATGATCCTTCAGGTAATTTTCAAACAATACCTGATGGATAAAGCCGGTCATGCCAGTCCAGTTATCTTCAGGCTGTGGATCAGAGAGCGCTAAATGCCACTCAAAGTTCTCGTTTTCAGCAGCCAGCTTGTCGTACTCTTCCACGTAGAAAGCTTCGCGCATAGAGCGAGCGCCGTACCAGAAGGTAATTTTACGTTTGGTTTTTAAACGCATCAGCTGGTCGAAGATATGTGAGCGCATTGGTGCCATACCAGCACCACCGCCAACAAAAACCATCTCAGCATCAGTCTCTTTAGCAAAGAACTCACCAAAGGGACCGTACACTTTCACTTTGTCACCAGGCTTGAGGCTAAATACCCAAGAAGACATCTGACCTGGTGTTAAGGCAAGGTTATTTGGTGGCGGGGTTGCCGCGCGAATATTGAACTTAACAATGCCCCGCTCTTCTGGGTAATTGGCCATGGAATAAGCACGGATAACCGTCTCTTCCACTTTTGATTCAACATTTAAGAAGCCGAAACGCTCCCAGTCACCTTTATACTCAGCCGGAATATCAAAGTCTGAATACTTAACATGGTGCGGCGGGCATTCCAACTGCACATAGCCACCAGCACGGAAGTTGACGTTCTCACCTTCTGGCAGTTTCAAGGTCAGCTCTTTAATGAAGGTCGCCACGTTGGGGTTGGACTCGACGGTACATTCCCACTGTTTAACGCCAAAGACGTCCTCTGGCACTTCAATCTTCATATCCTGCTTAACAGGCGTCTGGCAAGATAGGCGCCAGCCTTCACGGGCTTCGCGAGGGCTAAAATGCGCTTCTTCGGTAGCGAGCATAGAGCCGCCGCCGTCGCTAACAATACACTTACACTGGGCGCAGCTACCGCCACCACCACAGGCCGAGGCAAGAAATACGCCTTGGCCAGACAAAGTGTTTAATAATTTATCGCCTGCCGGCACGGTTATGGTTTTTTCGCCATTGATCTCGATGGTGACATTGCCGCTGCTCACTAGGCGCGAGCGAGCGAACAAGATGATGCCCACCAGCGACAATACAATCGCGGTAAACATGCCCACACCGAGAATAACTACTGTATTCATTAATTCCTCTCCAGTCTTCTCGGTTAGAGATCAATACCGCCGAAGGACATAAAGCCCAACGACATTAAGCCAACAGTGATAAAAGTAATGCCCAGACCACGTAGGCCTTCGGGAACATCGCTGTATTTAAGTTTTTCGCGGATACCGGCCAGCGCGACAATTGCCAAGGCCCAGCCCGTACCCGCGCCGGCGCCGTAAACTACCGAGTCAGCAAAGCCGTAGTCGCGTTCAACCATGAACAGCGAGCCACCCATAATTGCGCAGTTTACGGTAATGAGTGGCAGGAACACGCCCAGTGCGTTATAGAGCACCGGTACGTATTTATCTAAAACCATTTCCATAATCTGCACGATGGCGGCGATAACCCCGATATAACTCAACAGGCCCAGAAAACTCAGATCAACGTCGGGATATCCCGCCCAAGCCAATGCACCTTCGCGGAGCAAATAGTTGTATATCAGGCTATTGACCGGAACGGTCAGCGCCATTACCACGATTACCGCAATCCCCAAGCCAATCGCGGCTTGAATTTTTTTGGAAATCGCCAAAAATGTACACATACCTAGGAAAAAGGCCAACGCCATGTTTTCAATAAACACCGAGCGTACAAACAGGCTTATATAGTGTTCCATTAAAAGGCCTCCTTAACGCTGCGGGTATTCTTGGTAATCTTGAACTCTTCTTTTTCAACCTGATCGGTTTTAACGGAGCGCAATACCCAGATAAAAATACCAATCAGGAAGAAGGCGCTCGGAGGTAATAGCAGCAAGCCATTGGGCACGTACCAACCGCCATCGGTGATAAGCGGCAGTACTTCAAAACCGAATAATTTTCCCGAGCCAAACAATTCGCGCACAACCGCAATACTAATCAGCACTACGCTATAGCCCAAACCGTTACCGATACCGTCAACAAAACTCGCCAGCGGCGGATTCTTCATTGCGAAGCCTTCAGCACGGCCCATTACAATACAGTTGGTGATGATCAAACCAACAAATACCGAGAGTTGTTTACTGATGGCAAAAGCATAGGCCTTTAAAAGCTGGTCAACGACAATAACCAGTGAGGCAATAATTACCATCTGCACGATAATACGGATGCTACTGGGGATCTGATTACGAATCAGTGACACCGCAAAGCTTGAACAGCCGGTCACCAAGATCACAGAAATACACATTACCAGCGTCACTTTAAGGCTGGAAGTTACCGCCAAAGCCGAACAGATACCGAGTATCTGCAAGGCAATCGGGTTGTTCTGTAAAATTGGACTCGTTAGGGCTTCTTTCATTGTCGACATGGTTTATGCCTCCCCTGAACGCAAGTTGCTTAAAAATGATTTATAACCCAGCTCACCCATCCAAAAACGCAACAAGTTGCTGACACCGCGACTGGTTAAAGTCGCGCCTGACAGGGCATCTACTTTGTTTTCGGCATTGGGTGTGCTGCTGTCGACATTGCCTTTCACCAACTCTATGGCGACGTCGCCGTCGTCATAAATTTCTTTGCCAGGCCACATCGCTTTCCACTTAGGGTTATCGACTTCGCCACCTAAGCCCGGCGTTTCACCGTGCTCATAGAAACCCAAGCCAGCGACGGTATTAAAGTCACTTTCCAGCGCGACAAAACCATAGAGTGTTGACCACAGACCGTAGCCGCGGACCGGTAAAATCACTTTATCGTACTGGCCATTTTTCTCAATCAAATACACCATGGCATAGTTTTCGCGGCGGCGAATCTTCGCCATATCGTCTTCGCCCAGTGCAATTGACGTCGCCGAATCTTTAGCGACTTTAGCCTGTTCAAAACCTTTTAAAGCGATTTCATCGCTAAACTTACCGGTATTAAGATCAACAATTTTGGTGGTGACCTGCTTAAACTGCTCTTCGATGCTCTCACCGGGCACTAACAAGCCTGCCGCAGCCAAGATATTGGCTTTACGATCTAGGGCCTTATTAATTACCTGCGCCGGTTTGAGCATAACCGCAGCACTAGAAACAAATAGTGCGCAGACAATACACAGCGTTACGGCAACCAGCAGTGTTCTTTGGATACTGTCGTTATTAGCCACGCGCCAACCTCCGCTTGATATTCGCCTGCACCACAAAATGATCAATTAACGGCGCAAATAAGTTGGCAAACAAAATTGCCAGCATCATGCCCTCAGGGAAAGCCGGGTTCACAACACGAATCAATACCACCATGCAGCCGATCAACGCACCGAAAATCCACTTACCGGTATTGGTCATAGACGATGACACCGGGTCAGTCGCCATAAACATCATGCCGAAAGCAAAGCCGCCGAGGACTAAATGCCAATGCCAGGGCATGGCCATCATTAAATTGTCACTCTGCATGGAGTTGAACAGCATCGACAGGCCAACCATGCCAATCAATACACCAACCACGATGCGCCAAGAGGCGATGCCGGTCCACAAAAGTACGCCGCCGCCCAAGAAAATTGCCAAGGTCGACACTTCGCCCATTGAGCCGTGCATATTGCCGAGGAAGGCGTCCATCCACGTCATTTTCTCTTGCAGTACCGCCATGCCATCGCTAGCGACTACAGACAGCGGAGTTGCGCCAGTGAAGCCATCAACTGCTGTCCAAACAGCGTCGCCAGACATCTGTGCGGGATAAGCGAAGAACAGGAACGCGCGGCCCGCTAATGCGGGGTTTAAGAAGTTTTTGCCGGTGCCGCCAAATACTTCCTTGGCAATTACCACACCAAAGCTGATACCGAGTGCGACCTGCCACAAAGGAATGCTCGGCGGGCAGATTAAGGCAAATAGAATTGAAGTAACAAAGAAACCTTCGTTAACTTCGTGGCCACGCTTCATGGCAAACAAGACTTCCCAGAAGCCGCCAACAACAAATGTTACAGCGTAAACCGGAATAAAATACCAAAAGCCGTGCCAAAAATTATCCCAAATACTGGCTGAATCGTAACCCGCCATCATTGAGATCATGACATGACGCCAGCCTTCACCAGCAATACCTGCTTCGGCCATAATCTGGTTAGCTTGAAAACCGATATTCCACATACCGTAGAACATGGCCGGAAATGCGCAGAACCAAACGGTTATCATTATCCGCTTTAAATCGACACCATCGCGAACGTGAGCATTGCTTTTAGTGACGCTAGACGGTGAGTAAAAAATGGTGTCTGCGGCTTCGTAAAGCGCATACCATTTTTCATAGCGGCCGCCTTTTTCAAAATGCGGCTCCATATCGTCGAGAATTTTTCTCAGCCCCATTACTTAACCCTCTTTCTCTATGCGGCTTAAATTGTCGCGAAGGATCGGGCCGTACTCATATTTACCAGGGCAAACATAGGTACATAGCGCGAGGTCTTCCTCGTCCAACTCTAAACATCCCAAAGACTGCGCCATCTGGGTATCGCCCACAATGATTGAACGCAGTAATTGAGTCGGCAGAATATCCAGTGGCATAACGCGCTCGTAAGCGCCTACCGGCACCATTGCGCGCTCACTACCATTGGTATTGGTGGTGTAGGCAATGGACTTTTTAAAGAATTGCGACAAATAAATACGTAGCGCCGAATGCTTGTTCACCCCAGGTGACAGCCAGCCCAAGAAATCACGGTGATTGCCTTCGGCCAATACAGTGACTTGGTTGTGATAGCGACCTAGGAAAGCCATTGCGCCACGCGCGGTGCGCCCACCCAGTACTGAGCCAGAAATAACTCGGTTATTGCCGGGGCGAATTTGGCCTGCACAAAGCTCATCCAAGCTAACCCCTATGCGGGTGCGGATCAGCCGAGGCTTCTCGACTTGCGGCCCAGCAAGCGCGACAACGCGCTCAGTACTCAGCTGGCCCGTGGTAAACAACTTGCCCATGGCGATCACATCTTGGTAGCCAATCGACCAAACCACTTTGGTCGCGCTGGCGCCTTCCAAAAAGTGGATATGGGTACCAGCCAAGCCCGCTGGATGCACGCCACCAAACTCAGCAACCCGCAATTGCTCGTTATCCAAGCTCGGCACGCCACTGCCAGGGGCAACACATAAATGCACCTTACCCTTGGTCAAACGACACAATAGCTCTAAGCCATTGCTGAAATCGGTTTCGGCTTCAGCGATGACCACCGCAGGATCAGCAGCCAGCGGATGGGTATCCATTGCGGTAACAAAAATCGCCGCAGGACTACTACCAAGCGCTGGCACTTTACTAAATGGTCTAGTCCGAAATGCCGTCCACAAGCCCGACTGCTGAAGGTTTTCGGCTACCTGCTCGGCACTAAGCGTACTCAAGGCACTCGCATCGTATTTGGCAAAGGTTTCGAATTCGTCGTCTTCAACGTCGATAACCACGGATTGCAGCACCCGCTTTTCCCCACGATTTATCGCGGAAACTAGGCCGGTTGCCGGCGCGGTATAACGAACGCCAGGATTTTTCTTGTCGGTAAACAATAATTGACCGGTTTTCACCCGATCGCCGACCTTGACCTCCATAGTCGGCTTCATACCGAGGTAATCGAAACCAAGCACAGCTACCGCACGCACTTTCGAGCCTGGCTCTATGTGCTGCGCGGGCGCACCGGATATGGGCAGATCTAGGCCCTTGGTAATTTTGATCATAAGGCTGTCTAACACTCTTATGGTTGAACGCGAAATTGCAAATCTGCGTAAACTCAGGCGTAAAACGTCCCGAGAGTAACGCACAAACGATTAAATCGTTGTGCGTTCCAAAAACTGCGGCAAGTATAAAGACTCGCCGGACTGCTTACCACTGCTTGGCCGACGATATCGGTCATCAGTGTAAACATTTACGGTCAAGACTGGCCGCAATGTTAATCGGCTACGCAATTAGTCCTGAGGGTAAACTGCGTATTCAACACCGGCCATTTTCTCAAGTACACGATGGACTTGGCAGCTATAACCAAACTCATTGTCGTACCAGCAGTAAAGAATCGCGCTCTTGCCATTGACGATTGTCGCTTCACTATCAAATACACAGGCGTGACGAGAGCCGACAAAATCGCTAGAAACAACTTCAGGCGAATTAGAGTAGTCAATTTGCTTACGCAGTGGCGAGTGCAGGGCCACTTTGCGCATAAATTCGTTCAATTCTTCTTTAGTGGTCTCGGTCTTCAGATTCAGCTTCAAAATCGCTAGAGACACATTTGGCGTAGGCACCCGAATTGCGTTGCCACTCAGCTTACCTAGCATCGCGGGCAATACCTTACCAACAGCCTTTGCTGCACCCGTTTCTGAAATAACCATATTCAATGGTGCGCTGCGACCACGACGATCGCCTTTATGGTAGTTATCGATCAAGTTCTGGTCATTGGTATAGGAGTGAACCGTTTCAACGTGGCCATTCTCTACGCCGAACTTGTCATCCAATACCTTTAGCGGTGGGGCGATAGCATTGGTGGTACAACTAGCGGCAGAGATAATAGTGTCTTCTGGTAAGATCTGATCACTGTTTACGCCATGAACGATATTCTTCATATCGCCTTTGCCAGGTGCAGTTAAAATAACCTTGGCGATACCTGGGCGACCTAAATGAGTCGACAAGCCTTCTACATCGCGCCATTTCCCGGTGTTATCAACCAAAATAGCGTCATTGATGCCGTAGGCTGTGTAATCCACTTCTTCCGGCGAGTTAGCGTAAATCACCTTCACTTCAACGCCATTAGCAACGAATGACTGGCGCTCCTCATCAACGCGAATCGTGCCGTTAAAAGGCCCATGAACTGAATCACGACGCAGCAAGCTCACCCGCTTGACCAAGTCGTTTTCGGCACCACCGTGGCGAACCACGACTGCGCGCAGACGTAAATTAGCGCCGCCACCGGCCTTTTCTATTAAGAGCCGAGCAACTAAGCGACCAATACGTCCAAACCCATACAAGACAACGTCACGCGAAGGTCGACCTGGTTCTTTGGCGCCGCCGATCAGCTTTGCCACCTGACTGCGGACAAAATCTTCAACAGACTGACCGCTAGCCTTAGCCGTTTCTTCGTAACTAACCGCAATACGGCCAGCATCAATATGCGCTGTACCGAGATCTAGGGTAGAAAGCGCCTGAATAATTGGAAAGGTCTCAAACTCGGAGATTTCGTTTTGCTCAACCTGACGCACAAAACGGTGAGCTTGCATGATATCCAGCACCGACAGATTGACTAAGTTCTTACCATAGATGTAAGTTTTAACGTTATTGGTGCGGTAAAGTTTACCAATTAGGGGAATCATCCCCTCTGCTAACGCTTCGCGTTCTTTCCAGTCGGCGAAATAATCATCAGGACGCTCACGTCTTCTTTCAGTCACGGCAGATACCCTTTGCATGGAGGGGGGAGAATTTTGTGCGCGTATTATCTTTATTACTGGCCATGAGTTCAACCGCCGATCGGCATCTGTACAATGTAATAACTACCAATAGCGGGTTACAATGCCCGATTTATCACTGACTAAAGCAGAATTCCCTGACTGTGATTGAATTACCCGTAATTAATACCCCCCCAAAAGCCGGCGTTCTGCGCTGGGGACAATGCCCCTCTGCAAGCCACGGCCTTGTTGCTGCCGAATTGGCTAGAGCATTAAATAGTCCGGTCCTGCTACTGACCGCCGATACGGCCTCTGCTTATCAACTTGAGCAAAACCTGCGTTTTTTTGCCGCTGAGCTGCCCGTACGCTTGCTACCCGACTGGGAAACCCTACCCTACGACAACTTTTCGCCCCATGAGGACATCGTTTCAGAGCGACTGCGCACCCTCAGCGAACTGCCGAATATGACAAACGGCATTTTGGTGGCGCCCATCAGCACGCTAATGCAGCGCATAGCGCCGCCAGACTATGTTCGTCAGCACAGCCTACTGCTAAAGCGCGGCCAACAAGTCGATATCAGCAGCTTTAAGCTAGAACTCGAGAAAAGCGGCTACCACCACGTGGATACAGTTTATCAACACGGCGAATACGCCAGTCGCGGCGCGATAATTGATATATTCCCAATGGGCAGCGAGTTCCCCTACCGCCTAGACCTGCTCGACCAAGAAATCGACAGCCTGCGCAGTTTTGACCCCGAAACCCAGCGCGGCATCGAATCCGTAGCGGAGATAAGCTTACTACCGGGCAAGGAATTCCCCCTTGACGACGACGGCATAGCGCTCTTCCGACGGCAATGGCATGAGCGCTTCAATGTTGACCACCGCAAGTGCCCCGTTTATCAAGACGTCAGTGACGGTATCGCGCCCGCCGGCATCGAATATTATTTACCGCTGTTTTTCCAAGAAACTGGCACCTTATTTGACTACCTTCCCGCCAACGCCTGGATACTAAACACCAGCGGCATAGAGGGCGCCGCCGAACACTACTGGCAAGATATACAACAACGCTTTGAGCAACGCCAAGGGGATTTGCAGCGGCCAGTACTGCCGCCCGCAACCGTTTTTCAAACCGTGCCCGAGCTATTTGCCACCCTCAAAGGCTACCCCCGTATTAGTTTGAGTGAAGGCGAACTCCCAACTGCTGCAGGCAACTTCAACTTTGCCATTGCTACAGCACCGGTACTGAGCATAGACGCCAAGCAAAGTGATCCCATCTCGGCCTTACGCAGTTACTGCCAAGATCGCAAAGTCTTGCTCTGCGCTGAATCAGCTGGGCGCCGCGAAGCCTTAATTGACCTACTCGCTAGGCACAAACTCAAGCCTGCGCCGTTTACCAGTTGGCGCGACTTTGCCGACAGTAAAAAACAACTTGGCATTACCATTGCGCCCCTCGACGAAGGCATATCCGGCGACACCCCCCACCCCTTCGCCCTCATTGCCGAGTCCCAGCTATTCGGCAAACGCGTTTCCCAGAGTCGCCGCCGCAAGAAAGCCGCCTCAAATAGTGCAGAGAGCGTCGTTAAGAACCTTGCCGAACTGCGTATCGGTGCCCCCGTGGTTCACGCCGACCACGGTGTTGGTCGCTATCTTGGCCTACAGTCACTCAACATCGACAGCCAAGCCAATGAGTTTTTAGCGCTGGAATACGCCGACGGCGCCAAACTGTATGTGCCAGTCGGCTCCCTGCAATTAATCAGCCGCTACAGCGGCGCCGATGATGACACTGCCCCACTACACAGACTCGGCACCGAGCAGTGGAGCAAGGCTAAGCGCAAAGCAGCCGAGAAAATTCGCGACGTCGCCGCCGAGTTACTCGATATTTACGCCCGCCGCGAAGCCCGCGAAGGCCGTGCATTTGAACTCAGCGACGACGACTACGAACAATTCGCCGACGCCTTTCCATTTGAGGAAACGCCAGACCAACAAGTGGCCATAGAAGCAGTACTCAGCGACTTGAAATCACTACGCCCCATGGACAGATTGGTGTGCGGCGATGTTGGCTTCGGCAAAACAGAGGTTGCAGTACGCGCCGCCTTTGTCGCCGTACAAAATGGCACCCAAGTGGCAATTTTGGTGCCCACTACCCTGCTCGCGCAGCAACATTTTGAATCCTTCCGCGACCGCTTTGCCGACTGGCCCGTGAATATAGAAGTGCTGTCGCGGTTTCGCAGCGCCGCGGAGCAAAAAGGCGTTATTGCCGAGCTCCATGCCGGTAAGGTCGACATTTTAATCGGCACCCACAAACTACTAAGCAACGACATTCAATACCGAAACCTCGGCCTAGTCATCATCGATGAGGAGCACCGCTTTGGGGTCCGTCAAAAGGAGGCCTTAAAAAATCTACGTGCCGAAGTCGACGTACTGACGATGACTGCCACCCCCATTCCTCGCACACTAAATATGTCGATGGCAGGCATTCGCGATCTATCCATCATCGCCACTCCGCCAGCCCGCCGACTCTCCGTCAAAACTTTTGTCAGAGAATCCGACGACGGCTTGATCAAAGAGGCGATACTTCGCGAAATTCTCCGGGGAGGCCAAGTTTACTATCTCCACAACGACGTTAAGACCATTGACAAAACCGCCCGGGATTTACAGGCAATGATCCCAGAGCTGCGGATTGGCGTTGGCCACGGTCAAATGCGCGAGCGCGAGCTCGAACAGGTGATGAGCGATTTTTACCACAAACGCCACAATGTTCTCGTCTGCTCGACAATTATCGAAACTGGTATCGACGTCCCCAACGCCAATACCATCATTATTGATCGGGCAGATAAATTTGGTCTAGCGCAACTCCATCAGTTACGTGGGCGTGTCGGTCGCTCACATCACCAGGCCTACGCCTATTTACTCACTCCACCAGCCAAGCAATTAACTGGCGATGCACAGAAACGTCTAACGGCAATTAGTGAAGCCGACACGCTTGGCGCGGGATTTACACTGGCAACCCAAGACATGGAGATCCGTGGCGCTGGCGAACTACTCGGCGAGGGCCAGAGCGGCCAAATTCACTCCATCGGTTTTTCCCTGTATATGGACATGCTCGATCGCGCTGTGAACGCGATTAAAGCCGGCAAAAAAATCAATTTGGAAGATAATAACGCGGATCACATCGAAGTTAACTTACGCTTACCGGCACTGATTCCGGATGAATACTTGCCGGATGTCCAAAGTAGACTGATGCTTTATAAGCGTATCGCTAGCGCCGCTGATAGCCATGAATTAAGGGAATTGCAGGTTGAAATGATTGATCGCTTTGGGCTCCTGCCCAATCAGGTCAAAAATTTATTCCGCTGCGCCGAGATCAGACTACATGCAGCTGCCCTCGGCCTCAGTAAAATTGAAGCGTCAAACCAAGGTGGTCGGGTAGAGTTTGGCGAAGACACCCAAGTCCACCCGCTTAATATCGTGAAACTAGTGCAAGCTGCGCCAGCCCGCTACCAACTCGATGGTGCGAACGCCCTAAAATTCCGCGAGCCCTTAGAAGATCCCGCCCAGCGTTTTGATTTTGTCGAAGCACTGCTGAGCAAACTGGAAGCAAAACACTAGAACTGCGATAGTAAGCCCGCATATTAAAAACGAGATCGAGCATTATGAGTACAACAGTTCACCGCCGCTACCCGACCCTACTATTGGTGTTATTGTTGGGTTTCAGCGCAACCGCCTTTGCCCAGAACGCGGATCGCTATCATATTGATATGGTAGTCTATGCCAATAACGATCCAGGCAATATGTATGAAGAAGACTGGCCCGACAACGTCCATTTACGCTACCCCAGAAAGTGGGTGCGCCTGCAACCGAGCAGTAGCAGCAGCTCTCCCAGAATTGTCGACAGCAGCGACCCCGAGTTCGCCAAAGCGGCTCAATCCCTGCGCATGTCATCTCGTTACAAGCCGCTATTTTTAGCGAGCTGGGAACAAGATCTGCAAGCGCGCAAAAAATCCCCAGCGATATTAATCCAAGGCGGCAAGCAGTTCGGCAAACACTACGAACTGGAGGGCTATATTCGCATAGCAGTTGAACGCTACCTCCACTTAGACACCAATCTTTGGCTGGCGCGCTTTGGCAGCCATGCTGGCAACTACTACCTGCCCCAGCAACCCCAAAGCTATGACGAGCCAGAAGAGCCCGCACCATTGGTCGATGAAGCCTTTGAAAACAGCCCTGAATACCTACAGTTTAAGCAGCAAAACCCAGGCTTTCAGCCAAGCGCCTCTCCTCAGCAAGAGGCAGATTACCCCATTGAACAAATTGTAGTAATGAAACAGCAGCGACGGATGCGCAGTGACGAGCTGCACTTTATTGACCACCCCAAATTCGGTGTCATTGTTAAAGTGACAAAAGTAGTAACGCCAAAGGAATAAAATATCGGCTAGGTGGGGACACCTAGCCGCAAGTTTTGCCGGACTTAGGTCTGAGCAATGCAATGTGCAAGAATAGACTTCACCTGTAGCATCCCGGTATCAATGACCGCGCGAATATCTTCCATCGTAATCAGATTATCGCTAAGCCCTGCACCGGGATTTACAACCAAAGACACCGAGGCGTAGTCAATCCCAGCCTCTCTGGCCAGAGCGGCCTCGGGCATTGCTGTCATACCAACAATATCATTACCATCTTTGGCCAAGCGCCGAATCTCTGCGGCAGTTTCTAGACGCGGTCCCTGAGTTACTGCGTAAACGCCGTAGTCTTCAAAGGCTATATTGGCATCGACTGCCGCATTTGCAAGGCGAGTCCGCAATTCCTGACTGTAAGGGTAACTAAAGTCGACATGCTCAACTTTACCATTCGCGCCATCGAAAAAAGTGTGTTCTCGCCCCCAAGTGTAGTCATTAATCTGATCCGGAATAGCAATTACCCCGGCGACAAAGCGCTCACTTATGCCCCCAACCGCGTTGACCGCGATAAGCGCGTCAACACCAACCTGTTTCAAGGCTGCAATATTTGCCCGGTAATTAATCGCATGCGGGGGGATTTCGTGACCATGACCATGACGCGCAAGAAATAAAAATTCAGCAGATTCATAGCGTATCCGTTGCAATTTTGCGCTAGGCGCCCCGTAGGGGGTCTCAATCGCCGTCTCTTCCAGCACCTCGGCGCCAGGCCAGTCACACAGGCCCGTTCCACCAATAACCGCTATTGTCTTACTCATGCTTTAACTCCGCTGTGCTCTTGGGCATTTTCTATTGTAATGGGGTCCAGCTTTACCGTGGTGGTAGGGAATGCCACATCGCCGCCTAACTCATGAATTATGCCTAGAACTTTCAAAAGAACATCTTGCTTAATTTTATGGTACTCAACCCAGTT
>NZ_JBFJWS010000057.1:0-14480 GCF_041623545.1 Zhongshania sp. | reverse complement strand
TGATATTAGGCGGCGTTTGCCGAATCGCTCTCAACCATAGAGCGGCGCAAACGCAGGCGAATTTAAGAGGGTGAGAACCATGCAAGTGATTCTGCTGGAGAAAATTGGCAAGCTTGGCAACTTGGGTGATCAGGTTAATGTGAAAGGCGGTTATGGCCGTAATTTCCTGATTCCATTTGGCAAAGCAGTACCTGCCACCAAAACAAATGTTGCTGAATTTGAAGCGCGTCGCGCTGATTTAGAAGCGGCTGCCGCTGAAAAGCGCAGCGTTGCAGATGCACGTGCCACTAAACTGGCTGCGTTGTCAGTAACAATTGAAGCTAATGCTGGCGACGGCGGCAAGCTGTTCGGCTCTATCGGTACTCGCGATATTGCTGACGCAGTGACTGCAGCTGGCGTAGAGTTGAATAAAAGCGAAGTACGCATGCCAGAAGGTCCAATTCGCGACCTGGGTACTTACGACGTGGCAATTCAATTGCACAGCGATGTAGTTCAGACTGTTAGCATTGCGGTTGTAGCCGAGTAATTTTGCTGATCTGTCTTTGATCTGGCGTACATAGTGCGGGGTTGTTAATACGATCTTCGCGCTTGTGGCTGCGATTTATTGCAGTGACTAGTCAGGTATAAAAAAGCACAGCCGTTCTTTGTAGCGGCCGTGCTTTTTTTTTGCCACAATGCCCGATCTGTATATTCCTAGTGATGGTTCCGTGTACCCCGAAGCTTATTCCGATTCCCCGCCGCCCTTCGAAGAAGAGAGCGACTTTGCGCAACTGAAGTTACCTCCGCATTCGCTAGAGGCAGAGCAGTCTGTGCTCGGCGGTCTGATGATTGCCAACGAAAGTTGGGATTCGGTTGCCGATGTCGTTGGCGAGGGCGATTTCTTCCGCCCTGAGCACCGCAAAATCTTCGCGCAAATGACGCGCTTGATTACCTTAGAGTTGCCAATAGACGTTGTAACGCTTGCTGAGGAGTTGGCCAAGGCAGGGCAGCTTGAGCAGGTAGGCGGCGCAGCTTATTTGGCTGAGATCGCCAATAATACTCCTTCAGTCGTCAATATTAGGGCCTATGCCCAAGCTGTGCGTGAGCGGGCGACTTTTCGGTCCTTAATTAGCGCTGCGAATGCCATAGCCGACAGCAGCTTTAACCCAGAAGGCCGCAATAGTGACGAGATCCTGGATGAGGCCGAGCGGGCCATTATGCAGATCTCTGAGGAGCGCCCTAAAACGGGGGGGCTCACTCCGATTAATCCGCTATTGAAGTCAGCCGTTGATAAGATTGACGAGCTGTTCAGTAATGAAGATGCGGTAACTGGTTTAACCACTGGCTTTGAAAAGCTGGATGAAATGACTTCCGGCCTGCAAAACTCAGATTTGATCATCGTCGCCGCAAGGCCATCTATGGGTAAAACGACCTTTGCGATGAACCTTGTTGAGAATGCGCTGATGAAAAGCGATCAGCCCATTCTCGTATTTAGTATGGAGATGCCCGCTAATCAGTTGATGATGCGTATGTTGTCGTCGGTGGGCCGTATTGACCAGACTCGCATTCGGACGGGCCGGTTAGAAGAAGAGGATTGGCCCAAGTTGAGCTCGGCGGTGACCAAGCTCAAAGACAAGTTGCTATTTATTGACGACACCCCGGCGCTAACCCCTACAGAAGTGCGTTCCCGAGCGCGCAAGATTGTGCGGGAGCACGGTAGCGTCGGTATGATCATGCTCGATTACCTTCAGTTGATGAAGGTCGCTGGCACCGCGAGCGAAGGCCGAACTGCTGAGATTTCTGAAATCTCCCGCTCTTTGAAGGGTATCGCCAAAGAATTTGAATGCCCAGTTGTTGCGCTTTCACAGCTTAATCGCGCCTTGGAGCAGCGGCCCAACAAGCGTCCAATTAACTCGGATCTGCGGGAATCAGGCGCGATTGAGCAGGACGCTGACGTCATTATGTTTATCTACCGCGACGAAGTGTATAACGAAGAGTCGCCAGATAAAGGTATGGCGGAAATTATCATCGGCAAGCAGCGTAACGGACCAATTGGTACCGCTAGGTTAAGCTTTGTTGGTAAGCATACCCGCTTTGAGAATTTGGCCTTTGGCTATGAGCAGGCGGATGAGTACTAATTGGTCGGACGTCTGATGTCGGGCGTCTGACGAAAGGACAAAATTTAGTCGGGCGTCAGACGTCGGATGTCTGACGCTTAAAGGCATTCGCTGCGCTCACTAAATGCTCGCTTTTGATCTTAGCGTCTCCCGTCAAGCGTGTAGCATGCCCGCATCTGACGAAGAGGCAGTATTTAGTCTGGAGTCAGGCGTCGGATGTCTGGCGCTTAAAGGCATTCGCTGCGCTCACTAAATGCTCGCTTTTAATTTTAGCGTCTTCCGTCTCCCATCAAGCGTGCAGCGCGCCCACGTCCGGCACCCGACCTCAGACGTCCGACTCCGCTTGCTTCTTCTTCACCAAGCGCCCAAAGACAATCCCCACTTCAAACAAAAACCACATCGGTACTGCGAGCAGGGCCTGCGATATTACGTCTGGCGGGGTCAGTAGCATGCCAAATACAAAACAGCCGATGATGACGTAGGGTCGCTTTTGGGCCAAGTCGTCGGCGCTGGTTACGCCGGAGGCGATGAGAAGGACTGTGGCGATGGGGATTTCAAAGGCGATGCCAAAGGCGAGGAAGAGCTTTAGGGCAGTGTCGAGGAAGCGCGCAATGTCGGGGGTGTAGTTAACGCCTTCCGGAGTGATGCCACTGAAAAAGCCGAATACGAGGGGAAATACAACATAGTAGGCAAAGGCGAGTCCTGCATAAAACAAAATAACGCTAGAGGCCAATAGCGGGGCGGCGATGCGTTTTTCGTGGCGGTACATACCGGGTGCTACAAACTGCCAGATCTGGTGGAGGATCACCGGCATCGCCATACAAAAGGCCGAGACCAGCACCAGTTTAAACGGTGTAAGGAAAGGCGACGCAATTTCCGTGGCGATCATGCTCGTGCCTTCCGGCAGGTAGCGGCGCAGTGGTTCGGCAACAAAACTGTAGATCGTATTGGCAAAGGGCATTAAGCCTAGAGCGCAGACTAATACAGCAAGTACGACGCGCAATAGGCGATCGCGTAATTCGGTCAGGTGGGCAACCAGCGGCTGACCTTGATCTTGGTCGGCGTCAGTCATGATATTGGGTCTTGTTTATTGGGTGCGTGTTTAGTCGCGGCTGGGCTTAGGACTTGTTCGTCCGTATTCGGTGTACTTTTACTTTCGGGCTTTTCGTCGGCTGTAGAATTTTGCTTGGGCGCAATACTGTTTTCAATGTCGCGCAGCCCGTCGCCAGCGCTATTTAGCTCTTTATTTAATTGGTCTTTGCTTTCTTTTAGCGATGCCAGAATGGATTCGTTGTGGAGTTGGCGGCGAATTTCATCTGCGCCAACTTCCCGTTCAATTTCGCTGCGAATATCACTAAAGCTGCGGCGCAGGCGGCCAATCCATAGGGCGACGGTGCGCACTGTGCCTGGCAGGCGCTCTGGACCTATCACAAGTAGGCTAAGTACACCGATGACTAAGAGCTCGGCAAAACCAATATCGAACATTTAGTGCTTGGACTCTTCTTTGCTCTCAGTTTTTGCTGCGCTGGCATCTTGCTCGGCTTTGCTTTCGAGGTTTTTGGCTTCGTCGTCTTCATCCCCCTTCATGCTGTCTTTAAAGCCTTTAAGTGCGCCGCCAAGATCGCTGCCCATGCCCTTGAGTTTTTTGGTGCCGAATAGTAGAACCACGATGGCAAGAATAATGAGAAGTTGCCAAATGCTAATGCCGCCTAAACCCATGAGTGTGCCCCTTTGCTAATAATTGAGTTTGATTATTTATCCCGCTCCGCTTTTTCGTCTAGGCCAGAGAGGCCAAAACGACGGGCGAGTTCATCCAGTACCGGCTGGTGGCTTTCGCCAAGATGGGAGAGCATCACCAAGCTGTGAAACCACAAATCAGCGGTTTCGTAAATTAATTTGCTATTGTCGCCGCTGACTTCTGCGTCTCTGGCGGCGAGTACAGTTTCAAACGCTTCTTCGCCGACTTTTTCGAGAATTTTATTCAAGCCTTTGTGGTGCAGGCTTGCGACATAAGAACTGTCGGCGCTGGCACTTTTGCGGGCCGCGAGCACTTGGTCGAGGTGGCTTAAAATTGATTCTGACATATTACTGGTCCACGCTTTTATACATTGTGGCGGGATCTTTTAATACCGCTTCCGTACTCTGCCAATTGTCGCCTTTTAGCTGGCGATAAAAACAACTCTGGCGGCCGGTGTGACAGGCAATGCCGCCAATCTGCTCGACTTGCAGTAGCAGGGCGTCGCCATCGCAATCGAGTGCAAGGGAATGGATCTTTTGTACATGACCGGAGCTTTCGCCCTTGCGCCATAATTTACTGCGCGAGCGCGACCAGTAAACGGCATCGCCACTACTGATAGTGAGTTGTAGTGATTCACGATTCATCCATGCCATCATCAGCACTCGGCCGCTTTTGGCGTCTTGGGCGATCGCCGCGATTAGGCCGTCGGCATTCCACTTTACTTGGTCTAGCCAGGGCTGGGTGCTGTCTTTACTACTCATACTGTTTCCATGGGGCTTGCGTGTCCGAGCCCAGCTTTGTCAGGTCCATACTTTACCTCAGCGACTGCGGATAAAGAAATACAAAGCGATCACAAATAGCCCAATACTAATCGGCGGTAGCGTTTGTAAGCCTGCTCGAATGCCTGGGTCGCTGAGTAAGGCTGCGCCCAGTGCGGCAACAATGGCGATGCGCTGATTACGACCGCGTTGCGCCTGCTGTTTGATCATTGCAGCGAAATCTTGTTGAAGTTGGCGGTCGGCCTTGGTCATTGCAAAGACTTGTTCCTTATTCGCTCCGCCGCGCTCGAGTAGCGCCTCAGGTAAATTGGGCAGTTGTTCTAACCACCCAGGAATGCGGTGACTGACTTTTTTCAAGACGCTTTGCGGTGAGTAGCGGTCGCGTACCCAGCGCTCCAGAAACGGCATAGCAGTTGACCATAAATCCAGTTGGGGGTAGAGCTGGCGGCCTAGACCTTCAATGTTTAGCAGCGTTTTTTGTAGTAACACGAGTGAAGGCTGTACTTCCATGTCAAAGCGGCGGGCAGTTTGGAAAAGTTGTAAGAGCAATAAACCAAAGGAAATCTCGGCCAGCGGCTTTTCAAAAATTGGCTCGCTCACCGTGCGGATCGCGGCCTCGAATTCGTGCACCCTAGTATCTGGCGGCACCCAGCCACATTCGATGTGGAGTTCGGCGACTTCGCGATAATTGCGCTGAAAAATGGCCAAGAGATTTCGGGCTAAATAATACTGATCGAAATCACTGAGGCTGCCAATAATGGCGCAGTCGATGGCGATGTACTGGGGTGAATTTGGGCGGTTATGGGCAATGAAAATATTGCCTGGATGCATGTCGGCATGAAAGAAACTGTCTCGGAACACCTGAGTAAAGAAGATTTCTACGCCGCGTTCGGCGAGCTTCTTCATATCGGTGCCTTGTTCCTTCAGCGTTTCCACGTCGGTAACGGGAATGCCATGAATGCGTTCCATCACTAAGATATTGCGGCGAGTGTAATCCCAGTAGACCTCGGGCACATAGAGTACTTCAGAGTCTTTAAAATTGCGGCGCAGCTGGGAGGTATTGGCTCCTTCACGCTGTAGGTCTAATTCGTCGAGTATGGTGTGGCGGTAATCCTCGACGACTTCAACGGGGCGCAGGCGGCGGCCATCAGGGATATAGCGGGCGATCAACCCGGCAATAGTGAGCAGCAGTTTTAAGTCGGCGTTGATAATGTGTTCAATGCCGGGTCGCACTACTTTAACAACGACGTCGATATCGTTTGTGATGGTCGCGGTATGTACTTGGGCGATGGATGCCGAAGCGAGGGGCTGGCGATCGAATTTGACAAATAACTCGCCAATGGGCTTGCCGAGGGCGGTTTCAATGACGGTGACGGCCTGCTCGCTGCCAAAGGGGGGAACCTGATCTTGGAGTTTGGCGAGTTCTATGGCGACGTCGTCGGCAAGTAGGTCGCGGCGAGTAGAGAGAATCTGGCCAAATTTAATAAATATTGGCCCGAGATTTTCTAAGCCCAGACGCAGGCGTTCGCCGCGACTGTATTTGCCTTTTGAAAACAGGCGCCAAGGGCCGCAGCGCAATACTAATTGGGCGCGCAGGGGTAAATGCTCGGTGGGGATGAGAGTGTCTAGTCGGTAGAGACAAATAATCCAGCAAATGGCGAGCAGGCGACGCAGCCCCATAGTGTTTCCTTAATTCTTATTGGCTTGGGGTGTTAGGCGCGATTGCAGGCGGCGCAACTTCGCTTCCAGGCGTTCGCTGCGAGCTTTTATCTCATCGATCTGCTGATAAAAATCGTCGGCCTGGCAGGGGTGAGGAAGCAGATTGCTCTCCTCAACTAAAAACTCCTCAAACTGGCGGTGCAGGTTTTGGCGGGTAGAATTTAGCCAGCGTTGGCCAGCCCGCAGTCCGGTGCCGATCTGGTGCGCGGCAACATCACCGAAGGAGTCCGCTATCGGCTGCTCCCAGTCGATATCGAGCTCCGCGAGGATTTTGCGAAGCTCTAATAGTGGCGCGGTGTCGCCACTGATTCGAATATTGCCATTGATCAGTGCTGCTGCGGGATCAGCAGCTGTGGCCACCGCGGCAAATTCACTCCACCGGCCGCTGAGTCGGGTGCTTATTCCGTCGTTTAGGCTGCCGAGAAGGCGCAGACGGCTACCACTAATGCCGATACCTAAATTGACGTCTGGATCTTTCAGTTCAAGGGCAAAGCGCTGACCATCTAGCGCAAGTAATTTTGCGCGGGCAGCCGGGTCGAGGTGCAGGGCCTTGTTTATGAGGTTTTCGAGGCCTGAAATTGCGGCACCCTGCAATACCGGTGGTATCACGGTTTTACGCCCCGGTGCACGGCAACGACGCCAGCAGTCATATTGTGGTAGCGAACGTCGACAAAACCCGCATCAGTCATCATGCCCTTAAGCGTTTCTTGATCCGGGTGCATACGGATGCTCTCCGCCAAATAGCGATAGCTGTCTTCGTCACTGGCGACTAACTGGCCCATTTTCGGCAGAATGTCGAAGGAGTAGCGGTCGTAGAGTTTAGCCACTACTGGGTTAACGGGTTTGGAAAACTCCAGCACCAAAAGTCGGCCGCCGGGTTTGAGTACGCGATTCATAGAGCGCAGCGCCGCGTCTTTGTCGGTGACATTGCGCAGCCCGAAGGCGATGGTAATGCAGTCAAAGTAATTGTCTGGGAAGGGCAGGCATTCGGCATTAGCTTGGACATACTCGATATTACCGACAATGCCTTTGTTGGTGAGTTTTTCTCGGCCAACGGTGAGCATGGAGTCATTGATATCGGCCAGCACTACGCTGCCGCTGTCGCCAACTAAGCGACTGAATTTTGCGGCGAGATCACCGGTACCACCTGCGATGTCGAGGACTTTGTTGCCGGGGCGTACTCCGGATAATTCAATGGTGAAGCGTTTCCAAAGGCGATGAACCCCGCCTGACATCAAGTCATTCATAATGTCGTATTTGGCGGCAACAGAGTGAAAGACCCCTGCCACCATCTTGACCTTGTCTTTGCTGTCGACGGTTTTGTAGCCGAAATGGGTGGTTTTGTCGTCTGCCATAAATTCTGCCTACTTGGTATGGTCTTGGCGGGACGGCCCGCTTAATTAGGCCGCTATTGTAGCGTTTGCGCGGGCGCCCTGCACGATCGGATTTGCCTAAGGTTTATATATCGAGTTCGTCCCTGAGCTGCTGCATACGCTGGCGCTGTTCGTCGGGGCTGAGGGGCTTACTAATGGTCTCTGGTAGGGCAACGAGTGCCGGTAAACTAAGGACTTCGCCATTGATCACCCGCTGGCAGATGTCCTCGTAGTGGCGTTTAAATACGGGGTAAGCGGTGTGTTCGGTATTACCCGCCAGAAAAAACCAATCACAGGCCCGCCCGGCGTGGTATACGGCTGGATGAGACCACGTGTACTCGGCTTTGGGTTGTGGCGCGCGACAGGCTTCCAAGTAGGCGCTGTGAGTATCGGGCAGGCCGAGTTCGCGCAGATCGGGCTCGCAATATTTTAAGATACCTTTAACGGTTGGTAAAAACTCGGATTCGCGAATTGCGCGATGCGTTGCGGCAATAATGCGCTCTGGGCTGATGTGGCGCAGATTGCTAAACCAGATTTTCTTGGCGTAGGAAAGCTTTTCCGGATTGGAAAAGGCCTTGTTGTATTGGTTGTGGTAGACCAGTTCAAACTCGGCAAACATTTGGTTGAGCGCATCGATAACCGCATCCCGATCTGGAAGCGGGTCAGAGTTCGTCTGCCCAGCTGCGGTCGGTGTGTTTGGCGATGAAGCCAGTTGCCGGTTTGCTTGCTCCAGAAGCTTGTTGCTGTCTTGCATCGCTCTGTCCCAGTTGATGATTGTTTGCCCAGCGGTATTTTACATGCTGGAGAAATTTTGTGTTCCATGAGCGGTGCGCCTGACCGCTGTCCTGCCAAAATAATATAAATTCGGCAATTTGTGCTCTGGCAAATTCTGGGTCGATCCGCGCCATACGCAAGATATCAAAGACCGAATCGTTGGGCTGCCAGTTGCTGGGAATCGGTGCAATGACGTTTTCATTACTGACGGCATTGGTGTAACGCGCCCATTGCAAACGAATATGCTGTATAAAACGGGAATTCCAATTGCTGTCGGCGGTGCCGCGCTCTCGCCAGAACAGGGTGAATTCGGGGATGGCATCTTCAATGAAGTTGCGACTAATGCCGTCGCGCTCGAGAATTTCCAGTGCGTCGAGGCTGGGTTTCCAGCTGTCGTCAATGGGCAAGTTGCGTGATTCTTCAATTTTGAGGTATTGCTGTTTTTTCCATCGTCGGCTGACGTATTGGCTGAACGCGCTGCTCCAGGAACTCCGGGTTTCACCGGTTTCGCGGTAATGGGCGATAAATTCGGGCAGTACCGCATTGATAAATGCGGGGTCGACTTGATTGAAGCGAGTCAGGTAGTCAATGCCCGCTTGGTCTGGCAGCCAGTCGGCGGCAATTATATTGTTGCCGGGCACGGGGTGTCGCGGGTTGGCAGTATTGGTGTGTTGGTTAACTCGGGTACTGTTTGCGACTAGCGAGCCACGGCGTTCCGCTTGTTGTGCCGCTGGTTGTGCGGGGGCTTCGACGAGGCTAGCTTGCATCGTTGTCGCGTCGGATTTGGCTTGCGGAAAGGCGAGGCGAATATTTTGTGCATTGCTCATTAAGGCAGCGCCGATAATAATGAGCCCCTGGTCATGCAGGGTGCGCAGCACTTCTTCAATTTTGTTCATATCCCAAAACGGGAGCTGATTGTTTAGGCGCTGCTTATCAATGATATACCATTGAACCCCTTGGCTTTCCCTGTAGTCGAGTAGGGGCAGCCATTCCGCTAGCAACTGGTACAGCAGGGCTGCCTCGAGCCCAAGTGTTGCAGCGAGGGAGGGGGATACCAATAGTTGGCGTTCTACTAAAGCGGCCGACATGCTATTTACTCTGTGGATAGCGGGCCATTGTACGGCCTTGTATGGGCTGCTGTCAGCCCTGTCGTTAGCCAGGGATTTTGGAATTTGATTGTTCATTCTTTATCAGAGCGAGGGGGCGATTGCTTCAGTATTATGGCAAAACAAAAAACCGCGTATGTGTGCGTCGACTGTGGCTCTGATCACAATAAATGGCAGGGGCAGTGCCAAGACTGCGGCGCATGGAATACCTTGTCGGAGCTGCGGCTAGGGCCTTCAAGTAGTGCGAAAGCGGCGCCGGTGCGACAGGGTTATGCGGGTGAAGTCGGCGGTGAGGTGCAAATGCTGGCCAATGTCAGTATTGAAGCGCTGCCGCGGCGCTCTACTGGTTTTGACGAATTTGATCGGGTATTGGGCGGTGGCTTGGTGCCAGGCTCAGCGGTGTTGATTGGTGGGCATCCGGGGGCGGGCAAAAGTACTCTGCTCTTGCAGGTATTGTGTCGACTGGCGAATCAGTGTGAATGTCTTTACGTAACGGGCGAGGAGTCTTTGCCGCAGATTGCCATGCGGGCTCAGCGCCTGAATTTAAGTGCAGACACCCTCAAGCTGTGTTCGGAAACCAGTCTCGAGCTTATTTTGGCCCAAGCTATGGCGAATAAACCCGCCATATTAGTGGTGGATTCGATTCAAGTTTTACACAGTGAACAAGTTAGCTCGGCGCCGGGCAGTGTATCGCAAGTCCGAGAGTGCGCGGCGGCGCTCACCCGTTTTGCCAAGCAAACCGGCACGGTATTGCTCATGGTTGGTCATGTAACCAAGGATGGTGGCCTGGCCGGTCCCAAGGTGCTGGAGCACATTATTGATTGTTCGATCATGCTTGAGGGTAGCAGTGATAGTCGCTATCGCACTTTGCGCGGCAGTAAAAACCGCTTTGGTGCGGTGAATGAGCTGGGCGTGTTTGCAATGACGGAGCTGGGTCTTAAAGAGGTTAAGAACCCTTCAGCTATTTTTCTGAATCGCGGCGACGTGGTGTCCTCGGGTAGTACGGTGATGGTGGTTTGGGAGGGTACGCGGCCGCTGTTAGTGGAAATTCAGGCCTTGGTAGATAGCTCGGGTTTTGGCAATCCGCGCCGGGTGGCGGTGGGTTTAGAGCAAAACCGCTTGGCTATGTTGCTGGCCGTATTGCATCGTCACGGTGGCCTACAGGTCGGTGACCAAGATGTGTTTGTAAATGTGGTAGGTGGTGTAAAAGTACTGGAAACTGGCTCGGACTTGGCGCTGCTATTTGCCATTGTATCGAGCTTTCGTGATCGGCCATTGCCGGAGGACTTGGTGGTGTTTGGCGAAGTGGGCTTGTCCGGGGAGATTCGACCTGTGCCCAGTGGTCAGGAGCGGCTTCAAGAAGCGCGGAAGCATGGTTTTCGCCGCGCTATAGTGCCCCACGGCAATGCGCCGCGGGGGGATTTGGTGGGTATGGAGGTCGTAGGAGTGAAAACCCTCGCGGAAGCGCTGGAGGCCATTTAGGCCGCCAGGCTTGACGTAGTCTTAGAATATTTCTATAGGGTCGTCACCACCACCGCCATAAGGGCTTTGCGGTTGATTGAAACCTTCGCTTGGCGCATTGTCGCTGCGGAAAAACTCAAAGATGGCATTGCTTTGCCCAGGGTGGGCAAGATTGCCTGTATCGGGATCAATTCTTACCGAAATGATGCTGTCTGGTTGCTTTAAGTGACGCTCGGGCTTGTTTTTGAGGGCTTCCTTCATATAGTCAATCCAAATTGGCAGCGCCACCGAGCCACCGTACTCGCGGCGACCAAGATTGTGGTTTTGATCAAAACCCACCCAAGCCGAGGTTACAATGCCACCGCTGTAACCGGAAAACCATGCGTCTGTAGGACCATTGGTGGTGCCGGTTTTACCTGCCGCATCGCTACGCTTGAGGACCAGCGCTTTGCGACCGGTGCCCCGTGTAATAACGTCTTGTAAAATACTGTCGATCAGAAAAGCCACTTCTTCGCTGAGTACACGTTTGGCGTATTTTGCTTGTGGTGCTTCACCGCTGTTATTGATGATGTCGTCGAGGGTGTCGGCTTCGATATTATGGAGGTTGCTGATCATATCGCCGTCTTCATTTGTGCTGCAGTTGCGACATACGATTTCTGGTTCGGCTCGGTACAAGGTATTACCGTCGCGATCGATGATTCGGTCGATGATATAAGGCTTAACTTTGTAGCCGCCGTTGGCGAATACTGCGTAGCCACTCACAATGTCAAGCGGCGTTAGGGAATGGCTACCCAGTGCCAGCGACAGATCTCGGGGCAATTTGCTGGGGTCAAAGCCAAAGCGCGCGACATAGTCGATGGCCTTGCCGATACCAAGATCTCTGAGTACCCGAATAGATACCAAGTTGCGGGACATATACAAGGCTTTACGCAAGCGCATTGGGCCATTGAATGTGCCGTTATCATTGCTGGGGCGCCAGGTGTCGCCGAGGCCACTGTCCTCAAAGACAATGGGGGCGTCATTGATGATGCTTGCCGGGGTGAAGCCGTTATCTAATGCGGCGGTATAAATAAAGGGTTTGAAGTTAGAACCTGGCTGGCGCTCTGCTTGGGTGACGCGATTGAAGGCGCTTTTTTGATAATTATAGCCGCCGATTAAGCTAATAATTGCACCGCTATCAGCGTCAAGGGAAACCAGTGCCCCTTGGATTTTGGGTAGCTGGGAAAGTGTCCAATGCCGGGGCTCATCTGAGCTCATGCGTACGCGGATGACGTCACCAGCGGTCAGTAAGTCGCTGGCGGTTTCCGCTGCATAGCTAACTCTATCCTCGCTGATATAGCGAACAGTGCCGTTTAAGCCGTGCTCCCATTCCAGTGTGGTTTGATCGCCGGTTGAAAGCATAAGCGTGGCGTTTTTATCGCCGACACTCAATACCAGTGCCGGGTGCCAGGGACCGATGCTGCCTATTTCCTCTAGTTTTTGACTCAGGCGTTGGCGCTGTTCGTCATCCAGGTTTTTGTTTAAATTCCAGTTACGCTCCGCGCCTCGATAGCCGTGGCGGGTATCGTATTCGATGACACCGTCAACCAAGGCGCGGTTGGCGGTTTCTTGTAGTCGGCTGTCGACGGTTGTAATGACGGTAAAGCCGTCTTCGTAGGCTGCCCTACCGAAACGGTCGAGCATATGCAGGCGAACCATTTCGGACACGTAAGGCGCATCGACATCGAGTTGGGTGCCGTAGGCTTTTGCGCTAATAGGTTCGTTGATCGCGGTTTGATAGTCGCCTTGGTTGATATAGCCCAGGCTCAGCATGCGGCCCAAAATCCAATTGCGGCGGATTTTTGCGCGACTCGGGTTGGCTACTGGGTTGTAGGCCGAGGGGGCTTTGGGAAGCCCTGCAATCATCGCCATTTGGGCAAGGTTAAGTTCTTTTATGGGTTTGCCGTAATAGACTTGGCCGGCCGCTTCTATACCGTAGGCGTGGTTGCCGAGAAAAATTTTGTTTAAATAAAGCTCGAGAATGTCACCTTTACCGAGAGCTCGCTCTATTTCAATGGCGAGAAAAATCTCGGTGAATTTGCGAGTGAAGGTACGCTCTTGGCTAAGAAAGTAGTTTTTTGCTACTTGCATGGTAATGGTGGAACCACCCGACTGAATGCTGCCACTGGTAATTAGCTGTGAGGCGGCACGCAACAAACTCGTGACGTCAACGCCGCGGTGAACATAAAAGCGGTCGTCCTCGGCGGCGAGAAAAGCTTTGATAAACAGCTCCGGTACTTCCTGAAAGCTAATGGGGGAGCGGCGTTTTTCACCAAACTCGCCTAATAACTTGCCGTCTGAGCTGTAAATTCGCAGGGGCGTTTGCAGTTGAATGTCCTTTAACGCCTCGACGGATGGTAATTTGGGGCTAATATAAAGGAATGCAGCGGCGAAAATCATCACGGCGCCGCAGCTGGCGAGAATGCCTAGGCCGATAAAAAGGCGGAGAATTCGGGTCTTGCTTGGCATATTTTTCCTGTAAATTGAGATGCGGGAATATAATCGAGGCCTAGGATAACGAAAACTGTGACATTATCGGCGTCTTTTTTTCATAACTATTTGCGCATTGGTATACACTGGTATTTAATCTTGTATATAAAAGTGCGCTCTAAGTCCACGATGTAAATAGGAAAACTACAGTGCTAGATGGCTTGTTTGGCGGTCAGGGTTCCCGGAGTCTGCTCGGTATCGACATTAGTTCCAGTGCGGTTAAGTTACTGGAGTTGAGCCGGAGTGGCGAGAATTATCGCGTAGAAAGCTACGCGGTAATGTCTTTGCCTTCGCAGGCTGTGGTTGAAAAAAATGTTGCTGATGTAGAGCAGGTTGGGGAAGTTGTGCGTGCGGTGCACTCGCGATCCCGCAGCAAATTGAAGCGGGCTGCGGTGGCGGTGCCCGGCTCGGCAATTATTACCAAGGTTCTGCATATGCCAGCGGGGCTCCATGAAAATGCCATGGAAACGCAGATTTCTCTCGAAGCTGATCAGTATATCCCCTATCCATTGGATGAGGTTGCATTGGATTTTGAGGTTTTGGGTGAGTCAGACGCTAACCCAGAGATGGTTGATGTGATGTTGGTGGCCTGTCGCCGCGACAATGTGGATACGCGGGTTGAGTCTTTAGAGATTGGAGGCATCACGCCAAAGGTGGTGGATGTTGAGGCATACGCTATTGAGCGCAGTTTTAGTCTTATCGCGGAGCAACTGGGCTGCGATGAGAATACGGTGGTTGCCATTGTTGACGTGGGTGCGAGTATGACTTCGCTCAGTGTCGTTGTTGATGGTGAAACGGTGTATACCAGAGATCAGTTGTTTGGTGGTCGGCAGCTTACCGAAGAGATTCAGCGCCGCTATGGATTGACTGTGGAAGAGGCTGGCTTGGCGAAAAAGCAGGGTGGA
>NZ_JBFJWS010000056.1:0-14927 GCF_041623545.1 Zhongshania sp. | reverse complement strand
CGGCGCCAATGACAAATAAATCGTAGTCGTACTCAGTATCAAAACCTTGCTGCGGCATTGCGCCTCCGTATGGTGTGTTATCGGAAATGAGAGTCGGTATTCGCGGCTTTGTTACACCGCGCCGTTCGCGAGGTCATAATGCTCATACCACGCGAGCTTTTCACGCAGGTTCACAACCTCACCAACAATAATCAGGGTTGGCGCTTGTACCGGCTCTGTGACCAGGCGCTCCACCATGGTCGCCAAGGTTGCCACCACCACCTTTTGCTGGGGTGTTGTACCTTGTTGAATAACAGCAATTGGCGTATCACCACTACGGCCGTGGGCAATCAATTTCTCACATATGCTCGGTAAACCGACCAAGCCCATATAAAACACCACAGTTTGGGTCGGGTGAACTAGCTCCCCCCACGGCAGATTTAAACTGTGATCTTTTAAGTGGCCAGTAACAAAGCGTACTGACTGGGCATAGTCGCGATGGGTCAGCGGAATACCGGAATAACTGGCGCAACCTGAGGCCGCCGTAATACCGGGCACCACTTGAAAAGGAATTTTTTCCTCGGCGAGTTCTTCGATCTCTTCGCCGCCACGACCAAAAATAAAGGGGTCGCCGCCCTTGAGCCGAGCGACTTTCTTACCTTCTTTTGCGTATTTAACCAAGAGCTTGTTGATATCTTGCTGGGGAACGGCGTGGTCAGATCTCGCCTTCCCGACATATACACGCTCGGCATCTTTACGACACATATCAACAATTGCCGGCGCAACAAGGCGGTCGTAGAGAACCACGTCAGCGCGCTGCAACAAACGCAGCGCTTTAAACGTCATTAAATCGGGATCACCGGGGCCTGCACCAATTAAATACACCTCGCCGCCAGAGGAAACCTCGGCTTTATCGATGGCTTTACTCAGCATATCTGAGGCGACAGCGTCTTTTCCGGCAAACACCATTTCAGCGATTGGCCCCTGAAGAGTTTGCTCCCAAAAGTGGCGGCGATCTTCAATATCGCTAAAGCGGGCTTTTACCGCGTCCCGAAAATTCCCCACAAGTTGCGCCAAGCGGCCATAAGATGCAGGGATGCTTGCCTCCAAACGGGAGCGCATCATTCTTGCCAACACTGGGCTTTTCCCACCACTACTTACCGCGATCATGAGCGGCGAACGATCAATGATGGCGGGCAAGATAATGCTGCAGAGTTCCGGATTGTCAACCACGTTTACTGGAATATGGCGAGCGTGGCAGCTTACTGAAACCCGCTTATTCAATTCTTCATCGTCGGTGGCTGCAATAACCAAAAATACGTCGTCAAGGAGATGATCACCGTAATCCCCCCGAATACACTCTCCACCAGAGTTCATGCAGAGGGTAGATAGCTCTGGCAGTATGTCGTGGGCAACTAGCCGTAATTGTGCGCCGGCCTTACACAGCAATCGCGCCTTCCGCAGGGCAACCTGACCACCGCCTACCAATAAACAGGGTTTATTACGCAAATCAGTGAACAGTGGCAGGAATTCCATTATTAACAGTCCCCGATTTGCAGGCTGTCAAGACCGCCCATATAGCCGCGCAGCGCTTCTGGTACCGTCAATGAGCCATCGGCCTGTTGGTAGTTTTCGAGTATTGCAACCAAGGTTCGACCTACCGCTAAACCGGAGCCGTTTAAGGTGTGAAGTAACTCCGGCTTACCGGTTTCTGGATTACGCCAGCGAGCTAGCATTCTGCGCGCTTGGAAGTCGCCAAAATTACTGCAAGATGAAATCTCGCGATAGGCGCTCTGCCCTGGCAGCCACACTTCTAAATCATAGGTTTTACGTGCGGAGAAGCCCAAGTCACCACCACATAAAATAACCTTGCGATAAGGTAACTCAAGTAATTGTAAGATCGCTTCGGCGTGACCTGTAAGAGTTTCCAAGGCTTCATCGGACTGATCCGGACGCACGAATTGCACGAGTTCAACTTTTTCAAATTGATGCTGACGAATCATGCCCCGGGTATCACGTCCGTAACTGCCCGCTTCGCTGCGGAAACAAGGCGTATGGCAGGTAAAACGTAAACCTTTATCGAGTTCACTGGCTTCGACAATAGTGTCCCGAAACATATTGGTAACGGGAACTTCGGCAGTTGGTATCAAGTAGTACTCGGAATCACCCGCTAACTTAAATAAATCCGCTTCAAATTTGGGTAATTGGCCGGTACCCCGCAGGGACTCTGCGTTAACCATATAGGGCACATACACTTCTTTATACCCATGAGCGCGGGTATGGGTGTCCAGCATCAACTGGATCAACGCCCGATGCATTCTGGCAAGGCCACCGCGCATAACGGAAAAACGGCTGCCGGTAATTTTCGCTGCAGTGTCAAAATCCAAGCCGCCGAGGCTTTCACCCAGGTCGACGTGGTCTTTAACCTCAAAATCAAATTCCCGGGGCTGCCCCCAGCGCAGCACTTCGACATTGCAGCTTTCGTCTTTACCCTCAGGCACCTCGTCAGCCGGCAGGTTTGGCACTGCCATTAGTAATTGATCGAGGGCGTCATTAGCGTCTTTTGCTTGCTGTTTAAGCGCCTCAAGCTCCGACTCAATTTTGGCCAAGGTTTCATTCACTTGGGCCTTAGCTTCGTCAATACTCAAGCCGGTTTTGATCAATTCGCCGATTTGCTTCGAGGCTTTTTTACGCTCCGCCAACAGGTTTTGGCTATTGATGTCCGCCTGTTTGCGACTGGCGTCAAGCATCTCAAATTGGGCCGCGTCAAAGGTGAAATACTTTTTATTCAGCGCTTCGGCAATTGCCTGTGAATCCTGCCGAACCTGCTTAATATCTAACATTAAAATAACTCTCCAAGCATCTGTATTTATTAGCTAATACAAAATTAAATAGACCGTAAAAAGACAATTCCCAACCAACACGCCACCACGCAACTGATCACCGTGCTGAGCATATACGCTAAGGCCAAGAGCACTTTCCCTGCCTCTAGCAGGGCCACTGACTCCAGCGAAAAGGTCGAGAACGTGGTAAATGCACCCAAGAACCCCACCATCAACACGTAACGCCAATCAGCGTGCAGCGCTGATCTTTCAGTGATCAGCACGTAAACCGCACCGATTACAAAGGACCCGATAACGTTCACTGCAAACGTGCCCAGCGGCCAATAGGCCTGGGCCAAATAATGACTGACAATTCGCCCAACCCCAAACCGGCTAAGGGCGCCAGAAGCCCCGCCAAGGGCAATTAACAGATAGATTTGCACGTGTAAAACGGTCTCCAGACTGGGTGGCTATTCTACCCCATTCAAATCAACGATAGCGCTTGTGGCTGGCACTATCATCAAGCTCTTGCAAATAACGCAGCTTTTCACTGATCTTTTTCTCAAGACCACGATTAACAGGCTGATAATAGACGCTGTCTTTGATTTCCTCGGGCAGATAATTCTCCCCCGCCGCGTAGGCATCTGGCTCATCATGAGCATAGCGATAGCCACCGCCAAAGCCTTGATCCTTCATCATGCTCGTTGGCGCGTTGCGCAAGTGCATTGGTACCTCGTAGCTCGGTGACGCCGCAATTTCTTTGCGTACTGCATTATACGCAGTATAAACCGCGTTGCTTTTCGGGGCTGCAGCCAGATAACACACCGCCTGCGCCATCGCCAACTCCCCTTCTGGGCTACCGAGGCGCTCCTGAGTTTCCCACGCATCCAAGCATAAGCGCAGCGCTCTAGGATCAGCGTTGCCAATATCTTCGCTAGCCATACGCACTAAGCGCCTTGCAACGTACAAGGGCTCGCAGCCGCCATCCAGCATGCGCGCAAACCAATACAATGCGCCGTCGACTGAGCTACCACGCACTGATTTATGGAGCGCGGAAATTTGCTCATAGAATAGATCGCCGCCCTTATCAAAGCGCCGAGGCTGACCACTGAGTACCTGATCGATAATATCCGCGCTCAGCTCTGAGGCGCCATTGCCACCGAGCATGTCCCCAGCTATTTCGAGGACATTCAGTGCCCGGCGCCCATCGCCATCGGCGTGGCGAGCAATGCGTTCTATTTGGTCTTGGCCGAGCTGCCAGCCCTCGCAATTCGCCGCGTGGGCGACAATATCGACAATGGCGGCGTCACTAAGGGCGTTTAATTGATAAACCCTCGCGCGAGACAGTAAGGCGTTATTTATTTCAAAAGAGGGGTTTTCAGTGGTTGCGCCGACAAAAATCACCGTACCGTCTTCCACAAACGGTAAAAAGGCATCTTGCTGAGCCTTATTGAAACGATGAACTTCGTCGATAAACAGGATGGTGCGGCGCTGAAAAAACTGCTGCTGCTTAGCCTCTTCCACTGCCGCCCGAATATCTTTCACCCCAGCTAATACAGCGGAAATACTTATGAAGTGGGCATCGCAGAGCTGGGCGATAAGTTGCGCCAAGGTGGTTTTACCCACGCCCGGTGGGCCCCAGAAAATCATGGAGTGCAGTTGCCCTGAATCTAGTGCCCGTCGCAGAGGTTTATCGGGCGCTAGCAAATGATCTTGACCGAGGTAGTGATCAAGCGTCTGGGGTCGCATCCGCGCAGCCAGCGGCGCCTTGCTGGCTGTTTCCGTCAAGACTGTTTAGCCTCAGCCTCGTTAAACTCAAACTCACGATCGCTAAAACGATTATTGTATTTTGGGTTTATAAATTCGATTTTGGTGGTTTGCTCAAGGGTATCGGTCAGACGCATCGCCGTGAGCTTGCCCCAAGTAAACATTAATACCATTTCAGTAAACGAACCAGGCTCTTTTGGGCTCAAGATAAATTCTCGCGCATTGCCGTTCTTTTTAACATTTACATCATATTGTGCGGCCAGCTGGTCGATACTCATACCGATTATCATCGCCGGTGTTTGCGCCAGATTGGCGTCAAATGGCTCCGTGTTCAACTGTTCTAAATCAGCGTCATAGCGCCACACGGTCTTGCCATTACTCACTAAGAGATAGTGAAAGGGCTCAGTGCTTTCCCAGCGAATTTTATTTGGCCGTTTAAGCGCAATCGTGCCCTTGCTCTCTTGCAAAAGTTGACCGTCGACATCCTTCACTTGCTGAATGAATTTAGCGTTCAAGCTTTGTGCGCCAGAGAGGTGTAGGTGCAATTGCGCCACATCGCCCTCAGCAAAAGCGGTTACCGTACATATCGATAAATACAAGAAAACTAATAATTTGCGCATGTTTCTGCTTCTATTCAAATGGAGGTGGGGCCAGTACTTCACGACTACCGTTACTGGCCATCTCAGTTACGACACCAGAAGCCTCCATTGTTTCAATTAATCGGGCGGCGCGATTATAGCCGATCCGCAATTTGCGCTGTACTGCAGATATCGACGCTCGGCGACTTTTTGTCACGTAGGCGACAGCTTCGTCGTATAAAGCATCTGATTCACCGTCATCGCCACCAGCACCTTCAGGTGGCATTCCTGGCATGGCGTCAGTGCTACTGCCCTCCTCCAGAAGACCGTCGATATATTGTGGCTCCCCGCGGCGCTTCCAATCGGCAACAACGCGGTGAACCTCTTCATCAGAGACAAACGCACCATGAACCCGCATCGGAATACCCGCGCCCGGTGGTAAATACAACATGTCGCCATGACCGAGTAGTTGCTCGGCCCCACCTTGATCCAAAATAGTCCGAGAATCGATTTTTGAAGATACCTGGAAGCCAATCCGCGTTGGCACGTTGGCCTTAATCAAGCCAGTGATAACGTCCACGGAGGGCCGCTGGGTCGCGAGCAGTAAGTGAATGCCGGCGGCACGCGCTTTCTGGGCGATACGGGCAATCAGCTCCTCAACCTTTTTACCCACAATCATCATCATGTCAGCAAATTCGTCGATCACCACAACAATTGAAGGCAAAACCTCCAAGTCCGGCGCCTGAGCTTCTTCTAGGCCTGCTTGATAATGCTCTTCTGGCTTCCAGAGAGGATCTTTTATGGGCTCCCCGGCCAAGATGGCATCTTTAACCTTCCGGTTAAAGCCAGCGAGGTTACGCACCCCCATCTTCGACATCAGTTTATAGCGGCGCTCCATCTCGGCAACGCACCAGCGCAGGCCGTTGGCCGCATCTTTCATATCAGTAATAACGGGCGTTAATAAATGGGGGATGCCATCGTATACAGACAATTCCAACATTTTGGGGTCGACCAGCATCAAGCGTACTTCTTCGGGCGTTGATTTGTATAGAAGGCTAATCAGCATGGCGTTAACACCAACCGATTTACCGGAGCCCGTGGTACCGGCAACCAGCAAATGAGGCATTTTGCCGAGATCCGCACACACCGGTTCACCGGAAATATCATGCCCTAGCGCTAAAGTAAGCGGCGATTTACAGGCATCAAAGGCCTCTGAAGCCAATACATCGTGGAAATTAACAATTTCCCGGTCTTCATTTGGAATTTCGATACCAACATAGGGCTTGCCAGGAATCACTTCCACAACACGGACACTGACCACCGCCAGCGAACGCGCCAAATCCTTGACCAAATTCGATATTTTACTGACCTTTACCCCGGCATCGGGCTCAAGCTCAAAGCGGGTTATTACGGGGCCGGGAAATACCGCAACCACCTTGGCCGACACACCAAAATCGAGCAGTTTAATTTCTAAGAGTCGCGACATCGCCTCTAGCGTTTCTGGGGAATAGCCCCGATCGGGATTGTGAATGGCCTTATCAAGCAGGCTCAATGACGGCAAAGTACCGGTAACCGGCCCGTCAAATAAGGATGTCTGCCGCTCTTTATCAGGCCGCGCAGATTTAACGACCGGCTTTGGCGGCGGCGCAATCTGCGGTGGAATGCGGGTCTTTTGAATTTCAGTCTTTTTAGCTACAGATTCGTGGCGTTGCTGCTTCGCTGCAGCGGCTTTACGGCGCTCGTGTCTGGCAAGTTTGTACTGATACAGTGACTCGCGGCAACGATCAAACAGGCGCAGAGTGGCTGCCCCCACGGCATCCATTAGGCGAATCCAGGATAAGTCAGTAAATACCGTTAAACCAAACAGCAATATGGCAATCAATAATAAACGGCTACCAAACTCATTGAATGACGTCATGGTGGCATTGCCGACTGCGTCACCCAAGACCCCGCCCGCACCAAAGGGTAAACCGCTATTTCCGTAGTCGCCGTTAGCAGCAAGGCCTGTGCTGGAAATCATTACCAACACTAAACCAATAAACCGCAGCACAAATATCAAGGTATCAAACCCAGCTGGGCGATAGCGCTCTTTAAACAACCGCCATGCCCGAAAACCTAGCATCGTCGGGAATAAATAAGCCATATAGCCAAACAGGGCAAAAAACACGTCGGCCAGCCATGCACCGACAGGACCTCCGGCATTGACAATACGATCACCGTTGCCGGTCCGCGACCAGCCTGGATCATTCCCGCTATAGCTCAGTAAAGACACAAAAATGTAAATACAAACCGCGACAAAGGCGATGAGCAAGCCTTCGCGTAGGCGCAAATTCAAAATTTCACGGTTTTCCACCATGGCTGCTGATGTTTGTTTTGGCAAAAGAGAACGGTTTCCTAAATTTGCACGTAAAATACGCAATCCCAATATGGGACGTTGAAAAAGTAATTATCGACCCAATATTAGCACTATGTCATAAGACTTGTCGCCGCACACAGCTTTTGCCGCGCCTATAGAATTACCCTATGATATGCGTCTATTTTCAGTCATCCCGGTTTGAACAAAGTTCAATCCCCCTGCTTGGAACACAGTGAATCTATGAGTGACAGCCAACACCACCGCTTAATTATCCTCGGCTCAGGCCCTGCCGGTTACACTGCCGCGGTTTACGCCGCCCGCGCCAACTTGAATCCCGTGGTTATTACCGGCATTCAGCAAGGTGGCCAATTAACAACCACCACCGATGTCGACAACTGGCCCGGCGACCAAAATGGCGTGCAAGGTCCCGAGCTCATGCAAAGAATGCAAGAGCACGCCGAGCGCTTTGACACCCAAGTGCTATTCGACCACATCGAATCGGTAGACCTCAAAAATCGGCCCTTCACCCTAACCGGCAGCAAGACCTACACCTGTGACGCACTCATCATCGCCACCGGCGCCTCGGCTCAATACCTAGGCCTTCCCTCAGAAGAAGAGTTTATGGGCAAGGGCGTTTCAGCCTGCGCTACTTGCGACGGCTTTTTCTACCGCGGCAAGAAAGTTGCAGTAATCGGTGGCGGAAATACGGCTGTTGAAGAAGCGCTGTATCTCTCTAATATCGCGTCTGAAGTCACTCTGGTACACCGCCGCGACAGCCTCCGCTCGGAAAAAATTCTTCAGGACAAGCTACTGGAGCGCGCGGCCAACGGCAACATCAATATCCTCTGGAACCACCAGCTAGACGAAGTGCTTGGCGACACCAGTGGTGTAACTGGCCTACGCTTAAACAGCACTAAAGGTGAAGGCAGCCAGGAAATCGATGTAGCTGGCGTATTTATCGCTATCGGCCACAAGCCCAATACCGATATATTCCAGGGCCAACTCGACATGAAAGACGGCTACCTGAAAATTCACAGCGGCACTGAGGGCAATGCCACCAGAACCAGCATTGAAGGCGTATTCGCCGCAGGCGATGTTGCTGACCATATTTACCGTCAAGCGGTGACCTCCGCCGGCTTTGGTTGTATGGCTGCACTGGATGCCGAGCGCTATCTCGACGACTTAGTTTAAGCCAGAGCAGATCAGCCGATGTCCGGTATTCCTTGGCTAGACCAAGCTGACCTGGATTTCCCCCCGATAGAATCTGCCCTAGATGACCCCAACGGCTTATTGGCCGTTGGCGGTGATCTCAGCCTACCCCGCCTGCTCAACGCCTACCGCCACGGGATATTCCCCTGGTATGACGAGTCTCAGCCGATTCTGTGGTGGTCACCGCAACCCCGAGCAGTGATATTTCCAGAGCGACTGTACATCAACCGCAGCCTTCGCAAGGCGCTGCGCCGAAACGATTACGAAATCACTTTAGACCGTAATTTTGCTGGCGTTTTGCGAGGCTGTGCCGAGCTCAGTCAAAAACGACCTGGAACGTGGATCACCGATGAGATGCGCAGAGCCTATCAAGCACTGCATGACGCTGGCTGGGCGCATTCAGTTGAAGTATGGCGAGATCAAAAATTAATCGGTGGTCTCTACGGCGTGGCAATTGGCCGCATGTTTTACGGCGAATCAATGTTCAGCCGCGAAACCAATGCATCGAAGATTGCCTTTGTCCACCTTTGCGGTCAATTGCACGAGTGGGGCTACCCACTCATTGATTGTCAGGTAGGTAACGATTATCTTGAAAGCATGGGCGCGGAGGAAATGGATCGTGCAAGTTTCAAGAAATATTTACAACAACTTACCAACGGTCAAAGCAATCCAAAAAAGTGGTCGCTTGACTGGTATTATGGCAAACCGCCAGCGGTTCAATTATGACTGAGGCCCAGCAACTCAAACTTTACGCAACCCACCCTCACCCGTGCAGCTATTTCGATGACCGGGAAGCCAAAACGATTTTTATTGATCCCGAAATTAAAATTTCAAACCCGCTGTATAGCGAGCTGTCCAGAAGGGGGTTCCGTCGTAGCGGCAACCACCTCTACAGACCCGACTGCGGTGCATGCAAAGCCTGTATCGCCAGCAGAGTGCCGGTAAATCTGTTTAAGCCGTCTCGAACCCAGCGCCGAGTTGAAAAGCGCAATAGTGATTTAGTTACCCAGATACTGTCCGCACCAAATGACGATGCTTACCCGCTGTACGAAAAATACATCAATGGTCGCCATCGCGATGGCGACATGTTTCCGCCTTCTAAAGAACAATTTGATAGCTTTTTAGGCCAGGGCACTGACAGCACGCAATATATTCACTTTTATTTGGCTGATACATTACTCGCCGTTGCCGTTACCGATGTTTTGAATGACGGTTTGTCAGCGATCTATACCTTTTACGATCCAGATCACCCCCAGCGCAGCTTGGGTGTTTACGGTATTCTTTGGCAAATCTCTCGTAGCCACGACCTCGCCTTACCCTTTCTGTACCTAGGTTACTGGATTCGCGACTGCCAAAAAATGCGCTACAAAACCGACTACAAGCCTATCGAACTGCTTATGAATGATCGTTGGTTGCGCTTAATTTAGTGATATCACGCCAATCGCTCCTGCAAATTGCCAACACGATCAAATTAGGGCAAAATGCGCGCAGTTTTGACAGCCACCAAGGCTACAGTGCACCACACTCAATTTTAAAAACTCTCGAGGATAGTTGCCGAATGGCGAAAGAAGACCAGATCGAAATGGAAGGCGAAGTCATCGACACCTTGCCGAACACTACTTTTCGCGTGCGCTTAGAAAACGGCCACGTTGTCACTGCCCATATCTCAGGCAAAATGCGCAAGCACTACATCCGAATTTTAACGGGTGATAAGGTCAAGGTGGAATTAACCCCCTATGACCTAAGCAAAGGCCGCATCACCTTCCGCGGCCGTTAATAAATACCTGCTAATCGCAGGTCTGGCCCGCCTCTTCTTCTACTGCTTCTGCAGCTAGGGCCAGCTTGTCACCTTTCACGCTGACATTGACCACTCCACCGCATTTTTCCAAGCTGCCAAACAACACCAATTCGGCCAGTGGCTTTTTGATGTGCTCTTGGATAATCCGCGCCATTGGCCGGGCACCCATGTGCTTATCGTAGCCGTGCTCAACCAACCAGTGCCGTGCGTCATCATCGACATGCAAGACGACTTTTTTGTCGTCTAGCTGGGCCTGCAATTCCACAAGGAATTTATCAACCACAGTCAGCACAACGTCGGGCTGCAGTGGTTCAAAGGCAATCACGCTATCCAGCCGGTTGCGGAATTCTGGTGTAAATAAGCGGTTAATCGCCTCAGTCGAATCCGTTTGATTATCCTGCTCGGTAAAGCCAATTGAGCGACGACTAATACTTTCGGCGCCAGCATTGGTTGTCATCACAAAGATTACATTGCGGAAATCCGCCTTGCGACCGTTGTTGTCAGTCAGCGAGCCGTGATCCATAACCTGCAATAGCAGGTTAAACAAATCAGGGTGAGCCTTCTCGATTTCATCGAGCAACACCACCGAGTGAGGATGCTTAGTAACAGAATCTGTTAGCAAGCCACCCTGATCAAAACCGACATAGCCAGGAGGCGCACCGATTAGTCGAGAAACTGTGTGCCGCTCCATATACTCAGACATATCGAAGCGAATTAGCTCTAAACCCAACAATTTTGCTAGCTGTCGGCAAATCTCAGTTTTACCCACACCGGTAGGCCCAGCCAGTAAAAAGCTGCCAATGGGCTTCTCAGGCGATTTTAGACCTGCTCGCGCCAGCTTGATCGAGGCACTTAGCTCGGACACGGCTTTGTCTTGCCCGAAAACCACCATTTTCAGGTTGTCTTCCAATTTAACCAATGACGCGCGATCATCTGAGGAGACACTCTTCGGCGGGATTCTGGCGATCTTAGCGATAATCGCTTCAATTTCCGGTACACCGATTTTCTCAATACGATTCTCAGGCTTCTGTAGGCGCTGATAGGCGCCAGCCTCGTCAATCACATCGATTGCCTTGTCTGGCAAAAAGCGATCATTTATATAGCGAGCAGATAATTCTGCGGCTGAGCGCAGCGCCCCATCGCTATATTTAAGTTCATGATGACTCTCAAAACGCGAGCGTAAGCCTTTCAATATCAAGAAAGTATCGTCAACTGAGGGCTCGTTAATGTCGACTTTCTGGAAGCGACGACTCAGAGCGCGATCCTTATCAAAAATACCGCGGTATTCCTGGAAGGTTGTCGAGCCAATGCAGCGCATTTGCCCAGAGCTGAGCAGCGGCTTTAACAGATTAGATGCATCCATTACACCGCCAGAAGCGGCACCAGCACCAATGATGGTATGAATTTCATCGATGAATAAAATTGCGCCGGGCCGCTTTTTAAGGTCGGCCAGCAAGCCCTTTAGGCGCTTCTCAAAATCGCCGCGGTATTTAGTGCCCGCCAGCAACGCGCCCATATCAAGAGAGTAGACGACGCTACCAATCAAGACATCCGGCACTTCGCCGTCGACGATACGCTTCGCAAGACCCTCCGCGATGGCGGTTTTACCCACACCAGACTCACCCACCAAGAGGGGGTTATTTTTCCGACGGCGAGTTAAAATCTGCGCAACCCGCTCCACTTCGTCCGCGCGACCAATTAAGGGGTCGATGCGACCCGCTTTAGCTTCAGCATTTAAATTGGTTGTGAAGTTATCCAGCGGCTTCTGCTCCGGATCACCACCCTCACCCTCTGCCTCTTGATTCTGGTCATGCTCAATGCCTTCAGCGCCAGACACTTTAGAGATGCCATGAGTGATGTAATTGACTACATCAAGGCGATTTACGCTCTGCGACTTCAAAAAGTAAACCGCTTGGCTCTCTTGCTCACTAAAGATGGCAACCAGCACATTGGCACCGGTAACCTCCTGCTTGCCAGACGACTGCACATGGAATACGGCGCGCTGCAATACCCGCTGAAAACCCAAGGTCGGCTGGGTGTCGCGCTCAACATCAGTTTCCGGTATTCGCGGCGTGGTGGCTTCGACAAATTCTTTTAGCTCACCCTTGAGTTGCATTAAGTCGGCACCGCAGGCGACAAGCACTTTAACGGCAGCTTCATTATCTGCAAGGGCAAGAAGGAGGTGCTCGACGGTCATAAACTCATGCCGACGACTACGGGCCGATTTAAAGGCCTGACTTAGGGTTGTTTCTAGGTCTTTGCTCAACATAGACTACTTTCGCCTTCTGCAATTACCAGTTTTAGTCATCACTCTCTTCTATCTCAGCAAGTAGCGGGTGACCGTTATCTCTTGCGTACTGATTTACCAGCGCTGATTTCGTCTCAGCTATATCTTTGGTAAATATTCCACACACACCTTTACCCTTGGTGTGAACCGCCAACATTATTTGTGTAGCACGCTGACGATCCAAGTAAAAAAAGTCTTCTAATACCTCGATCACAAACTCCATCGGCGTGTAGTCATCATTTAATAAGACCACAGCATACATACGAGGTTTCTTCAGTTCCGGTTTCGATTCCTGAACCGCAATACCATTACCATGATCGTCCTCGTCGGGCTTGCTAGCCATATTCTGTATATTAATTCGCATTTTCACTGACTTTACCTGAGCTTAGCACCACTGTAACCCTTCGCAATAGGGAAATTCACCAACTACATATCTTACACGTCTTTACTTGACGTGGTGGCCTGACTGTTTTAAAAATGGGGGCGGTATTATCAAATACAAGGCAGTTAACGTTAACGCCACAATAACTATAAAGACAATTAAGGATGAAAGGCTATGCAAAGCGGTGTTGTAAAGTGGTTCAATAACGCCAAAGGGTACGGATTTATCGTCTCCGAAAGCGGAGAGGATGAAATTTTTGCGCATTACTCAGCAATTACGATGGAAGGCTATAAGACACTTAAAGCCGGTCAAAGCGTCGTATTTAAAGCTGAGCCAGGACCTAAAGGACTGCACGCAATCGACATAAAATCTGCCGAAACACCTGAATAGATTTTACTGAAAAGAGTACGCCACCAGCCTAAACTGGTGGCGAAGGCTTGTTACGCCATGTGTTTTACAATCGCATCACCGAACTCAGAACATTTCAGCAAGGTTGCACCTTCCATCAAACGCTCAAAGTCATAGGTTACGGTTTTTGCCTGAATCGCACCGTTCATACCGGTAATGATCAGGTCTGCCGCTTCGTTCCAACCCATGTGACGCAACATCATTTCAGCCGACAGAATCAATGAACCTGGGTTCACCTTGTCTTGGCCGGTGTACTTAGGCGCAGTACCGTGAGTCGCTTCAAACAAGGCGATGTTATCGCTAAGGTTTGCACCTGGGGCGATACCAATACCACCAACCTGTGCAGCGAGCGCATCAGACAGGTAATCACCGTTTAGGTTAAGCGTAGCAATAACACTGTACTCGTCAGGGCGCAGCAATACCTGCTGGAGCATGGCATCAGCAATCACATCTTTAATGACGATATCTTTGCCAGTGTTTGGGTTTTTAATACTTACCCATGGACCGCCGTCGATCAACGTACCACCAAACTCTTCCGTCGCCAGCTCGTAAGCCCAGTTCTTGAAAGCACCTTCGGTGAACTTCATGATATTGCCTTTGTGCACTATAGTCAGTGACGGCAAATCTTGATCAATTGTGTACTGAATCGCTTTGCGAACAAGGCGCTGAGTACCTTCTTTGGAGACCGGCTTAACACCGATACCGCATTCCTGTGGGAAGCGGATTTTAGTCACACCCATCTCTTCTTGGAAGAATTCAATGACTTTATCCGCTTCAGGCGTACCGGCTTTCCACTCGATACCAGCATAGATGTCTTCGGAGTTCTCACGGAAGATAACCATATTGGTCTTGCCTGGCTCTTTAACTGGTGAAGGCACGCCCTCAAACCAGCGCACTGGACGCTGACAAACATACAGGTCCAATTCTTGACGCAGGGCCACGTTCAAGGAACGGAAACCACCGCCAACAGGCGTAGTTAATGGACCTTTAATCCCAACGACGTAGTCTTTGATTGCATCGAGAGTTTCAGCCGGGAACCAGTCGCCGTCATAAAGCTCAGCGGCTTTCTCACCGGTGTAAATTTCCATCCAGCTTATTTTTTTCTTGCCTGAGTAGGCTTTTGCTACGGCTGCATCAACTACGTTGATCATCACCGGAGTAATGTCGACCCCGATGCCATCACCTTCGATAAAAGGTATTACTGGCCGATCGGGTACGTTCAGGGAAAGATCCGCATTAACGGTGATTTTCTCGCCCTCTGCAGGTACCTTGATATGTTGGTATCCCATTTTTGACTCCATGGTTTATCAGTTAGTATCTGTGCTCGCACTTGCTCACAAT
>NZ_JBFJWS010000055.1:0-15000 GCF_041623545.1 Zhongshania sp. | reverse complement strand
GCGCTGTCGATGTGTTGGCCGTAGTGGCCATGGTGTTGGTAGCAATTAAATTTTGGCGGGTAGATCTTGTCGGGTAGGGCGGCGCTGATGAATAGCGGATGTTGGTTTAGCTTGCTGATAATAATATTAACCAAGCAGCGAGCTGCGGCACTGTCGTCATCTAACTGCAGATTGGCTTTTTGGGGCGCAGCGAGTTGACCGGCGCTGTGGGCGCCGTGCTGCCAGTTGGCGCCGTCGAGGGTTTTGCGAAAATGCGCCAGCTCGCTCGGGCTGAGTAAATTATTAATAACGGTTAGCATGGTGGTCCTCAGCGGCAGGTGAACAGGCAATCGCGGTTGATGTCCGCTATTTGCGGGTAGCCGCATAGCGCCATGGTTATTTCCAATTCCTCTTTTAGTAAGCGCAACATATGCGCGACGCCGAGCGCACCAGCAACTGCGACGGCAAACACTTGTGGGCGACCGATAAGCACTGCATCAGCGCCGAGGGCAATCGCCTTAATAATATCGCTGCCACGGCGAACTCCGCTGTCTAGTAAAATCGGAAAATTCTCGCCCAGCGCTTGGCGAATGGCGGGCAGCGCGTCGATGCTGGCCGGTAAGCCGTCTAGGCAGCGACCACCGTGATTAGAGACAATAATGCCGTCGATACCCATATCGGCGAAGCGTTTGGCGTCGTCGGGATTGATCACACCTTTAATAATAAGAGGCAGCTTGGTTTCTTGTTTTAGCCAGCGCAGGTCTTGCCACTGGGGAGCCTGTGCCATGAGCTGGTGAATAAGTGAGCTTGGTCCCGCGGAGTTCGGCAGCCCGTTAGTTGGTGCCGAGGGTAAATTCACGGCCTGAATTTCTGGTGGCAGGCGAAACCCTGCACGCTGGGCGCGATTGCGCAGACCGTTTAGTGGCGCGTCCAAGGTGATGACTATGGCGGTGTAGCCCGCGGCTTCAGCTCTTGCCAGCAGCGCTAGGGTGTCTTCGCGGCTCGGTTGAAAATACAGCTGAAACCATTTTGGCGCATCGGTTTGGGCGGCGATATCTTCGATGCTAGCGGTGGCAAGGGTACTGACTACCATGGCGGTGTCCATCGCATCTGCTGCTATAGCGGTCGCGATCTCGCCGCTGGCGTGACAGAGCTGTTGATAGGCCAGTGGTGCGAGTAAAAAGGGGTGGGCCAAGTCGTGGCCCAGTAGGGTGATCTGTGTGCTGGCGGCGCTGAAGTCTTGCAGTAAGCGTGGCTTTAACTCAATTCGATTAAAGGCACTACGATTGCGATCAAGGGTGTATTCGTCGGCGGCACCGGCGGCAAGGTATTCGTAAATATCGTGGGCGAGGAATTCCTTGGCGTAGCGCTGGTAGTCATCGAGGCAAACGATATCGGCGGGAATATTTTGCAAGGGGGGGGTGTATTTCATTACTGAGTTCCAGGTTTATATAGAAAGCGCTGTGCCCATGAACGTTGGGCACAGCGCAAGGCGAGTTTAGAACTCGTATTCCACGCTTAGGTGGGTATTGCGGGCGTCACCAATATACGTAAAGGCGCCACTGCGGTAAGCCGCGAGGTAGTAGTCTTCATCGGTGACATTGCCAATATTGGCTCGGGCTTTAAGCTGCTCGTTAAACTGGTAGCTGGCAAAGGCGTCGAACACGGTATAGCTCGGCACTTCGTAGGAGTAATCACCCGTTGCACTATTAAAGCCAGCGGCGGAATCGGGTTGGCCTGCATACAATTCACTGGAGTAAGTCAGTGTGCCGCCAAAGGAAAACTTGGGGCTGGCTTGGTAGCGTAGTTGCAGGAATACACTGTCGTCAGCGAAATTACTTAATACGCGGCCTTCGGTCTCGGTGTTATAGGATTCGAGAATTTCCGATTCCATAAAACTGGCGCCGAACTGGGTACTGAGTTTATTGCTGATATTGCCGACCAAGGAGAACTCCACACCCTGTACGCGGTTTTTTCCAGTGTTTAGGGTGCCGAGGGTGGCATAGTCATCGTCGACGCTTTCCATAACATCATCTTTGGTGATTTGGAAAATGGCCGCGGTGGCTAAGAGTTTGTCGTTGAGCACATTCCACTTCGTGCCCAGTTCGAGATTAGCGGTCATTTCAGGTTTGCTGTTGGCCGCTTGTTCTGGGTCGCCACATAAACCGCCGTAGCCACAGCTGCCGCCGACATCAGATTCGCCGCCATTGATATTCGCGGAGGTGCTGTAGGTCAGATAGACATTGGCATCGTCATTGATTTTATACACCGCGCCAATATGGCCATTCCATAAGGTGTCGGAATATTTGAAATCTAAAAGGGTGCCTCGGCTGTTGACGGTATTGTCGTAATCGAAATCGTCTAAGCGAATGCCTGTGAATAAAGACCAGTCGTCACTTAATTCAATGGTATCCATCACTGACAGCGAAATAGTTTCGATATTGTAATCTGAGTCTTGCTCACCTTTAGTAATGCTGCGGCCCATCAGGGTATGGATATTACTTGGGGTATTGCCATTGGCGTCGGTGGTGCAATAGCCGGGCCCCGCGCCGCCGCGACCGCTGACAATACAGTTGCTGGTGCCGTTGTTCGCGACGTTGTACACGCCATTCACGACATTGTGCTTAGACAACTCAACCCCAAATACCAGCTGGTTTTTCCGCCCCGCGATATCGATATCTTTAAAGAAATTAAATTGATTAACGACGTACTCTATTTCTTGCCAGCCTTGGTGGGTGCTCAGCGACGCGGTCGCTGCACCGGGCGCGTCGGGGTCGCTGGCGTCGCGATTGGTGCCGCGCGCGCCGGTTGTCACGTAGCCGTTCTCGGTAGTCCCGTAGCGCAGTGCATTCTCAATTCGGCTGTTCGCATTTATCTCGTAATTGGCGCGCAGGGTGGTGACGCTGACCGTTGACTTAAGGAAATCCTGCTCCTGCAAATAGACGGGGAAATCGTCAACTGGCTTACCACCACCCGACACTATATAGGTTCCTAGATCAGGGCTGTCTTCGGCTTTTAAATAATAAATGTCGCCAATTAACTGCAATTTTTCTGTGGCTTGGAATAGGCCTGAAAGGGCAAGGCCACGCCGGCTTTTATCGGCGGGCTCGCGGTCGGGAACATCTTTAAATGAATAGAGCAGATTGGCGCGCAACGCGATGTCGTCGCTCACGGAATTATTGGCGTCGAGGCTCAGTCGCTGGTAATTGTCTGTGCCGATACCGGCGCTCACTTTATTAAAGTCGTACTCGGTGCTGGCTTGCTTGGTGATGCTATTGACTGCGCCGCCGGTTGAGCCGCGGCCTGCGAAGGTAGAGCTAGGACCTTTGGTTATTTCAAGCTGCTCGGTAGCAAAGCTCTCGCGGGTGGTCATGCCGGGGTCGCGAAGGCCGTCGACAAAGACATCGCTGCGGGCCTCGTGGCCACGAATAATATAGCGGTCGCCAAAGGCGTTGCCGTTTTCGCCAGTGCCCAGGGTAATACCAGGTTGGGCGGCCAATACGTCACGCAAATCCGATTTGCCCGATTCTTTAATTTGGGTCTGGGTCAACACATTGATGGTTTGCGGGGTGTCGGCCAAATCTTTTACGTGGCGGCTATCCCCAGATACTTTGGCTTTATAAGGTGCGCCCGCTTCCGAGTAGGGGTTGGTGTCAACGGTGCGCTCCTCAATTTTTAAGGTGTCGAGCACAAAGGCGTCGTCACTCTGGGCAAAGCTAGCACTGCCCATTAACAGTGTGGGTATGCCTATCGCTAGGGCGCTGGCGCGGGGTTTGGCGCGTACTGTTGTTAACTTGGCCGGTTTTAATGTGGTTTTCCTTGTCATGCTTAGTCCTCATGGAAGTCATTGGTGATTAGGGCGTACTCAATAGGTATTACGAGATGGATCTCTTCTTTTTTTATACTTGCAGGTAGTGGCGGCAGCGGTGAGGCGTCGGCGAGCATTTGCAGCGCCGCGTCGTCGAGGTCGCCATGGCCAGAACTGGTTTTAATTGATGCGGCAAAAATCTCACCGTTGCGGCGGATGCCGAATTTCAGTGTCACCACGCCCTGGGTTTTGCGTTTTTTTAACTCGGTGGGATAGCGTTTGTATTGGTTCAGCTGTGCCATTACTTGGCTGAAATAGTGCTGACTATCTCCGGTTTTACCGCCGGCGCGGCGTTGCTCACCTGAGCCGCTGCCGCGGACCATGGCTTTTGCTGCGGTGTCGGGACGTGTGTTTTGGTGAGTTGTAGCATCAGGCTTAGCTGTTTCTGCCTTGGCTTGGCGGCTTGCTGAAGCGTCGGCGGCGCTTTGATAACCGTCTACTGCCGCCTCGGCTTTTACTTGCGCCGTGGGCGCACTGATACTTGTCGCGACTTTTTCCGGCAATTGCGCAGCTTTTTCTGCGGGTTTTCCTTGAGGTTTGGTCGGCGGTTTAGCTGGCGCGGGTGTGGGTTTTAACTTAGGCGCGGGCTTATGTTTAGGCTTGGGCGCGGGGCTAGGCTCGGGCACGACCTCACTCTGCGCGATGTGTTTGGCGACGTCGGCATAAGAACCACTCATGCCGAGGCCAATTTCTAATCCGTCTCTGCCCTCCCCGTCGGCGCCAATAAGCGGTGTTGGGCGCGGTGACTGCTCGGCGAGGTAAAGCAGCGAGGCGTGTACGCCAACTGCAAATACAAAGGCAATGATCCATGGGAGCTGGCGCATTAGTCTTGACCACCGTTGCGGGTGTGCAAGTTAATGCTGAGCTGCGGGTAGTTAGCCATCACGCCTAGCGCGAGGTGTAATTGCGCCGCGCTCAGGTTTTGGTCTGCATACAGGGAAACCTGTGTTGGCTCTGCGCTAGGCAGCTGGCTAAAGAACTCGCCCAGTGCTTGCGCGCTGGTCGCGTGCGATGTAGCCGCTGTTTGACTAAGAAATATTTCGCCTTGCTGGTTAATAATGATTTTGATGGCTTGGCTATTCTCGACCTTGCTCTGACTGCTACTGGGCAGCTGCACCGCGCCGCTTTGCGCGGTTTTAAATTGCCCCGCGACCATGAAAAAAATCAGCAGTAAAAAAACAATATTAATCAAGGGGATTAAATTATTGTCGTTGCTGCTTTTGGGTGTTTCCGGCAAAAGGCTTCTAGTCATGGTGCTGGGCACCTGCGGGCAGTGGTTCGCCTAAACTCACCTGCGTAAAACCGGCGGCGTTAAGTTGCTCTACGAGATCAACAATATCCTGAACGCGCAACTCGGCGGCGGGTAGCAGGGTGACTGCTTGCGCCATACTGGCAAGGGTATTGAGTCCTGCTAGGCTGCTGAGCTCGGTCAGTGAGGTATCAAAATATGCAAAGTGGCCATCTTTATAAGCCAGTAGTAGTTGGGGCGCCCTTGAGCTACTCGGCGCAGATACCGCTTGCGACTTTTTGACCGATATAAATTGTTCTTTGCTAAAAGTCGATGTCAGCATAAAAAACATCAATAGAATAAAAACCACATCAATCAAGGCCGTAAGACTAATGGCACTCTTGCGACGGGGCGTGTTTAAGCTCGCAGCCATTGACAAGGCAAGTGCAGTGCTCACGCTGGCTCGCTCGCTTCTTTGGCGGCACTGCGAACTGGGTTTGGCGTCTGGCTGTGCAGGGTGAAGGCGTATTCGATAGTATTTTGAATCGCTTGGGTTTGGCGTTCGCTGCAGCGCTCCAACCAGCTGTGCAGTATTGAAATCGGAATTGCCACGATCAAGCCCGCTGCGGTGGTCAGCAGCGCCTGCCAAATACCGCCAGACAGAATTGCGGGGTTAACATGCTCGCCCGCTGCTTCCATTGCTCGGAACGCTTCAATCATGCCCAGCACGGTGCCCAACAAGCCGAGCAGCGGCGCGAGGGTGGCAATGACCTCTAAAATACGCAGGTGGCTGCTGAGTTGTTCTGCCTGCAGGCGAGCGCCGCGATAGACCTCATCGCGGGCTTGCTGCAGGCTTAAATATTTATTGCTGAGTATTTGCTGGCAGCGGCTTAACACCTTAGCGGAGGGGTTTGGGTGGCCATTGATGAGCATCAAGGCCTCAGGCTTTTTACCTTCTTCAATTAACTTGAAGGCTCGCGCTGCGGCGCGGTCATTGAGTTTAAAGTGGCCAAATAGCTGCCATATCTTATAACTGGCAACAGTTAAACCCATAAGGGAGAAGGTTAATAGCAGCCATATGACAGGGCCGCCCGTGATAAGAAGTTGCACCATAGCGAGACTCGGAGTTTGTAATCTTAATCGTAGTGATAATGATTATCATTAAGATGTAAAGCGAAGTCGCTGTCAATACCCTGCCCAAGTTTTTTGTAAAGGGCTTTGAACTGGGGAATTTGATCGCAATTGAGAATTAAGCGACTTTGGGCGGGTAAACGAGAATGAGAACGAGAATGGCGCTGTTATGCCCTTAGAATGGAGTTTCTAGGGGGCAACCTTGATCTATGTGAATTTAGGCGCTGCGCCAAATACCCAATCCATCGGGTAAGAAGTTTAAGTCACGGTCATCGCGCAATTCATAGGCTGACAATCCGACCACACGTCCCTGTCTGGTAAAAAGCGGACGGTCAAAAACCTTGAACTTTATGGAAGTCTGTAGGCTCTTTCTACAGCCTCAACGCCTTGCTCATCTGCCTAGCAAGTTGGCATGTATTTTTGCTCCGTAAAGATGGTGGCGGCTGGCGGAGTGCCGGTGCAGCAACTTGTTTGCGCTTTACCTGAATTTTTCCAGATATCTTGAAAATTCGCCGAAAGCGGCCGCCGACTCGAATATGCAGATTGACGAAAACTAGCTCATAGCGGGTATATCAGGTTAGTTTTGTGTTAGGTCGCTTGTGATTTAAGGATACCCATTACACATTCGTAGGCTTGCTCGATATCAACGGGTTCATCTGCTATGACGTCAGCATACATAAAACTTTCACCAACTCTTACTAGCAAATACGCTAATGAATGTACCGGCATTCTAGGAGCTAACGTACCGTTGTCGACTTCTTCAGCTAGCATCAGCTCGACGCCTGCCACCATGTATCCCTGAATTGGCCCTTTCTTGGTGGTTAGCAGTCTCAAAGCACATTCAGGTTCATTGCTTAATAGAAAATGCAGCGCATTGCTAGTGCGAACCAATTCAAAAAGTCGATGACTGATTGCTCCAATCCTTTCGACGCCTGCTTTTCCGTTGCCTGCTTCTAATGCTAAATCAAGCATAAAAGTAAACACATAGAGCATTGCAGCACCGAGTAAATCGTCTCTACGTCGAACTTTTCGATGAATAGTAACTCGTGAAACACCCAGATCGGCAGCCATTTGAGTAAGGTCGACGCGTTTTTCAGATAGTACTTTATCAACGGCGTAAAAGAATATTTCGTCCGGAATTTCTGGGAAGGGGTGGGGCTTTGTCGGATCGACTAGCGCCTTGTAGTTAATGTCCTTGATGGCTGGCATCGTTATAAAAATAGACCCATTCTGATTTAGGTGGATAGGATACCAGAGCAAGTCGAAGTACTGTTAATCGTGAATAGGTAAATATCCTAACAACACCTACATTAAGAATTTCAAGATGGGGAGATTTTATCTCGCAATGTTACGTATTGATATATGTAACATTGTGAGATAAGGTGTTCATCTATCCAGTTGAATACTCCTTATTTAGACAGATCGATATAAAAAGAGACTTTCGATGCGAGACCACGAAAATCCTAAAAGAGCGGCGGCTGCAACGGTATTAGATTGGCTTGACGAACATAAGCCTGAAGAACTGATTGAGCTCTATAAGAACGCGCCTGAGCCAAGTACCTTGGCTCCCCTAGATTGGGTGATTCAGTGCCGTGGTATGGCTCTAATAGGTTTTCGCCGAGGGTTTCTTTCCCGTTGGTTGCGGCGAGCAACTAGAAGTAATCGATTTCCCTGGCAAGGAAAGCGCTTCAAATCTAACAATGCCATGCACGGCAAAGGAATTAATGATCTGCTGCTGGGTAAGAGATTCAGCGCGCTTGAATTTGAAACTAGTATCGCCCCGTCGGTTATTGATGGCCGGAACTGTGTTTCAGTTGACTACAATTATTCGGGAAATCGAAACCCTTGGTTTCAGCGACCAATGCTTGATGAATTGAGGGAAGTTTGTCCAGATCTTTACATGGGGCCGGTGACATATCGATTTCGAAAAGCTCGTCGAATAACGTGCTTTTTTTCCGTCCATACTGGTAGGGCCGATAAAGGGCAGTGTGATTTCAACTCATTAGACTCAAAACCCGAAAATTCATCAGCCAATGCAATCCGGTCAATATGTTATGTGCTATTTGCGCTTCTGCTGGGTTCAGGTTCAGCTTGGTCTCAAGAACAACAAAGTTCTGATGCAGCACAAAAGTTAGAAAACATCCGCTCTAGACCGCGCTTGCTTGAGGAAGTCCTTGTTACGGCCACTAAGCGTGAAGAGAGTGTACGGGACATACCTGTGAGTATTGTAGCCTTTAGAGGTGAAGATCTTCGGGAGTTGGGAATCAACGATTCTGAATCGATCGCAAAATTTACTCCCGGCGTGACAACTGCCGCTGGTACGGATTCTGAGTCTGTCAGAGTTATTATTCGCGGGGTTTCTACAGGAGCCCTGCTCAGCTATTTCACGCGGACGTTCGGAATTTTCTATGAAGATATTTCATTAGTTAATCCTACCCTGGTAGGTGTTCAACCAAACTTTAATCTTTACGACCTCAAAACTGTCGAAATGTTAAAAGGCCCGCAAGGCACATTGTTTGGGGGGTCGGCTTTGTCAGGAGCAGTTCGTTATATCCCCAATAAGCCAGATTTTGAGGAAAGCTACGGTAGTTTGGCGCTTACCACTGGTTCGCATTCTCGCTCTCATGATAACTCTGAAAGTGTAGAAGCGATGTGGAATCAACCAATAGGCGAGCACTTTGCGGCAAGAATCGTTGGAAGTCGAGATAAACGCCCTGGTTATATAAACGATACGCGCAATAATCGTCAAGATACCAATTCCAGTCAAAGTGAGCAAATCCGAGGAATTCTTTCGTGGGAGCCTTCAGATAATCTTGAAGTAGAGTTAAATGCAGCGCGTCGTACAAGCGGGCAGGACGATAGCTCTTATTCTAATGTTCCGTATACTCCAACTCACAATGAGCGCTATTTTCCTGATGCGGCAGACGCAACATTAGACGTGGGTTACCTGTCCACGCAGTACAATTTTGAAAGGTTGTATACGAAGCTCATCCTTAGCCATTTGAAAAAAGAGTATTTCCAGCAAGTTGATTTTTCAACTTTTACTGGCAGTTCTCAGGCCGGTAAGGGTGTTTACAATCAATCTCTTTCCTCATCAAAGCAGCCTAGCGCAGAACTTCGATTCGTATCAGTGACCCCAACAGAGGCGTCTTGGGCGATTTTTGATAATTGGAATTACGTGTTCGGTTATTACTACACTCGTAGCGATCAGCACGGTCTCATTAGTTTTGGAACAGAAGAGACCGACGATTTCTTTTCCCTGCAGGGAGATGCTTTGGCGGAAGAACATGCGATCTTCTTTGATTTGACGCGAACACTTTTTGGTCGCTTAGATGTAGGTTTTGGTGGGCGATTTTTTAAGCAAAGTACTGACGCTGAAATTTTTTCCCAAGTAGAACCTGGCCCATTGCAGCAAGGTGGAATCCTTGCAGATTTACTTCCGCCTATTCCGCTACCAGATAGTTTTTCAGGTTTAGTTCAGGGAAACGAAGTCAATCGTGATCAAGCCAGTATCGAAGAGACAATATTTAACCCCAAGCTGACATTACTGTTTCACTTAACGGATGAAATAGCGCTCTTCGGTTCAGCAGTAAAAGGTTTCAGATACGCCGGTTTGAATACCAATGTCAGTCAAGATCCTGATGCACCACTGCTGTTTAAGTCTGACAGCATATGGAATTACGAGTTGGGTATTCGAAGCGAATGGTTCGACGGCGTGTTGCAAGCAGACTTTACAGCCTTCCATCTCGTCTGGACGGACATGCAGATAAATCAGTTGGATTACCTAGGTGTATTTGGCTATATAACGAATGTCGGTGAGGCTCAAAACACTGGAGCAGAACTTTCCGTTATCTCGCTTCTTCCTTGGGGATTCGCCGTCAACGTGAACATGTCCTATGTCGATGCCCGCACGACTGAACCTTTTGAAGATTATTCGGGCAATATTCCTTCTGGAACGGAATTGCCCTTAAGTTCTCCATTTTCGGGTTCTGCAGTTTTACTTGGATATTGGGCAACTCAGCATGTTGATATCTCCGGTACGGTGTCCTACACCTATCAAAATCGTAATTTCAGTACGCTGTCACAGACCTATCGACACCCAGAAATAGATTCCTTAGGAGTAAGCCTGAGAGCCAGTTTTCCCTCACTTCCTATGGAGCCTGCTTTATCTTTGAAAGGAACTAACCTGACTAATAATTTCAAGCCAGTCTTTGTACAGGACACGCCCAATAGCAATGGCGTCTTAGCGGTTCATAGTGCGCCGCGCGCGATCAAGCTTGGTTTAGAGTTGAATTTCTAAGGTGGTAGATCAGTGCGTCGTTTAGTTGGGTTAGTTGTTCTTGTGCTAGTACCTATCGCCTATGGTGAAACAGGGGGTTGGGAGTCAATTCGCGTTGAAAACGGCATCGAAGTTTTTTCTCGCCCAGTCAAAGGAGTCGACTACAGGGAGCTGCGGGGCGTGACAGAACTGCAAGCGCCCGTGTCTGAAATACTGAGCTTCATGAAAGATATTTCGGCTATCCCAAAAATAAATCCTTTAATTCAGAAGGTGTACAGACTTCAGGGCACGAGCGATGCAACGCTAATTTATATGTTAATGAAGATGCCGTGGCCCGTCAGTGATCGGGATGTAATCATTAATCGTTCATTTTCTGAAGACAAGAAATTAAACTCGGTGGTTATTCGCGAGTACGCCACTGATGGATTAGTCGCAGTAAAGCCGGGTGTCGTTAGGGTCACGAGTATGGAGCAGAGCTGGTCATTACACGCGATAGATGAATGTCGAGTGACTATAGACTTTCGAAGCCTGGCCGACCCAGCAGGAGCAATTCCAACCAGTATCGTCAATAGGCTCTCTCGAGACGCTCCGTTTACAACGCTTAAGAATCTAAAGCGCTTGGTGATGACACGAACTGATCGACAAAAGAGTACTTTATGCGCCGAAAAGCCAGAGTGGGTTCCGACCAGCGTTAACCGTAAAAATTTTTAAGACAACCTATAAAGGAAAGAAAATGAGCTCAGACAATACTAATAAAGCTTTATACGCCCGAGTTTGGGGTAATACGCTATTTCGGCGGATTTCCGCATTTCTCCTACTTTTGCTCGCAATTCCGACGACTGTTCTGTTGGTGTTGGTGCTGAATATTGCAGCGTCCGACAAGTCCAGCTATGACCGCACAGATTTCGATATTGCGACTGTGCGACTAGATTTCGATGCCGATGGTATTGAGAACCAGCTAGATAATTGCATCATCGTTCCTAATGCTAGTCAGGCTGATGGGGATGGTGATGGGCTAGGTGACGCCTGCAGCGGGCAATGCCCTAATGCCACTGCAATGGCAATTTACAATAGCTCTGCGCAAGATTTTGATGAATTGTTTCTAATGGCCAACACCGCGGGCCCAATGCCTGACAGCGGCCCAGCAGCCGGCTTTGGGCCGATAAAACAGCCGGTTCTATACGGTGCATTTGATTCTCCGAATGTAGGTAAGTACTTGCTGGGTGGCTGGGTAGGTAAAAACCTTCATACAGACGAAGAAGGAGGCGTTGCGTACAATAGGATCTTGTTTGGCCTTTTAGACTTTTGGCCGCATAAAGTTAGTTATGGCACTTCCGTTTGGGATCAGAAATCGGTAATCAAAATAGTCGCTGCCTGGCCTTTTGACCGCTATCCAGATGAAGTTCGTATGCTGGAAAAAGGCATTTATCTCGGATATTCCCTTAATACTTCTGACGATCATCATGCCATTATTCGGTGGGCATTAGATTTCCGCTGCCCAAACGCACTTCCGTTACCATGGAATAACGCCTTCGAAAAATAAACATGCCAGAACGTCAAACTAAAATCGGTGTAAAGTTTGAACGGGGCATAGAAACTAATTGAAGCTGATCACTTAGGCCCCACCCAGATATCCGACTGTTTAGAGTGAGAGCAAGCACACTCTATTAGAAGCTGACTGTCTGCTTTCGATGGTGGATTCAATGGATCGACAATTAAGAGCAGCCAAGTTTGAATGTCTGCTTAACTTGAGACTTCACTTAGATTTGGTGTCCGCTAATTACCAGGAGTTGACGGCCACCACTTCTTATATGTGTTCTCTCCAGATTTCCATGGTTTAAAATTAGTTTCCCACTTTTGTTTAATGCCTTGCTTGCGGCCCCGGCTGCTCAAGTACCTATTTCTCCGCCAGAAGTTTAGGCCCCGTCACCATCGCAATAATATCGACGTACTATCAAGCCTAAAACCGGAGCCAATATTATACCTTAAAATACTATAAGCTATTGATTTGTAAGTATATATTTGCTTTTCTCTCATTCGGGCTATAACTAAGTGAATCACAGTCGGTGCTTGATGTTGGCAACTAGTCAATGGGCCTGGTCAGAAACCTTCGAATTGGAGTAACAGAAGTGCTCATTTATATTGAAAGTGATTCACACGATGAATTCCAATGGCGAAGCCCAGAGCGCATTTATGTACCACCTGAAGCGGATGTCACAATACTTGCCGGTGATATACATAACGGAACGAAGGGAATAGAGCTAGCTTAGCAAATAGCCTGTCAGGTTATTTATGTTGCGGGAAACCACGAGTATTACAGGTCGAATATTGACATCATGGAGTATGATCTTCGTCGGGTGGCCGAAGGTTATGAAAATATTCACTTCCTGCAAAATGATGTGGTAACTATTGGGAGTGTCAGAATTCTTGGTACGGTACTGTGGACTGATTATGACCTCTATGGGAATAAAAGATCTGGCCATGAGCGTCGCTGACCAACTACTGGCTGATCACTGCCTGATATCCAAAGGATATGGGAAAATGCGGTCACTTTTTAGTGCTGCGCAAGCTGAGAAAGTGCACCGTAGGTCTAAGGACTGGCTTGTCCGTGAACATAAAACTATCGTCGTTACACATCATGCTTCGAACGCCGAATCCGTTGACCGTCGTTTTCGTAATGACCCGCTGACACCAGCCTTTGTTTCAGATTTGTCTGAGATATTGAAGGTACATTGCATTGACCTTTGGGTGCACGGACACATGCATAACACGTCTGACTAAGTCGTACACGGAGCACGAATTATATGTAACTCGCGAGGGTATCCAGGTTCAACGGAAACGGCAGATTTTCATGAAGGGTTAGTCGTCGAAATATAGGGGGCGGGGACTCAGCCCTTAATGATTGTTTGGATAATAAACTAACGATAGGCTATATTGGTCGCGCAAAAGGTCAGTCAACCACGTCTAACGAAATCAATGCGGGTGAGTGCTATTTATTTCTTTAAATTCAATGGCTTGCAAATTCTCATTTAGATGCGATATCCAAAAGTAAAAACAATGGAGTATGGCAATTACAAGTAATAACCTATTCTCAATTACAAGAATTTTCCCTCTATTTTCAACTCTTTAGAATAACCCGAATTCTCATTTGTGCAGCAATTCCCCAGAACTGGGGAATTGCTGCGCAAATGAGAATTAAGCGACTTTGGGCGGGTAAACGAGAATGAGAACGAGAATGGCGCTGTTATGCCCTTAGAATGGGTAATCACCCCGATAAATAGCTGGAGCGATAAGTAGAATTTTCTAATAATAGTTTGAAGGAGATTCTGCATGAAAGTACCCCGTTATTCAGATAGCCAGATTATGGCCATTCTTAAGCAAGCTGAGGCTGGCACCCCAGTACCCGAGCTCTGCCGGGAACACGGTATGAGCTCGGCGAGCTTTTACAAGTGGAGGGCCAAGTATGGCGGGATGGACGCGTCGATGGTCGCCCGCCTTAAAGAGCTTGAGGATGAGAATCGTCGGCTAAAGAAAATGTACGCTGAAGAGCGCCTTAAAGCCGAGATTATTCAGGAAGCCATGGCAAAAAAGTGGTGAAGCCGTCTCAGCGTAAAGAGATGGCTCAGCAGGTAGTTGCTAGTCGAGGCGTCAGTATTCGACTGGCTTGCAGCGCATTTAAGGTCAGCGAGTGCTGTTATCGCTATCAGCCTATTATGTCGTCAGAAAACGAAGAGATTGCGGAATGGCTAATCCAGCTAACAGAGCAATATTCTGATTGGGGCTTTGGCCTCTGCTTCGCTTATCTCAGGAATGTAAAAGGCTTTGCTTGGAATCATAAACGGGTCTATCGCATTTACTGCGAGCTAGCATTGAACCTTCGCATCAAGCCTAGACGGCGACTCAAGCGTAATAAGCCGGAACCATTGAAGGAGCCTTTGCGCCCTGACCAAGTGTGGTCAATGGATTTTATGCATGACCTGCTATCCGACGGCCGCAGCTATCGATTATTCAATGTCATTGATGATTACCGCCGAGAAGGAATTGCCATTGAAGCTGGCTTTTCATTGCCATCAATCAGAGTTATTCGGGTGCTAAATCAACTGTTGGAGTGGCGGGAAAAACCGGCAGTAATTCGCTGCGACAACGGGCCGGAATTCATTAGCCACGAGTTTACACAGTGGGCATCAGCGCTGGGTATCCGCATCGAATATATCCAGCCTGGTAAGCCACAGCAGAATGCATACATTGAGCGAGCCAACCGCACGATCCGTTATAGCTGGGTGAGTAAACACCTATTTGAAAGCTTGGAACAAGTTCAAGAGTATGCAACCGAGTGGCTTTGGTTTTACAATCATGAACGCCCCCATAAAGCCAACAATGGGAAGCCACCATTGATGGCTGCTTAACTTCTACTTTGAGCATCAGCTAAAAATGGGAGGATTACCACTTGACAAGTGCAAATAATTAACCATTTTTCAAAACTTTTATTTTCAATTTCAACGGAACAAGGTATGT
>NZ_JBFJWS010000054.1:0-15096 GCF_041623545.1 Zhongshania sp. | reverse complement strand
TTTGGTGTTTGGATCGAAGCTATGGCTTGGTAGTGGATAGCCTCTATTATCTCTGAGTATGTTTGCTAGTGTTAAGGCTACGGCTGGGCTGGTTGTGACGGAAATACGGGATTATCCGTCTATGCTATATGCTTGGCTTTGAATGCTATCCGGCGCTGTTATATTAACCGTGAGTAGAATAATCATGTTTTGGACATCGCAGCTTTGAAAACTGTAAGTAGTGCCGCTCTAGCAGGTGCGGATAGTCTTATCCGGCAATATAATATCGACCCTGCGATGGTGGCGCGGTTGGCCAATGTCGACGAGGCGGCGCTTTCTGATCCAAGTTTGTTGGTGGACGCCAAGGCGGTGTTAAAGTTTTTTGAGATCGCGGCCACGAGTTGTGGCGAACGTTATTTTGGCATTGAGCTTGCCAAACAACAGGGTTTGGAAATCCTGGGTAGTGTTTGGCTAGTTGCACGGCACGCTTCTACCTTAGGTGAGGCTATAGACAATATTGCGGAGGCGATGCAACTTTATAGTGATAGTGTGTTTTTGCGCAGCCTGCCGGAGCAACTCGGCACCGCGTATTGTTACGATACCATCGCGGGTGATCCGGCAGGCGAAGTCCAATCAGTTGAGTTAGCGTACATATTGCTTTGTCAGGAAGTCAGAGTGCATGCAGGGTCGTCTTGGTACCCCACATATGTTCAATTTAGGCATGCAAAGCCACCTTCGCTCACCCGCCATCGCAAGGAGTTTGGTCGTGCCTTGCAATACAATCAGGATCGAAATGCCCTTTTAGTTGACAAGAAAACATTGGCATTACCGCTAAAAAAAGCCGATAGACTTCACGGTGCATTGCAAGGCGTGTTGCGCCTACGACAGCGCTCAGTAAAGGAAAATTTTCCGTCACGCGTTGAAATAATTGTACGGAATCTTATCAGCTCAGAAATTTGCGATGCGGCAACGGTAGCGGATGCCTTGGGTGTCAGCGTGCGAACACTTCAGCATAAGCTCGCTGAAAATGGCACCCAATATCAAACTATTCTCGATTCAGTACGCGAATCACTGGCTAGAAAATATTTACGCGAATCAGAGCTTTCTATTGCAGAGATAGCAGAGCTCCTGCAATTTTCGGAAACCAGTGCCTTCTCGCGATTTTTTAGTAAACGGACGTCAATGACCCCTCGGCAATACCGTCAAGCAAGCCTCAATTAGCTTTTTTGCGTCCTCCCGCTCCCTGCCTTCGCGTTAACTAAACCCTCAAATAGCAGCCTACTTAGGGTGTTACGAAATTTTTGGCATCCTTAAGCAATTTTGTGGCGGCAAAAAGCAAGGATCTGCTGCGGCAATATTTTACTTTAGCCAATAGACCGCTGCGTGGACTGAACGTGCCATGTGTGTTTTCGGTGATGACCGGCAATAAGTGAGAATAATAATGACCTACCAAGCAAGTGCATTACGGCTTTTTCTCGTTGTAAATCTGTGTTTTTGGGCTGCTGTGCCGCTTGCGCGTGCAGAACGCGTGATTGAGGAAGTTATCGTTTCGGCGCAAAAGCGCGAGGAGAGTATGCAGAGCGTGCCCTTAGCGGTTACAGCGGTCGGTGAACAGGAACTGGCCGATGCAGGAATTAATGATATCACCGATTTGTCGATGCAGATTCCTTCGTTGGTGGTGTATACTAATACCAGCCCCTTTAATACCAGCTATCGGATCCGTGGCATTGGCAATGAGGGCAATATTCCAACCTTCGAGCCAGCAACTGGACTATTTGTTGATGGCGCATTTAAATCGCGCTCGGGTTTGGGTTTGGGTGAATTAGTCGATGTGCAGTCTATTGAAGTACTGAAGGGGCCGCAAAGTACCCTGTACGGCAAAAATGTGACCGCTGGCGTGATAAGTGTTACGACAAAGGCACCGGGGCAGGAGTTTGATGCTTCGTTGGAAGCGACTGGCGGGGGTGATGGCTTACGCCAGATTAAACTTGGTATCAATATTCCCCTGAGCGACGAATTGGCGACGCGCTGGAGCGTGGTCCGCACTGAACGCGATCCGGTGCAGCAAAATATTAGCGGGGATGATGGTCGCAGCCTTGATCAACTTGCGCTCCGTGGTCAGCTGCAATTCGAATTCAGTGAGCGCGGTAGCCTGCGCATTATTGCGAGCGCTGCAGACCGGGATATGGCCAGTAGTATGGGCGATGTATATTACAGTCAGAGCCACTTGAATATAATAAGTAACATGCAAACTCAACTTGGGCGTGGCGAGGTCGGGCCAAATGATCCCTACGACAATCAAGTAAACCAAGTGAAAAACTACAGTTTTATTCAGGATTCTCACGACCTGAGCGCGTCGATGGAATATGTATTCGATAGCGTTACCGTTAATCTTCTTGCCGGCTACGAGAAGTATCAAGCAGATTTAGACTACGCAAATGCCTCGCAAATGCCTTACCAGATTGTAAGCTTTCTTGATTCTCAGGCGGGTGAGTCCAGCTCGTGGGAGTTTCGTTTAACAAATAACGACGCCGCTGAATTCAGTTGGATAGTCGGCGCATTTTACTACCAAAATGACTACACGCGGGGAGACTCCGATACCGGTGAGTTCCGCCTTCTAGAAGATGTAGAAGAATATGGCGGGGCGATTTCGAATGAGTTCGCGCGTAATGTCAGTGGCAATTCGAATTACGCCGTTCCTATTTACGATACCTCTGGGAATATGGTGGCAACGGTTTCTCCGGGCACGCCTATTCTCGGGGTAGAAGGCGACGTGGGGTATTTTACTGGTAAGCAAAAGACGGATTCCTTTGGCGCGTTTGTTCACGGAAGCTATGCCTTGACCTCCAGCTTGGAAGTGGTAGCCGGTATTCGATACTCGGATGAAGAAAAGTCAGCGAGCTTTGTTAACCGTCGAGAGTTAGCGCCGGGTGAATCTTGTTTACCTGTACACGAATTTGATTTGGATCCAGCAATTCCGCTGACTAGCCTTAATCTTAACCTGATTTGTCTGGTAGCGCCGATCGACAATAATTATCAGGGCGGAGATAGCTGGAGTGATCTAACTGGAACAATCTCCCTAAGCTGGTTCCCAGTAGAAGGTAGCCTACTCTATGCGACTGCGTCGACAGGTTTCAAAGCCGGCGGGTTTAACCTAGAGTTCGGGCATTTTGATGGCGAAGACGAGCGAAAATATGATCAGGAAAAAGTGACGCATTTTGAACTCGGTGCGAAAAGCGAATTCCTGGATCGTCGCTTGCGGTTGAACAGCGCGCTGTTCTCCACTTCCTACGAAAGCTATCAGAATGCGACCTTTGTAGGCTTGCAGTTTATTGTAAACAATGCCGAGGAAGTGATTGTAGACGGACTTGAATTAGAGACAACCTATTTGTTGGGCGAGCATTTGACGCTCACCGCGGCGGCGACCTACCTTGACGCGCGCTATGAGGAATACAAAGGTGGTCCCTGCGATTATTACAGTGAGGCCGACAATGGTAAATTCTGTATTGCGGACGGCGAGGGTGTGCCATTTGCGCCTGAATGGTCTGGGAGCTTCATCGCTCAGTGGAATCAGGCGCTTTTTAACGGCGAATTTTATGCCCGAGCGGCATACCAATACACCGGTGAGAATCTCCCAAGTTCTGAGCGTGATCCGCGCCATCTGCGTGACCCCTATTTCCTGCTGGACGCGCGATTGGGCTGGCGTAATGGACAATTTGATGTAGCATTGTGGGGGAAAAACCTGACTGACGAGGTGTATTTGGTGCAGGGCGCAGCAGCGAATATCATGACTAATATTGACGTGCAGATTGGGTCTCCGGAGGGTAGCTACCAAACCTACGTCGGCGAGCCGCTTAGTGCAGGAGCAACGTTTAAAATGTATTTTTGATGCGCGTCGGTATGCTTGTTCAAAAAGTTAGCTTGATGCATTTGCGGATAATATTTATTTTGCTGGCGATATGGCTAAGCGTTGCTTGCAAAGATAATGCTGAGTCTATTGTGGCGTCGCCAGCGACCACTAGCACGGTTCAACACCAACCACCGCGCGGAGAATCTACCGGCAGATGAAGATCGAAATGTCGCGCGATTTTCCGGAGGGTATCGCGGCAATAGCCCAACCAGCAGGGCAGCATGAAGAAAGTGTTATGAAGGATTGTTACCCCCGCGCACGCTATTGGAAGAAAGCGGATTTTGAAGGTCTTGCTTGCCCGCTAACATTGTAAAGTTTCGCGTACAAAGCTGCCATAGCGTGGGACTCACTTGCCGCAATCAAAGTTCGACTCTTAGCTGCGCCGGTGAACGTCCATACCAGCGCTGGCAAGCGTGTGTTAGCGAACTTTGTTCACCGTAACCAAGGAGTGCTGCGACCTGTGTCAATGGTAGATTGCGCTCTTGAAGATAAACGGCGAGCAGTTCTTTTCTGATGTCGTCTACGATCTCATTAAAATTGAGTCCCTCGCTGCTAAGCCTGCGCTGCAGTGTGCGCAGGCTCATGGAGTATTGATCTGCGATTACTTTGAGCTTGCAGCGGCCAGTTGGCAGTAGGATTTTTGTGGTGGTACGAATTTGCTCTTCAAGGCTCGCGTCACTCGATATAGCGGTTTTTTCAATATAATCTGCGAGTACTTGTCTGAGCTGTGGATCATTTTGCGCGAGTGATTTATTGAGGTCGCTTTTGCGTATATCCAAACTTGTAAATTCTTCGCCAAAATAGACCGGTGAACCAAAAAAGCGTTTGTAGCTATTTAAGGGCAGCAGTGCGGGGTGAGAAAAATGTATGGCGTAAGGCGTTGCTGAGTCGCCGGCCAGCAATTTTAAATTTCGCAGACTGACGCCCATACTCCATTCCAAAAATTGCCGTGTTGAACCGACACCCGTTGTTGCTACCGTGAATTGTAGGCGTCGCGCACTTTGGTTCAGCGGTGCAAGCTGAAGAGTCAGTGCTGGGATGTAAGCATGAAGATAGGACGATATCGCCAGTGCGGCTTCACCGGCTGTTTCACAGTGCTTGGCCATCAACACGATGGGGCCAAGTGCTTCTGGGCCCAATCGAAAGCCCAATCGTAAACCAAAATCTGGGCATTTTAATTCGCGCGCGCAAAACTCCAGTAGACGGATAAACGTGGGCGAGGGCAGGGTTGCGTCGTCACTTTCTAACTGGCGGCGTGAAATATTGAACTGTTGAAGGATAAGACCAACATCACCCCCGAGCTCGCTTACAAGTTCGGGCAGGCCATGCAGTGTCCACGTCCTCATATTGCTACTCATTGCTTTACCCCTACTTTTTCTAAACATTATGCATGGCATGCTAAAACAAGCAAGTGGCGGCAAAAAGCAAGTTAAGGTTTCGGTTGTTGGCTAAAGTGTCATCAAGGTGGCGGAGTCGCCGCAGACAGACAAACACAATAAGAGGTCAACGCCAATGATACATCTTACCGATACCTTGAGCCTGCCCAGCGTCAGTTTAAGCGGCTTTGACTCGCCGTTAACTGAAGACGAAGTTGCACTGCAGTCGATGGTTCACCGCTTCGCTCGCGATGTAATGCGGCCAATTGGTCGCGAGTTGGACGCGATGAGCGCTGAAGATGTCATTGCAGCTCAATCCCCCTATTGGTCGGCGATGCAGGAGGCTGCGGCCCTAGGGCTTGATCCCGGCTTGCTTGCACAAATTGATAGCCCTGCTGGCCGAGTCGAGTCACTCATTGGCGAAGAGCTGGGTTGGGGCGATGCCGGTTTGGCGGTGTCGATCGCCGCGGGCAGCTTTCCATTAGAAATGGCTAAGGCAAGTGGTAAGCAAGAGCTAATAGATTTGTGCGAAGGCAAAATAGGTTGCTGGGTCATTACCCAGCCAGACCGGGGCTCTGATTCAATTAATCTTTACACCAAAGAAATGCACCCAGGTACAACGCAAGTGAAAGGCAATCTCACAGCGAAAGTGCAGGGCGATGAGATTGTGATTAATGGTCAGTGCGCAGCTTGGGTCTCCAATGGTGCAGTGGCACAAGTAGCCTTGTGCTACATCGCGGCGGATTACGGCGACGGCTTTGAGCGTGACGACTGCCTCACCAACGGCAGTGCCATCATTGTTCCCCTCGACTTGCCCGGCGTTTCTCGAGGCCGGCCGCTAGATAAAATCGGTCAGCGTGCGCTGCCTCAAGGCGAAATATATTTTGATAATGTGCGTGTGCCAAAACGCTTTGCGGTCGCGGGTAAAGATGATTATCACGCTAATCTCGCGGCGACTTGGTCCTATGCCGGCACCCATATGTGTCAGGTTTTTACTGGTGTCGCACGCTCTGCTTTTGAATTGGCCTTAGCTTATTGTCATGAGCGTAAGCAGGGGGGTGTCCCTTTAATGGAGCACCAATTAACACGTTTTCGGATCGGTGACATGTTGCGCCGCCTCGAAATGACTCGGGCTTCGGCGCGACGTACTCTCGAATTCGCGCGGTTTTCACCGCAGAAACACCCCCATGTAACAGCCCAGGGCAAGGTGAGTGTTACCGAAGAGGCGATGAAAATTGTTCATGAAGCGTTTCAGTTGTTTGGCGCTAATGGCACATCAAAAGAATACCCTATCGAAAAAATTTATCGTGATACCCGATCCGCGCTGATCGAGGATGGTGAGAATTACATGCTCACTGTGCGCCTCGGTTTAACGGCATCGATGTTGTACCAAGAAGGTTGGACCCAAGATTAACTCAAAATAAGAGAGATAAGACTATGGCTAAGTATCCTGTAGTAATTTATGGCGCAAGCGGCTACACCGGCATGTTGATTATGGATTGGTTAATTGACCAAGACATTCCTTTTACCGCAGTGGGCCGGAGTGCAGCGCGGATTAAAGAGATGATGGCGGAGCGTGTGGTGCGCTTAGAATCGGCTCGCTATGACATTGTTGAGGTCAATCACAACGTCGAGGAGTTAAGCAAAGTTTTCCAAGGTTCAAAAGTGGTATGTAACACGGTTGGCCCTTTTGTTAATTTTGGTTTGACGACGGTAGAGGCCTGCCTCAGGGCGGGTTGCCATTATATAGATACGACCGGTGAGCAAGGTTTTATTCGCAACGCTCGCGATCAATTTGGCGAGTTGTTTCGTCAAGCTGGCTTGCTGCTGTCACCGTCGTTGGCCTATATGTATACCTACTCAGAAATCGCTGCTGAGCTGGCATTGGAAACGCCGGGAATCGATGCGCTGGAAACAGCCGCACTATCACGGGGGCCGCGCACTGGTGCCGCCGGTGTGACGGTCGGCTCTACCGCTTCTATTTTTGAATTGTTCCGCTCTCCCCAGTGTTATTTGTGGGAAAACGAAATGATGGAGCACCCTTCAGGCACCTCATTTAACATTACTTCACCGGATTTTATGCAGCCAGTCTTTTCGCTACCTTGGGGCGGCACGGCGCTGCCGATTTATATGGAGCGTGACCCTCGGGTTCGGTCCTGCGTTTCCGCAGTCGGATTCTACGATAACAATGTGATGCGTCTCGTTCACGGCATTGGTGAGAAATGGGAAACGGAATACAAGGATTTGCCGGTAGAGCAGCAGGATGGGGTGATTGCACAATTGGTGGAGTCCACCACGCCGGCCATGCCTCCACGCGAGCGCACTACCTTGCAGCGCACAGTCGATTTCGCGATTGGTCGTGGCCAATTGGCAGCGGTTCGAGCTACCGTGCGTGGCATCACTCCCTATATCGCTACCGGTGCAATACAGGCAGCTGCGGTGATCCGCTTGCTAGACGATGATATGCAGGCAGTTGGCTTTGCGTCCGGCTGTAAGGCATTTGGTCATCGCTACCTGCTGGGATTCCTTGAGCAGCGTGGCCTTGCCCGCGCGACGGTCGAAGAGTTGTAGGGGGATTTATGGCCATTATCGATTTCTTCGACCGCGGCTGGCGCAGTAATCCCAATGGCATCGCCTATATTCAGGGCGATGCTCAATGGAGTTTTGAGAAGACCGGGCGGCTGTCTTGCCAGATAGCCAACCGACTTTTGGCGCAAGGTTATTCTTCTGGCAGCAAGGGCGCAGTGTGGGCCGGTAATGATGTTAAGTCTTGGATCTGTACCCTAGGCTTGTGGCGCGCCAATATGGCGTGGATACCAGTCAACGCCCGCGGTTCACAGGAAGATAACCTGCACGTCTTAAACAGCTTTGACTGCGACGTACTTTTTTATCAAGCCGCGTTTGCCGAACAGATAGAAACAGTTCGGGCGCTGCTTCCGCAGATTCGTTTGTGGGTCTGTATTGATGACGAGCAGGGCAGTTTTGAGACCTGGTTGGCCGGTGCCTCAGACAGGGTGCCGTCAATTGAAACAGATCTTGATGACGTGGTGATGCTGTCTCCAACTGGCGGAACCACCGGTTTGCCAAAGGGGGTAATGAACACCCATCGCAGTACTCAGACCTTTGTTGCGCATTTTATGATGGCCTGCCACTACAGCGCTGACGAACGCCCTGTTAATTTGGCCGCAGCCCCCATGACCCACACCGCAGGTTTGCTGTCGCTGCCTTGTACTGCTCGGGGCGGTACGGTGGTCGTGTTAGCCAAGCCTGACGCTGGCCCAATGCTGGGTGCAATAGAAGAGCATGGCGTAACGGAATTCTTTTTACCGCCCACGGTTATCTACCGCCTTTTAGATATACCTAATATTGAAAAGCTGAACTTTTCATCACTCCGTTATTTTATGTATGGCGCTGCGCCAATGTCAGTTGAAAAACTGAAAAGGGCCATTGAGGTATTTGGTCCGGTGATGACTGGGGGGTATGGGCAAACTGAAGCGCCAGCCTCGATCTCTTTTCTAACACCAGACGAGCATTTTGAAAACCGTCGCCTGGCATCGGACGAAAGGTTGACATCCGTAGGGCGACCTAATCCCTTGGTGCGAGTCGAAATCATGGACGGAGAAAATGGCATTCTCCCAGTCGGCGAAAGTGGTGAAATTTGTGTTCGCGGTGACCTTGTGATGAAGGGGTATTACAAGGCAGCTGAGAAAACCGCTGAAACTATCATCGATGGCTGGCTGCATACGGGCGACATAGGTCACTTAGACGCTGACGGCTATTTGCATATCACCGACCGCAAAAAGGACATGATTATTTCCGGTGGCTTCAACGTTTACCCTAGTGAAGTAGAGCAGGTTTTGTGGAGCCATGAAGCGGTGCAAGATTGTGCAGTTATCGGTGTGCCCGATGAGCAGTGGGGTGAAGCGGTAAAAGCCGTCGTAGAATTGAATAGCGGCGCTTCGGTCGATGAGGCTGATTTGATCGCATTGTGTAAAACAAAACTGGGTAGCGTTAAAGCACCAAAAAGTGTTGATTTTGTTCCCGCCTTGCCGCGCAGTCCCGTCGGTAAAGTGCTGAAGAAAGATCTGCGAGAGCAATACTGGTCAGCAGCAAGTCGAAAAATATAACACAGCTATTGTGGGACGTTTCGCAGCAGTAATAAGAATGCAGATTTCAGGAGAATAATAATGTCCGTTTTTAAAGGTAAGGTTGCGGTTATCACCGGTGCAGGGTCGGGCATTGGGCGGTGCCTCGCCATTCAGCTGGCAGAGGCCGGTGCGCGACTGGCGATATCTGATATCAACGCAGCGGGGCTCGATGCAACATTAAAGGCATTGCCGACCTCGACTGACGCGCGTTCTTATATTGTCGATGCATCTTCACAAGAATCTGTATTTGCACATGCTAAAGAGGTGGGAAATGATTTTGGCGGTGCAGATTACGTTTTCAATAATGCCGGCGCGACAGTTGTGGGCACCTTTGAAAACCTTGATGTCGATGAAATTGAGTGGCAGTTGAATATAAATCTTTGGGGGGTGATATACGGTTGTAAGGCATTCCTACCCATTATGCGAGAGCAGGGCAGTGGCTGTCTGGTCAATATCAGTAGTGTATTTGGGCTTGTCGGCTTTCCTGCTCAGAGTGCTTACAATATGTCTAAGTTTGCGGTGCGCGGGCTGACTGAGTGCCTGTGGCAGGAGTTGGCTGGCAGCGGCATTCAGGCTATCACTGTTCATCCCGGTGGCATAAAGACCAATATCGAAAAAGGGAGTCGTCGCTGCCGCAATGCAGGACCGACTGAAGACAAGTTTCAGCGCCAGGCCGACGATATGTTGGTGACGACACCAGAGCGCTGTGCTCGGGATATTTTGAAAGGCGTGGCTCGTGGTCGTCGCCGTATCCTTACGGGAAAATACTCCCGAACGCTCTACTACCTCGCTCGTCTATTTCCAAATTCCTATTTTCGATTTATCGCCTTGATCGCGCGCTAAAAGGAGACGTGAAAATGTCTAATCTGTATATCGCGGGTATTGCGATGACCGTTTTTGGTCGACACAAGGAACGCAGTCTTGACGACCTCGCGGGCGAAGCCTTGAACGGGGCGCTTAAAGACGCTGGCTGTCGTCGCGATGACATTGGCGAGGTGTATTATTCTGGAATGACTAACGGCCCACTGCAGGGGCAGCACTCAATCCCCGGTCAAGTAGTGTTGAGCAAAATCGGCATCGACAGTGTGCCAATTTTTAATATTGAAAATGCTTGTGCGTCCGGCAGCTCTGCAGTGCATTTGGCCTTGAAAAGTCTGCGGGCAGGCGACTGTGATGTTGCCTTGGCTATCGGCGCAGAGAAGATGAATATTCCGGATAAAGCCAAAGCGATGGCGTTATTCGAAGCCGGCTGGGATGTTTCCCAAGTAGAGCGGAATTTCGAAATTCTGCGCAGTATGGGTGATGGTATTGCTATACCGGAAGGCTCGGAGTCGGATAAGCCCTACAGTCGTTTTATGGCGATCTATGCCGCTATGTGTCGTTTCCACATGAAAACATGGGGTACCACACAACGGCAGATTGCCGCGGTGTCGGCAAAAAACCATCAGCATTCAGTACACAACCCTTTTTCACAGTTTCGCCAGGCATTTTCGATTGAAGAAATTCTTGCCGCACCGCCGATTACTTACCCCATTACCTTACCGATGTGCGCGCCGCTGTCCGATGGCGCCGCCGCAGCGATTATCTGTACCGAGGAAGGCTTAAAGCGCATCGGTGCGGATCCTTCGCGCTGTATTCGTATTGCGGCGAGCGTGATGCGCAGCTTCAGTAATCGCGACTTAAACGATTATAAAAATAGCGCCGGACATTTAGCTGCGCAGCAAGCCTACAATATTGCAGGGCTGTCGCCGTCGGATATGGATGTCGCAGAAGTACATGACGCCTCTGCCATGGGCGAAATTATACAAGCTGAAAATCTGGGCTTGGTCGCGTTTGGCGAGGGTGGCCCTGCCGCCGAGTGTGGCGACTTCACTCTTGGCGGCAAGATTCCGATCAACACCTCGGGTGGCCTAGAGTCTAAAGGACACCCACTGGGCGCCACGGGCATTGGTCAACTTTATGAATTGGTTACTCAGTTGCGCGGCGAAGCTGGGCCGCGACAGGTTCACGGTGCTCGCCATGCCATTCAGGAAAATGGCGGTGGCTTACAAGGCGTGGAAGAAGCGGCGGTGGCTGTTCACATACTGGCCAAGGAGTAGCGTGTGGAGCGTATTACTAGAATTCGAGTGGTTGAGTTAATTTGCTTCGTTCCGTGGCGGTAGCTCCTGATTTATTGCGCAATTAGTCAACTAATTTACGGTTTAGGTCAACTGTCAATGCACGCTTTACCATAGTATGGCTATCACTGATAGCACTGCGTATACGTAAAGAGTAAGCAGAGTGCAGTTTAAGTAGTATTTTAATAATGAGAGCTTCGAAAGCTCAGAGGAGAACCACAATGAAGCTGAGCAGGCCAAAAGTAAATGCCAAGACTAACCCACTCCAAGCTCGCATTAGCCTGCGTCTTGGCTGCTTGCTCGCCGCCGCGATGAGTAGCAACCTCCACGCGCAAGGTCCTGTTTTAGAAGAAGTAATTGTGACGGCCCAAAAGCGTACGGAGAGTATGCAGGACGTGCCCGTCGCCGTCAGTGCCCTAGCGGGTGATGATTTACTGAATACCGGCTTTCGCGACGTCGGTGATGTGGCGGCGCAAGTTCCTTCACTCATTGTGACCTCGAATGCCTCGCCCTTGAACACCAGTTTTCGGATTCGTCGTATCGGCAATGAGGGCAATATCCCGACCTTCGAACCAGATACAGCGCTGGTGATTGACGGCGCATTTCGCTCGCGCTCGGGGCTTGGCCTCGGTGATATGGTGGATGTGAAATCGGTAGAAGTATTGAAAGGTCCGCAAAGCACCTTGTATGGCAAAAACGCTGGCGCCGGGGTGATTAGCATCACAACCCAAGGGCCCACTAATGAATTCGAGGGGATGTTAGAGGCCAGTGCGGGATCGGAAACATTTCGTTCACTAAAAGCGTCGGTCAATATTCCCATTACTGACAACTTTGCTACTCGTTTTTCCTATTCAGGGACCGAGCGCGATCCGCTGGTTGAAAACCTGACGGGGCCGGACTCCGATGATCAGAGCGGCTATGCAGTGCGGGGCCAGTTTCGCTTAGATATCACCGATAGCCTGACGGCGAAGTTAATTTTAGGGCGAATGATACGTGACATGAAGCCTGTGACTGGCGATGTGCAGCACAGTGCAGCGCACATTGAAATTGTTGCCAATGCTGGCGCGACAATTACCAATAACCGCTCGGATGACCGTATTGTTGAACAGGACGATCGTACTAATTTTGACATGCAATCTGATGATGCGGTCCTGAGTTTTGAGTATCAGGGCGATGGCTATACATTTTCGGCTATTACCGGACTTGAAGACTACGATGTAAAAATAAATATGGAGGGTGTTGAGCAGATACCCTTGGATATAGTGACATTTAATGACAGTCAGGCTGGCCAATCGGTGTCGCAAGAACTACGTTGGGCATCGGACAATGGCAGTGATTTTAACTGGCTGTTTGGCTTGTTCTACTACGACAACACCTTCACCCGTGGCGCAGATGATCAGCACGAATTTATTCTTAATGAATTTATTGAAGAGTACGGCGGTGCAGTCGCTGGCGGGGTTGCCGGGGTTCCCGGCTTATTAGCTGCGCCAATCTTGGGTGTCGAAGGCGATACCGGTGATTTTGATGTTAATCAAGACACCATGAGTAGCGGCGTATTCACACAGCTGGGCTACCGATTAACGGAGCAAATGGATGTCGCCTTTGGCTTGCGCTATTCCTATGAAGAAAAAACCGGCAGTGTCGTGCAGTTTAATGAAACATCGGCTGCAGGGTGTGTGCCGCCGCTAGACAAAAACCTCGTCTGCACGGTATCACCGAACGGCAATGATTTTGAGCAAAGTGACACTTGGTCTGCGGTTACCGGAAACATTAATCTAAGTTACGCCATTAATGACGATTCAATGATCTATGCGACATACTCGATAGGGTTTAAAGCGGGGGGTTATAGTCTTCAATTCGGTGGTGCTAGCGATGAAATACGGCCATTTGATCAGGAAGATATTACGAATTTGGAATTTGGCTGGAAAACCGAACTATTTGATCGCCGCGTGCGTTTGAATGGCGCGGTCTTTCACGCCGAGTATGAAGAGTTCCAGAACGCCAGCTTTATTGGCCTCGTATTTGCGGTTAATAATGCGGAGATGGTAGTGGTAGATGGTATTGAAGTTGATAGCGTGTGGTTATTGACCGAAAATTTAACGGCGAACGTTAATCTTGCCTATATCGAAGCGACGTACGACGAATATACTGGCGGGCAATGTTATTACGGCCGGGAGCCAGACGACGCCGCGCTTGCTCAGTGCGATTTGAGTGGCAATATTCTACCGTTTGCGCCAAAGGGCACTGGCAATATTGCCCTGCAGTGGGAGCAACCGCTAGCAGACGGCGACATTTACTCGCGTTTGGATGTGCGCTATACCGGTGCTGCTAATTACAGTTCTGATCTCGACCCTCGCCATGCAGAAAATGCATTAACCACGGCCAATTTTCGCCTGGGCTGGCGCAACGCTGATTTCGATGTGGCTACTTGGGTAAATAATTTAAATGACGACGTAGTGTATGTGCAGCATGTGGCAGCGAACGTGGCAACCGCAATTGACGTCGCGGTCGGTTCACCCGAGGGCAGCTATCAAAGCTATATTGGTGCGCCGCGTACTTACGGTCTAACATTCAGAGCTTTCTTTTAGTCGATTTCCCTAATGTTGCTTAGCTGATTGGCATCCTAATGACGATGGCATCAGCTAAGCATCCTCTTCGGAATGCGGTTAAATCATCACTATGCTAGAGATAGGAATAATAAAAATGCGCAATCTAAATTTAGCAGGGGTAGCACTTGCCTTGATGTTGCCAATGCCCGTGATCGCCGCGGATTATTCACCCTACGCAAATGAAACGTATTCTCGGCAGGTTTTGTGGGGTGATACCCATTTGCATTCATCCTATTCACTTGATGCTGGTATGCTCGGTAATCGACTGGGACCGGAAGTGGCGTACCGGTTTGCACGTGGTGAAGTGGTCGAGACTAATCTTGGCGAGAAGGCGCGCTTGGTGCGGCCCCTTGATTTTATCGTGTTGGCGGATCACTCCGAAAATCTTGGCCTTGCGCCGATGCTGGCCGAAGCGAATAAAGATCTATTGGCAACGGGTTTTGGTCGGCAGTTGTTTGACCATATTCGCGCGGGTGAACCTGAGAAAGCCTTTGGCATGATCGTGCGCGCCGTTGCCGCCGGCGAAGATCCCTTGAAAGATGCCCCTTCCCTTGTTGAAACAATGTGGCAACGTCTTATTAAGTACGCGGAGCAATACAATGAGCCAGGTAAATTTACCGCCTTATTGGGCTATGAATGGACATCCTTGCCCCAAGCCAATAATCTGCATCGCGTTGTTGTATTTCGCGACAATGCCGACCGAGTGAGTTCAATATTACCTTATTCTAGCTATGAATCTAACGATCCTGAGAAGCTATGGGATTGGATGGAAGACTATGAGAAAAAATCAGGTGGTCGGGTCTTGGCGATCCCGCACAATGGAAATTTGAGCAACGGTTTAATGTTTAAAACAGAGCGCGCTGATGGCCGGGCGTTTGACGCTGAATACGCCGCGCGTCGCTCGCGTTTAGAGCCTTTGGTGGAGGTTACCCAGATCAAGGGCGACGGTGAAACCCA
>NZ_JBFJWS010000053.1:0-15163 GCF_041623545.1 Zhongshania sp. | reverse complement strand
GCTGATGACCGTTCATCTCAAGCGAACGACCCACGGTAAAACCTTCGCTTATGCATTTTTATTTGCCCAAACCGTCGGAGTTACCCCTGGCTTGCTACTGCCCGGGGTCGCAATGTTGGCGGGTGCTTTGCGACCGGAACGGTCTCCTGAGCTCTTGGTGACGCTCTATGACATGACGTTCCTTACTTTTGTCGGGTCGCTGGGCTGTTTTGTTACTGCGTATATCCCACTGATTGCCGCAATTCTACTTGATAAAAATAAAATTTTTCCGCGTTGGTTTGCCTATGTGTCAATTTGGAATCTGGTTACCGAGTTTGTGGCGGTGCCAGTCTTTTTCTTCAGAGACGGCGCCTTCGCGTGGGACGGCGCAATCAGCTTCTGGGTCGACACAGCGGTGTTTGTCGTCTGGCAGAATGCCATTCTCATTCAGCTGTTTAGGACGATAAACCGGCAGCCGCCGGGGATGGCGTACCCCGATTAATAATGCATCCGCGTCGCTGCGGTTTGCCCTTAGGAGCATATATGAGTCTATCTGCTGCGTCAGAATCTCACGTTGAGGAGTTCTGGGCCGATAAAGAAGATGTCCCCGGCGAAAAGGCCATGTGGCTTTTTGTGCTCGGCGACTTCCTGATTTTTTCCGCCTATTTTGTCATCTACTTGGTGCAAAGGGCATGGGATAAGCAGGGCTTCCTTGATGCTCAGCAGCACCTCGATATCAACCTCGGCATAATCAATACAATCGTGCTGATTACTGGCTCGTGGTTTGTGGCGTGGGCGGCGCTCGCAGCGCGAGAAGGTAATGCCGCTAAAGCGCTAAGCTTGGTCCGGTTGACGATGCTTTCTGGTTTTATTTTCGCGGCGTTGAAAGTATTCGAGTGGTCAAAGGAAATCAAAGCGGGTTACACATTTACCAGTAATGATTTCTTTGGCTTTTATTACGTGCTAACAGGTATTCACCTAATTCACTTGGTCTTTGGTCTGGCGGTGCTGCAGATTGTGGTCGCGCGATTAAAGAAAGGCGTTGCCGATCATCGACTAGTGGAAACCGGTGCGACTTATTGGCATATGGTGGACCTTCTGTGGGTTTTGATTTTGGCCTTTCTCTATATGCTGAGGTAATGCAGGCATGGAAACGACATCAAGTAAGCGCTTGGCAATGTCATGGTTGGCGCTGGTCATTCTTACCCTCTTGGGCTGGCTAGTCAGCGAGCCGGCGGGTAGCCCGCTAATGCTGAACGCTAAGGTTACCTTGCTGGTAGTCGCTGCCGCCACATTGAAATGCTACATCATCATGCGTGACTTTATGGAGGTAAAGCCGGCAACGACGCCGAAATATATACGTCTTTTTTGCAATATTTGGCTGTTAGCTTTGACGGGCTGCGCGTTGGGTATTTACTTTGTCCTTTAATTCGACGGCTGGTCATCGGCGCTAGTGATTTTTATTGTGACCATTAGCGCATAAGCCCTAGTAGACCTTAGTCGAAAACCACAGATAACTCAGCGCTTAGGCCATCCCAATCTGATCCAATTTGGCCAGCGGAAGCGCTCCCTTCGGCTTGCTTTACATACTCCGCTTTGAACAGTGTTTTATCTGTTAGCCACCACCCTAGACCTAGCTGAATACGGCTGAGGTCTTTGGTACCAGAAATATTTCTACTTTCGTTAGTGGCCGAGCTATAGCGTGATGCGATGTAAAAGCGATTGGCAGAGATGTATTGCGTTGCCTCAATGACGTAGTAGTTTATTTCGCTTGGGGTCTTGCGATAGGCAGTGGCTTGGCTTGCGACGGTCTGTTCGCCATTGCTATCGACGAAGCTGAAGTCGTCTTTAGCGATACCTGCCCAGGCTCTGAAGATTGTGCTTGGGCTGACGTGGTATTGCGCATTGATTTGTAAGATTCTTGCATTGAGTCCCGGCAGCAGACCGATGTGAGTGTCGCGGGAACTTGCACCGGACCCGGTAAAATTATAGTTATCACCGTCTCCTTGGATTAAGCCCGCAGTCTGAACATCAGCGAAGGCTCGCTTAGCGACTTGGTCGCCTAAACTGCTGGTAAACCAGCCGAGCCCAAAATCTAAACCGAATTCCGTATTAAAGGACAGGCGTCCGAAGGTGTTGAAACCGCGATCGCCATTATAGTCTTCAAAGAACGTAGGTACGGTCAGGCCAATGTCTGCATTAACTTTTGTGACGACTGAGTCCGACATCGTTTTTGACCACAAGCTTTGTATCCCGGATTCCGCCGTCACAAAATCGATCGGGGAATTGCCTATTAGCGGATTGCTTTGTACCGCTGCGCCGTCGGAATAGCCGCGGTACTCAAATACCGTGGAGACAATGTTCCCGGCCCGAAGTAGCCAGTTTTGATTCTGTAGCTTGCTTCCTGTTAGTCCGAGAACATCGAGATCTATGTATCCCAAATCTTGTGAAATTTCATACTGGTCGTCAGTGCCAAAATCATTTGGTTCTTCGCCAAGGTCGACATAAGCCGTAACGTAGTCGTGAATTTTTATCGCTAACTCGATATTAAAGCGCAGTCGTTGGAAGCCTGGTGCCATATCGGTATTAGGCTCCTCAAACGCACCTCGATTAGCTTCTATTGCTTGAAAGCCCTGCATAAGCATTAATTTTGCTTGAATTCTCTCGTCGAGAAATTCAGCAGCCGATGTCGGGCTTGCCAGTGCTATATAGCAAATTCCTAGGGTCAGGAGACCGCGGGCGAATTGGTTTACGGGTTTTCTTATCATGGTAATTACCTTGTTGTTTTGCCTGGCTATGCAGGTCTGATTATTGTCATGTGGTACTGCTCTAGTGCGCTATTGTCGTCATATCCCTGTCGAACTAATCTTATTGAGCAATAGCCCTATAAGCGGGCATATTCCCAGAGCACTGGTTTGCCGTCAAGTTATGTAGTCCTTCAAGCTCGAATTTTTACGTTAATGAACAATTTTTCATTTAAAAATCAATTACTTATTACATTATCTTTGCGATGGATGCTCTCTCGTGTTGGCGGGCGGGGATAGAGCCTCGGTCTTATAAAAAGTTGAAAATTGCTGAATCGCGACCAGGCAGCAATTGACATTAGCAAATAATTGTGAGAATGTGCCCACTCAATGAGCTTTTGCCCATTAAGCCGCAGGCAAAGAAAACTGGCGCTATGGCGGTAACAGATAGCGTTGTCTGGCGAGCTTTATTCATCGTAGCAACATTGAACTTGTGATGGTCTTGATGGGGAAAGTTAGAGGTGTAGCAATGAATAAAAATATAAAGCTGATTATTTTCGACTGCGATGGCGTGCTAATTGATAGCGAAATAATTAGTGCCACGGTATTAATTAAAAAATTACGTGAGCTGAGTGTCGATATCGATATGGGGTATGTTCAGCGTCATTTTCTCGGGTATAGCTTTAAGTCTGTTACAGAAAAAGTATTTGCCAATTTTAGTGTCAGTTTGCCCGAGGGGTTTGAGGCCGAGTATCGCGCTGCTTTGCTTGAGCAATTTCGTCAGGAATTACAGCCTACACAAGGTATCAAAGCTTTACTGTCTGCGCTTAAACTGAAGTTTTGCTTAGCGACAAGTAGTAGCCGCGAGCGCACCAGTGAAGCACTTCGCATCAGCGGTTTAGCAGGATTTTTTACCGCCACGGTTTTTACTGCCGAGGACGTGACGCGGGGTAAGCCCGCGCCAGATTTGTTTCAGTACGCTGCCGCAAAGATGGGGGTAGCGCCAAGCGAGTGCTTAGTAATAGAGGATAGTCGTGCCGGTGTTGCCGCGGCGATCGCAGCAGGCATGCAGGTTATTCACTACACCGGTGGTCGCCATATTAGCGGCGCTGTATCACAGGTATCAGATGAATTTCCGCAGGTCCCAGTACTGGATAGCTGGGCCGCGCTAGTGGAATTGCTGCCAGAAGCTGAATGATTGACCTGCATTAGATAAATGTAAGTAAAACAATAATTATTAGGGTATTGCGATGGATAATAAATCGAATTCCGAGCTGAAACGTTTAGACGATGCTGCCCGCGCAGCATGGCTATACTACGTAGCCAAAAATACGCAAGACGAAATTGCGCAAAAGTTAGACGTTTCCCGACAATCAGCGCAGCGCTTAGTTGCACTTGCGGTTACTGAGGGCCTGGTGAAGGTCCGCTTGGACCATCCGATCGCGCAATGTATGGCATTAGCGCAAGAGCTAAAGGAAAAATTCGCTTTGCTCAACTGTGAAGTTGTTCCAAGCGACGGCGCGTCCCCCAACGCTAATCACGGCCTTGCCCAGTGTGGCGCTGCGATATTAGAGCGCTATCTCAAATCAGATACACCGAAAATTATCGCCTTAGGCACTGGGCGGGCTTTAAAGGCCTGTATCGATGAGTTGCCGACCATGCAGTGCCCCAACCATAAGATCGTATCTATGTTGGGGAATATGAAGTCTGACGGCGCCGCCTCGGCTTTTGATACCGTTGTGTCTATGGCTAATCGTGTGAATGCCATACATTACCCAATGCCGCTACCGGTCATTGCGTCATCTGTGCAAGAAAAGAAGATGCTCCATAGTTTGCAGCCGGTAAAAAGCATACTCAGTTTAGTTGAGCAAGCAGACGTAACTTTTGTTGGTATAGGCCAGATTACGGCGAGCTCGCCTCTGTTTATAGATGGCTTCATCAATGACGACGAATTAGATGTCGTTATCACTGATGGTGCAAAAGGTGAAATTATTAGTTGGCTGTATGACGTCAATGGCCGGCTTCTCAAAAACGAAACGAATAAAAGAGTGGTAAGTGCACCAATAACGGTAAACGCAGCAAAGCCAGTTTATGGGATTGCTGCCGGAGAAGACAAAGTTATCGCTATTCTCGCTGCTCTGAGAGGGAAGTTGATCAATTCCCTAGTGACGAATGAGTACACGGCCAGAGCACTGCTTAAACTGGCGTCGAAGTAGTCGTATCGGGAGATCGATTTACTAGATTTGCCAAGGAGTTGGTTAATGTTAATTGGCATAATAATTACTCATCTAGAATTTTCGATTTTTATCATAAAAATTATCTCACACCCAAGTTCTGCGATGATGATAATTGATAAATAGGAATGCATAAAATGGCCGGTCATCAAGTTAATAATACCTTTAGTGACGTCAATGAAGAGCAGCTACCAGTAGCAAATAGCAAACTACATGGTTGGAAACATTTCGCCGGTTTGTATGCTGGTGAACACGTCGCCGCAACTGAGTTTGTTATCGGGGCAACGTTCGTCGCCTTAGGCGCAGCAACGAAAGATATATTACTTGGCCTACTGATTGGTAACCTGCTGGCAATGTGTTCGTGGTGGTTGTTGACGGCACCCATTGCCGTAGAAACTCGCTTGAGTTTATACAATTATTTAAACAAGATCGCCGGCCACTCGATGACAAAGCTTTATAACTGGGCGAATGTCGCTATTTTTTCAGTGATATCCGCGGCGATGATAACGGTATCGTCCACAGCAGTTCGGTTTCTGTTTAATATACCCGCACAGCTCAACTGGTATCCCAGTAGCTTTTGGTTTGTTCTAATTGTTATTGCAATGGGGTCGATTGTTGTACTCGTTGCAATGTACGGCTTTTCAACTGTCGCTGATTTCTCAAAGATTTGTGCGCCGTGGCTATTTGTCATTTTCATTGCTGGTTCATTTAACTTATTTCCAGGTTTGTCGTTCCATGTGCTGGGAGATACTACGCTCACTAATTGGTCCGATTTTGTTGCGATAGGCGATAGTTCTATATGGACAGGCTTCACTGGCAGCGGTGAGAAGGGGATTGGATTGCTCGAGGTAATCGGGTTTGCTTGGGCGGCGAATTCAATTACCCACTTTGGCCTTATCGACATGGCAATATTTCGTTTTGCCAAACGTAAGCGTTACGGCTTGTTGTCCGGTGTTGGTATGTTTTTCGGGCATTATATTGCTTGGATTTCTGCCGGGATTATGGGGGCCGGTGCGGCGGTTATTTTGAAGACAACTATTACAACCTTGGACCCAGGCGACGTCGCCTACCATGCGCTGGGATTAACCGGCTTTGTGATTATCATTGTTGCCGGGTGGACTACGGCGAATGCAAATTTGTATCGAGCTGGTTTGGCTGCGCAATCCATCTTTGTTAATCATTCTAGAGAGAAAACCACGGCGGTAGTTGGCGTTGTTACCGTCATTATTGCTTGTTTCCCCTTTGTGTTCTCGCAAATGTTACCGCTTTTGACATATACCGGACTTTTGGTAGTCCCGGTGGGTGGGATCGTGTTTGCTGAACATGTCTTGTTTCCCAAGATTGGATTAACTCGCTATTGGGCAAAGTACCAAAATATTTCGCGAAGCGTTCCGGCCATTGGATCTTGGGCTTTAGCACTGATTTTCGGTTTTGGATTGAACGCCCTAGATGTCATGTCGTTCTACTATTTGTTTATCCCGACGTGGCTGTTCACAATTGTCACTTATACCTTATTAGCGAGAAAGTACGGCGCCGACAAAAGCTATAGTGAAGAGATTGCGGCCGAAGAGCTGGAACAACAGCAGATAGTGGAATTTCAGGACGCACAAGCCGTTCACGATCAGGATTTCGTCGCTGACACCAGTGTCGTCAGCAAAGTATTAAACGGTATCTCCTTAATCTCGCTGCTTATTATTGCCGGATTCGCCTGTCAGGTAATGTTCTTCAGCACTAATATGGAAATATACAGCCTCAATAAATCTCAATTTGAAACCTATTGTTTCATCTTTACTGTTTTCTATTTTGTTAGCGCATACACCGCTTTGCGACGACAGAAGAAGCTTAATAGTTAATGTGTTTAGCGATATTAAGCTTAGTCAAAATACTTTTTATTATCGGTTATCAACTTATTTGTAGAGCGTAGAATATGAATACTGCACCGCATAAACAAGTGCATAAGAGCTTGTTGAACTCGTCAGTACTAGCAAACTTACCTCGCCATATCGATGTTCCGGCGTATGATCGCAGCCGGCTTAAAGCGGGAATCGTTCATATTGGTGTTGGCGGCTTTCATCGCTCCCATCAGGCCGCTTACCTGAATGAGCTATTAAAGACGCCGGGTTCTGAGGAGTGGGGAATCTGCGGCATTGGTTTGCTGGAGTGCAATCGCGAATTACGGGACATACTTGTAAAACAAGACTATCTCTACTCTTTGGTAGTACGTCATCCTAACGGGGCAATCGACAATAAAATTATCGGGTCGATGATTGACTTTATTTTCGCGCCGGAAGATAAGCAAAAAGTAATTGCAAAGTTGGCCCATAGCGATACCAAAATAGTTTCGCTAAGCATTACTGAAGGGGGCTACCACATTCATCCGGAAACGGGTGAATTGGATTTCGATAACGAAGATGTCCGACATGATATCCAGCATCCCGATGACCCAATAACTGCGTTTGGATATATCACTGCTGCACTCAAAACTCGTATGGTGAGCGGCGAGGGGTCATTCACTATTCAATCTTGTGACAATATTCAGCACAACGGCGAGATAACCCGAAAAATGATAACGGCGCTGGCTGCGCAGCAGGATCCTAGTCTAAGTCAATGGATCGAAGAGCATGTTGCTTTTCCTAATGCCATGGTGGATCGCATAACGCCGGTAACAAGCAAGTCAGATATTGAATATGTCGAAAGCACTTTTCAGATAATTGATAAGTGGCCAATTACTTGTGAGTCATTTTCGCAATGGGTTATAGAAGACAATTTTTGCTGCGGCCGGCCGAACTGGGATTTGGTCGGGGCCCAATTTGTTGGGGACGTTACGCCATTTGAGAAAATGAAAATCAGATTATTAAACGCCGGGCATTCAGTATTGGGATTGCTGGGTTCCATATATGGCTATGAAACAATAGATGAAACCGTATCAGATTTGATTTTCTCCCAGTATTTGCGTGCTTTTATGGATTTTGAAGTAACGCCTTTGTTGCCTGATTTAGACGGCGCTGTCTTGAATGACTACAAAGATACGCTAATTGAGCGCTTTGCGAACCCTAATATTAAAGATAGTCTTGTTCGAATTTGTTCGGAGAGTTCTGCAAAGCTACCTAAATTTTTACTTTCATCAATTATCGAGAATATAGAAAAAGGGCGTGATTCGTCGCTTGGGATTTTGGTTGTTGCAGCGTGGTGCTATTACAGTGACAAAAGGGTTAATCAAGACCAGCGCGCAATTAACATTCAAGATGCCATGGCAGAAGAGTTGGCGGCTTATGCGCAAAAAACAAGCGAAGATAAGCTATCCTTTTTGAGAAACCGCCATTTGTTTGGCAATCTAGTGGAGGCCGACAAATTTTCTCAGCCTTATACTAAAGCTATTGATTCTTTGTATGCATCATCAAGCGACATACGGGACATTATGAATCGCGCGCTCGCCGAAAAGCGCAAGCTAGTAGCGGAAGAGGTGATCTAATGTCGAGAATGATTTTAGGCGATAAATCTTCCCAAGAGCCAATTGTAAGCTGCTTTGGCGAGGTACTTTGGGATTATTTCCCCAGCGGAAAGCGCTTAGGTGGAGCGCCCCTCAATGTTTGCCTTCGCTTGAAGTCGCTCGGCGTAAATGCGGAGATATTGAGCGCCGTCGGTGCCGATGTATTAGGTAGCGAGTTGCTAGAGGACATAAGAGAGCGCGGCTTAGACAATGGCTTTGTGTTAGTCAATGCGAGCAAAAAAACAAGTACCGTTGAAGTTAGCTTAGATAAGGGCGGATCGGCGACCTATGAGATTGCTGTTGATACGGCTTGGGATAATATCGAACTAAGCCCGAAGCTTATCGAGCGCGTTGCATCGTCAGATATATTTGTATATGGCAGTTTGGTCGCGCGCAGTGAGGTTTCCTTGAACACCTTGCGGAAGCTGATTGAACTTTCTAAGTTTAATGTTTTTGACGTTAACTTACGAAAGCCACACTACTCCCTTGAGAGTCTCGTAGCGCTGATGAAGGCAGCTGATTTTATAAAACTAAATGACGATGAGTTGTTCGAGATAGCCGGGGCAATGGGCTCCAAGTTTAACTCCCTAGAGCAGAATATTGAGTTTATAGCGAATAAAACAGCAACCTCTAATATTTGTGTTACCAAGGGCCGCCACGGCGCCGTTCTTAAAGTAGCTGATAAATACTACTACAATTCAGGCTATATGATTAATGTAGTGGATACCGTTGGAGCGGGAGACTCATTCTTAGGGTCTTTAATTTATCAGTTATGTAATACTGAAGATACGCAATATGCGGTCGATTTCGCCTGCGCTGTTGGTGCGTTGGTTGCTCAGAATCAGGGGGCAACACCCGAAATATCACTACATGATATTCAGGCGTTTATGAATCCTATTTAATGGCAAGGGCTGTGATCACTGACTAATAACAATCAGTTTTGTCTAAATATCATGTCGCAGGAAATTATCCTTATGTCTGCTTCTTTTTCAAATAGTCATTTTTTACCGGTGCTTCAACAAGATTTCGCGCGCCTGCAAACCATACATATGCGAGATCTATTTGCTCAGGACCCGCTGCGTGTTACCCGATACTCGTTGTCTGCAGCTACATTGTTTCTCGACTACTCTAAAAATCGCATTGATGAGGCAGCATTAGATCATCTTATTGAACTGGCTGCGGCTTCAGGCTTAGGTGCCGCGCGGGATGCGATGTTTACCGGGCAGCCTATTAACAACACCGAAGATCGAGCCGTATTGCATACGGCGCTGCGTTATCGTGGTCCCGATTCGATTTGGGCCGACGGTGCCGATGTTATGCCCGGCATACGTGAACAGCGCCAGCGAATAGTTGATTGTGCGCGTGCGGTGCGCAGCGGTGAGTGGCGCGGGGCAACTGGCCAGGTGATTAGCGATGTTGTGAATATCGGCATTGGTGGTTCAGATCTCGGGCCGGCGATGGTGACGCAAGCTTTAGCCCCCTATGGTTGCAATGGCCCTAAGTTGCACTTTGTTTCTAATGTCGACCCAGTCCAGATAAGTGATATCTTGGCGAAGTTAGATCCTGCCTGCACTTTGTTTATTGTTGCGTCAAAAACATTCACGACTCAGGAAACCTTAACGAATGCCGTTATGGCAAAACGTTGGTTGCTGGCTGGCTTGGCTATGGCTGAGGACGATAGTCGTTGGCAGCGGCATATGCTTGCGGTCACCGCGCGTCCCAATGCGGCCAAGGCACTTGGATATAAAGAAGAGCACATATTTTGTTTCTGGGACTGGGTGGGTGGACGCTATTCGCTTTGGTCTGCGGTTGGGCTGCCGATTGCAATGGCAATTGGTCCAGAAGGCTTTGACGAGCTATTGGCAGGTGCTGAAGAAATGGATGCTCATTTCCGCTCTGCGCCCCTTAAAGACAATATGCCTGTCATTTTAGCGGTACTTGGCGTTTGGTATCGTCAGTTCTTTAATTCACAAAGTCATACAGTGCTGCCCTATAGTCAGCGCTTGGCTCGGCTGCCTGCTTATTTGCAGCAGTTGGATATGGAGAGTAACGGCAAGTCGCTTAAAAAGGACGGAACAGCGGTGAGTTGGGCAAGTGGGCCGGTAATTTGGGGAGAGCCAGGCACTAATGGCCAACATGCCTTTTACCAGTTAATTCATCAGGGGGTGGACTTGATCCCCTGTGATTTTCTTGTGGCGAGGGAATGCGAGTCGCCGGAGCATGTCGATCAGCACCAAATACTCGTCGCTAACGCGGTGGCCCAAGCTGAGGCATTGATGTGCGGAAAATCTGAACAGCAGGTCCGAGATGAGTTGGCAGAATCTTCTCTCTCGCCGGCGCAGGAGGATTTGTTGGTCGCGCATAAATCCATGCCGGGCAATCGACCGAGTAATTTTTTGATTCTCCCGAGATTGTGCCCAAAGGTATTAGGCAGCTTGATTGCGCTCTACGAGCATAAGGTATTCTGCCAAGGGGTAATTTGGGGGCTTAACTCCTTTGATCAATGGGGCGTTGAGTTAGGTAAGCAACTTGCGTCGCAGATATTGAGTGAGATGCGAGATGATACCGCGACAGCAGTGCCTCACGACCCCTCGACGAACGCCTTGTTGGTGCGCCTTCGGGGAGGGGGCTAATGGTAGGGGATGTGGGGGCTGGAGGATAAATCTGTAATAAAATTACATAAAACGTCTGTTTTGGTGGATATAATCTGCATTTGTGGTAACTTAGTTAAAATATCGTTAGCGCAGTCTCGGATTGCGGCAGCGTAAGGCAAAGTGATTGGGGGCAAATAAGGTGCTTAACGAAGTTATTAATAAGGTTACTCAAGCAGTAATCGAGCGTAGTGGAACGAGTCGGCAAGCCTATCTCGAGAAAATTCGCCGCGCTCATCGCCCCGGTGTATCTCGTAGTCATCTGTCCTGTGGGAATTTGGCCCACGGTTTTGCTGCTTCAGATACTCACGATAAGTCGGCGCTAGCAATAGATCGCGCCGCCAATTTCGCTATTGTCTCCGCTTACAATGACATGTTATCGGCCCACCAACCATTTCAAGACTATCCCGCGCAGATTAAAGCGGCGGCTAGGGAGCTCGGTGCTGTCGCGCAATTTGCTGGTGGCGTGCCGGCCATGTGCGACGGTGTAACTCAAGGTCGTGAAGGCATGGAGTTATCCCTCTTTAGTCGCGACAATATTGCGATGGCCGCTGGCGTTGCCCTTTCCCACGATATGTTTGATGGCGTTTTATGCCTAGGCGTCTGCGATAAAATTGTGCCGGGCTTGGCCATTGGCGCGCTGGCCTTTGGCCATTTGCCGTGCTTGTTTGTCCCCGCCGGGCCAATGGAATCGGGCTTACCAAATGCGGAGAAAAGTCGGATTCGTCAGCTTTACGCAGAAGGTAAAGTGGGACGCGCGGAATTGCTCAAGGCGGAAAGTGAATCTTATCACAGCGCCGGCACGTGTACTTTTTATGGTACGGCCAATAGCAACCAAATGCTGATGGAAATCATGGGGATGCAGTTGCCGGGCAGCTCCTTCATTAATCCCGGCACGCCGATGCGCGAAGCAATGACCAGAGCTGCGGTTGCCACGCTGAATAAACTGTCGCCGTTATCCCCTGATTTTATGCCACTGGGTGAAATGATCGATGAGAAGAGCATTATCAATGGCATTATTGGCCTGTTAGCAACCGGCGGCTCCACGAATCACACGATTCACTTGGTGGCCATTGCTCGCGCTGCGGGGGTGATTATTAATTGGCAAGACATGGCGGAGCTGTCTGAGGTGGTTCCCTTGTTGTGCCGGATATATCCCAATGGGCTGGCCGATGTAAATCATTTTCAGGCCGCCGGTGGTATGCCACTACTGATTAAAGAGTTGTTGGACAATGGCCTGCTGCACAATGATGTGGGTACCGTCGCCGGTGAGGGTGGGATGCAGCGTTATTGTGAGGAACCTTTTCTTGGCGATGACGGTGAATTGGTGTGGCGAACGGGGCCGGCTGTTAGTCTTGATCCCGAGATTATTGCCAGCGTCGCCAAGCCCTTTAGTAAAGAAGGCGGCCTGCGTTTGATGCAGGGGAATCTTGGTCGCTCGGTAATTAAGACCTCGGCAGTCAAACCTGAGTATCGGGTATTGACGGCGCCAGCCGTTATTTTTAATGACCAAGACGAAATGAAGGCGCGGTTTGATTCCGGTGATCTTAATCGCGACTTTATCGCGGTTGTGCGTTTTCAAGGCCCAAAAGCGAACGGCATGCCTGAACTTCATAAACTGACCCCCTTGCTGGGGGTGTTGCAGGATCGCGGCTACAAAGTTGCGCTGGTAACAGATGGGCGAATGTCGGGGGCGTCGGGTAAGGTGCCTGCGGCTATTCATTTAAGTCCAGAGGCACTTGATGGTGGCCCGATAGCGCGCTTGCGCGATGGCGATATGATCGAATTTGACGCTGAGCGCAGTATTCTGCGGGTGCTTGATGAGGCGGTGTTAGAACAGCCTGTCGCGATCTATGCTGGTGGCCATCAAGAGGGCATGGGCCGGGAACTATTCTCTTGTTTTAGAAAATTAGTGAGCGATGCTGAACACGGCGCGTCGGTAATGGATGTGTAGTTGCTCGCTGGTAAAGAGAGCTTCTCAGATCAATCCCGCTCCGTTGGCGCGTGATCGCAAATAATTAGGAAGTGGTATGACAGAGCCCTTTGATATTGTCATTTTTGGCGGCGCGGGTGACCTCGCTTTTCGCAAGCTGATCCCCGCGCTGTACCGCAGTTTTTGCGAGGGAAAAATACCCGCGAGCGCCAGAGTGATTCCCTGTTGTCGAAATAGTCAGGAGCAGTCTGCGTATCTGCAGCGTGCCGATGAAGCCTTGCAAGAACATTTAGCTGAAGGGGAATACAAGGCCGAACTTGCCCAGGCATTTATGGGGCATGTGAATCCTGTCGAGCTTGATATTGTTGCGTCGGGCTCGCTGTGGGAGGCAATGGCGGAGTTATTAAACGAATATAGTCAGCGGGTGCGTGTCTATTATTTAGCGATTCCGCCGGCTATTTTTGGCGTTTGCTGCCAGCACTTATCAAAGTATCATTTGGTCGATGAGCATAGTCGTGTGGTGGTGGAAAAACCGCTGGGCTACAACGCTGATACCGCTAACGCGATCAATGAGGAGATTGCTCGCTACTTTGATGAATCGGCTATTTACCGAATTGATCATTATCTGGGTAAAGAAACCGTTCAAAACTTAATGGCGCTGCGCTTCACCAACGTGATTTTTGAGCAGCTGTGGGACGCCAAGTCTATTGATCATGTTCAGATTAGCATTTCTGAAACAGTTGGCTTGGAAGGTCGCGCAGGCTTTTATAACGAAGCCGGTGCGCTGCGGGATATGGTGCAAAATCATCTGCTTCAGTTGCTGTGCTTGGTGGCAATGGAATCGCCCCACAAAATGAAAGCCAGCAGCATTCGCGCTGAAAAAGTTAAAGTATTGGAGTCGTTGCGACCAATGCGTGGTGACGATGTAAAACGACATACGGTGCGGGGCCAATACGTTGCCGGTAATCATAAAGGCAAGTTAGTGCCGGGCTATCTAGAAGAATTAGCTGCGGCCCAGAGTAATACCGAAACCTTTGTAGCTCTGCGTGCCTATGTCGACAATTGGCGCTGGGCGCGAGTGCCATTTTATTTGCGTACTGGTAAGCGTATGAAGCAGCGCTGTGCCGAGATTGTCATCCAATATAAAGAAGTTTCACACCGAGTTTACGATCGCGACGCAGGTAGCTTGGCCCCTAATCGCTTGGTGATTCGACTGCAGCCTGAAGAAAGTATTCAGCTAACAATGATGGCCAAGGATCTAGACACCTTGGACATGCGTCTGCAACCGGCCACGTTAAACCTGAATTTTTCTGACACGTATAAGAAATTTAAAAGTGATGCCTACAAGCGTTTGATTTTAGATGCGGTGTCAGCCAATTCCAGTTTGTTTATTCACCGCGACGAGGTGGCCCATGCCTGGGCGTGGATTGACCCTATTATTGACGCTTGGCAGTCAGGGGCGCAGGAACCTCACCTTTATCGGGCTGGAAGCTGGGGGCCGGAGGAATCAGATGAACTGCTCGCCGAAGATGGCTTTAAGTGGTTTAACGCCGGAGAGCAGCGGTGACGTCGATGACAGAGTGCTGCTTTGATACTCGTCAGGCTTTGGTGTCGACGCTCGTTGATCGCATTTGTGATTTGCTGTGCGACGCAATTAGCAAACGAGGCAGCGCAAGTTTTTTGGTTTCTGGCGGCAGCAGCCCGCAAGCCGTTTACGAGGCACTTGCCCTGCGCGAGCTTGATTGGTCTAAGGTCACGGTGGCGCTTGTCGATGAGCGTTGGGTGTCCCGAGACCATTTGGCGAGTAATGAGGCGTTTATTCGTCGTTCCCTGTTAATTGGGTATGCGGCGGCAGCGAATTTTATTGGAATGAAAACGGCGGCTGACTCGGCCGAGGCCGGGCTCTCCAGTTGTGAGGCGCGCTATGAGCTGCTGCCCGCGGAGGTGGATGTGTGCGTGTTGGGTATGGGCAGTGACGGCCATACGGCATCGCTCTTTCCTCATGCCGACGGCTTGGCGCAAGCAATATCACCTGCATGTGCCACACGCTGCGCGGTAATACATGCAATACCGAGTGCGGTGACCGGTGCGCATACTGAACGCATGAGTTTAACCCTACCTTATTTGTTGTC
>NZ_JBFJWS010000052.1:0-15177 GCF_041623545.1 Zhongshania sp. | reverse complement strand
CAACTGCACCAGCATCAGGCACGTCGATTTTCATATCGGTTAATGCCGAGCCGCCGATACTGCTCAGATCCAGTTTAATAACCTTAAATTCTTTAGCGCCACCAGTTTCAGCGACTCGCTTGGCCGCGACCAATTCGGCGCGGTGGCGCTGCCCATAGTCGAAGGCCAAGGCATAGCACTCATAACCTGCCGCTGTTGCCTGGGCCAATACCGTGGCGCTATCTAAGCCACCGGAAACCAGTACGACTGCTTTCTTTTGCAAAACGTGTCCTCGTTACTAATGCCCTGCGGCGTCATTCCACAATAATTTATGCAATTGCATTTGAAAGCGCACTGGGAGATTGTCCGCCACGATCCAGTTTGCCAAATCAGTGGCACTCAGCTGACCAAAACTAGGCGAGAACAAGACTTCACCAGCCCGTTTATGCAACTGGTGATTATCGAGTTGAAATCTGGCCCAGTCGTAATCCTCACGATTACAGAGCACAAATTTAACTTGGTCGTGGCTGGTAAGAAATTGGATATTATCCATAAGATTGCGATGCATTTCACCCGAAGCGGGGGTTTTCAAATCCATTACTCGGGAAACCCGCGCGTCTACCTTCTCGATCGGTAAGGCACCGCTCGTTTCTAAGGATACCTCATAACCTGAGTCACAGAGTGCCGTAAGCAAGCAAAGACACTCGGGCTGAGCAAGTGGCTCGCCTCCGGTCACGCAAACATAGCGCGGGGAATACTTCGCAACCTCAGCGAGAATATTCTCAAGCTCACGCCGCTCACCACCGTGAAAAGCATACTCAGTATCACAGTACACACAGCGTAGCGGACAGCCAGTAAGACGAACGAACACGGTAGGCAAACCCAAGGTTCGGGATTCGCCTTGCAGGGAATAGAAAATTTCAGTTATACGAAGGGTGTTCGCTTTCATTGGCGCCAATTACCGGATACTGAATTGATTCCGGAGACCAGCCGCGCAAGCTTTACTCCGCGAACAATTAGAAGTTCTTGCGGAGGAATTCCCGCGATTTGTTTACTGCCGAATTACCAGTACTGCCGTAGCGGTCAATCACATGAGTCAGTAATTCTTGGGATTTTTGCTTATTACCGTTCAAAAAGTAGACCGTGCCTAATTTATACATGGCAGCGGGGACTTTGTCGTGATCGGGGTATTTGCTCAGCAAATACTGAAAGGCGTCAGTTGCAGCCTTCAAATTCTGGGGTTTTACAGCAACATAGAGTTCACCCAGCCAATACCACGCATTAGGTGTATAACGGCCTGAGGGGTAACGCTCGACATAGGCTAAAAAAGACGTGATGGCTTGATCGTAATTGCCACTTCTCACCAAGGCATAGGCATCAGTGTAATCGGATGAATCATTGCCGTTACTCGCAACGGCGGGGGCCGTGTTGACGGCTACCGGATTAACGACATCAGGAACTGCTACTGCGGCGCCTGCTACATCTCCAGCACCCGTAGTACCGGCGTCACTTCCAGCAGCATCTACAGCGACACTTGCTGCAGAAGAGCTGCCAACCACCGCGCCAGCGGCGCCAGTGGTTAGCGAACCCAAACGGCGGTCTAAATCAATATAACGATCTAGGCCCTGCTGTTTTAGCTGGCTGATCTGATGCTCTTGCTCCTCCACTATTCCCCGCAACGTCATCATTTCTTGACGAAGTTGCTGTAACTGTTGGTAGATCTCAGCCTGCATGCTGCCACCCGATTGGGCGCGATATCCAGGAGAATTCATATCAACAACTGGGGCTTGCGCCCAAAGCTGTGCCGACAAACACGCTGCCGGCAGCAGCAAGAACAGTGGTTTTGTAAACTGCATCAGTACGCCTTTAAATTACTTCAGTTCAACGCGACGGTTCTGAGAGTAAGTTGCTTCAGACTGACCAAATGCAACTGGACGCTCTTCGCCGTAGCTAACAGTCTCAATACGGTAGCGCGGAATGCCATTGATTGCCATGTAATCAGCAACTGCATTAGCACGACGCTCGCCTAGAGCGATGTTGTATTCACGGGTACCGCGTTCGTCAGCATGACCTTCCAGACGCACAGGACCAGTAGTTTTCTTCAGACGAACAATTTGAGCGTCCAGAGCTTTACGAGCCTTAGCAGTCAAAGTGGCTTGGTCGAATTCGAAATGGAAAACCGTTTCGAGATTCATCATGTCTTGGGCATCGTAAGCTGAAGCATTCGCATCAGCAGACTCAGTGTAAGTGCTAACAGTGTCAGCACCTTCTTGGCCGCTACTATCGGTATCAGTTGATGCACAACCAGCCAACAGCACGCTGAAGAAAGCTACACCCAAAAACATATTTTTTGCTTGGTATTTCATGGCATTTTCCCGTCAAATTTTGATTACACACTTCTGGACACACAACAAATATTGCTATCCAGTCTTTCTTTTCCGGCTTCTACATCATTGAAGAAAAGGCGACCAAGCCGGTTCGCGCACATCCCCGAATCGCGACGGCAAGCGATATTTCACTCCACCGTCTATCGATACTGCCGCCAAAACACCTTTGCCATCGTACTGTGTTGCATACAATAACATACTGGCGTTTGGCGCTACACTAGGTGACTCATCCAAATTAGTGGTAGTGAGAATTTCAACACGGTTACGTTTCAAATCCTGTACTGCAATATGAAAATTACCACTGTTTCTATGCACTAACACTAACCCCAGACCGTCGGGCAATACTCTTGCCCGCGCATTATAGTCACCTATAAATGTCAATCTTTCTACTGCACCGCTACCCAGTTGGACCTTATAAATCTGCGGTTTACCGCCTCGGTCGGACGTGAATATTAACGATTTTCCGTCAGGCATCCAGGCCGGCTCAGTATCAATAGCAAAATGGTTGGTTACCTGCTGCAAACTGCCACTGGCCAAATCCATCACATATATATCGGGACTGCCGTCCTTCGACAATACCATTGCCATTTGTGTTCCATCCGGCGAAAACACCGGCGAACTATTTAACCCCCTAAATGAGGTCAACTGCTTACGCACACCCGTCAGCAGGTTCTGCGTATAAATTGCAGGCCTGCTAGTTTCAAAGGATACATAAGCTATGGTCTTACCGTCGGGGGCCCAAGTCGGCGCCATAATTGGCTCTCGACTGTCAAAAAGTACCGATTCATTAGCCCCATCGATGTCGCTTTTCAGCAACCGGAAGCGGGTTCGATCACCCCCTTCGCGAACAGCGGAAACATAAAGCAGTTGCGTCCTAAATGCACCGCGAATATTTGTGAGTTTTTCATATATTTTGTCGCTGACGGTGTGTGCGAGGTAGCGAGGCTTGTCAGCGCTCACCGATTCGGTCCCCGTTAGAATGACACGCTGGGTATTGACGTCTAATAATTCAAAAGTGGCGGTCAAGGCATTAGGTCCATCTTGGCTCAATGAGCCAACCACGACGTAGTCAACACCAAGGCTTTTCCAGTCTCGGTAATAGACCTCACTCGCATTTCGCGGCCGCCCGAGCATATCTCCGCGACTCAAAGGCGCAAACTGACCACTGCGATGCAGATCCATTTCAATGATCGAAGCTACATCCTCCGCCACTGCCACACCTGGCTGCCAGCCAAAGGGGACAATCGCGATGGGCACCGGATCATCTTTGCCCCTATTAATTTCGATTGTAAGATCAGCCGCCGCAAAATTGCAGGCAAGCACCAGAGCTAACACTTTAACAATCTGTTTAAACATTACCGCCTCAAATCTTGGGGTGAGAAATTAATGGTAAATCGCCGGAAGTTCTTCTCATACGCCGACGGATCCTTGCGAGCGAGCTCAGCTAGCTCTTCTATTTTACCCAAGCGTGTTACCGCTCGGGTTACCGATAAATCAAAGGCACTATCACCACTACCTTTAGTAATTGAATGACCAACAATTTCACCCGTGGGCGTGGTCATAATCTGGATTGTGGTCTGCATGCCATTGCGGGCGGATAGCGGCCGCGTCCAGTTATTTGATATCAATGTCGTAATTAGGTCAGCATAGGTCGAGGCCAATTCGCCGTCTTCGACCAAGTCATCTTCCGAGGCCAGCGCATCAGCCAACTCCTTTTGCTGCTCGCGACGAATCTCCTCCTCTAGGGCTCGCTGCTTAGCCGCTTCCCGCGCCTTCTCCTGCTCTTTCTGCTTGCGAATTTCCTCGGGCGTAGGCCCTTTTGGCTCAGGCTTTTTCACCTGCGGCACCGGCTTCGGCGGTGGTGGCGCTGGTTTCGGCTCGGGCTTTTTAATTGGCTCGGGTTTCGATGCCGGTTTGACCACAGGCTTAGGTGTTGGTTTCGCCACCGGCTTAGCTGGCGCCGGACGACTAACTGGCTTTTCGATTACCAGTTTCGCCTGGATTGCCAGCGGCCTCGCCTCTAAGGGCTTCATATCCTGCGTAGTCGGTATACCAAACAACAATAGCGCGATTATTCCAGCGTGCAAGCTGAAGGTTACCGCCGCCGGTACCAGTTTCAGATTATTCATCGCGCTTACTTCGCTCCACTGCGCGATTTAGGTTCCTCGGTAATTAAGCCTATCGACGTCGCGCCAGCACCTTGCAAGACCGCCATCGCAGCAACCACCGCGGCATAATCGACTGCGCCATCACCTTTCACCATCACTGGCGTTTTCGGCTTATTGCGCAAAATTTTACTGATTTTGTCACCAATATCAGCTAGCTCCGCCGGCTCACCCTGTTTACTTGGGTCTCCGAGCGTCACATAGTACTTACCTTGCTTATCTACCGAGACCACAATTGGGTCGTCGTCAGTAGGCGGCACGGGCTCGGTCGATGCCTGCGGCAGTTCAACTTGCACACCCTGCACCAGCATTGGCGCCGTCACCATAAAAACAATTAATAGCACCAACATAACATCAATGTAGGGAACCACATTGATGTCGGACATTGGCTTACGCTTATTTCGCCGCGACATAGCCGTTTCCCTTAATCCCGCGAGTGAATCTGGCGGTGTAAAATACTGGAGAACTCTTCCGAGAAGGTATCGTACTTACCCGCGAGGGAATCGACCTTGGAAGAAAAACGGTTGTAGCACACCACCGCGGGTATTGCGGCAATCAAACCCATCGCAGTAGCCACTAGCGCTTCAGAAATACCGGGGGCCACAGTTGCCAGCGTCGCTTGTTGCACCTGACCTAGACCATGGAATGAACCCATAATCCCCCACACGGTTCCGAGCAAGCCAACGTACGGGCTGGTAGAGCCCACGGTAGCCAAGAATGGCAGGCCGTGCTCCATCGCTTCTTCTTCACGGGATAACGCTACTCGCATCGAGCGCTGACAGGCCTCCATCATGGCATCTGAGTCGAGACGCTTTTTAGCGAGACGGGTAAATTCTTTGTAGCCTGCTCGGAACACGCTTTCCATACCAAAAACAGCGTGCTTTTCCTCCCCTTCTTTATAGAGGGTATGTAGATCAGTGCCGGACCAAAAACGGGATTCAAAACGCTTCATCTCGTTTTCGGCTTGATTGAAATACATAACGCGGTTGGCTATTTGATACCAGGACACCACCGATGCAAGCAACAGAACCATCATTATCAGCTGCACAAACAAACTGGCCTGACTTACTAAGTGCCAAATGGAAAGCTCTTGTCCCACAGTTAACTCCTGATATTTTTTGTATTAATGCTTCAGCGCCGCTAAAAGCGGCGCCGGTATTCGTTTTGGTTTTAATGTCGCACTGTCGACGCAGGCCACTGACACTTCTGCATCGCAAAGCAATTCTTCACCACGATAAACTCGCTGTTCAAAGCGCAAGCTAACTCGAGCCGCCGCTATGACCCTGGCGGTAACAATAAGTTGCTCATCTAATCGTGCTGGACGTAAATATTTTGTTTGCAGTGCGCTAACCACAAACATTAGCGCGTCATTCATGATTTCTGTCTTAGAAAACCCCTGAGCTCGCATGTATTCTGTACGAGCGCGCTCCATGAATTTTAGGTAGTTCACATAATAAACAATGCCACCCGCATCCGTATCCTCGATATAGACTCGCAGGGGTAGCCTGAATTCCATTAGGGCGCACCACCGTTTTCGGTAATATCGCCATTTTTGGGCATTTCGAGACCAAAATGACGATAAGCCTGATTAGTGACCACACGGCCACGGGGCGTTCGCATAATATAACCCTGCTGAATCAAGTATGGCTCAAGCACATCCTCTATAGTCCCGCGCTCTTCACTAATCGCTGCGGCAAGGCTGTCAACGCCAACTGGGCCGCCATCGAAACGCTCGATCATGGCCAATAATAAGCGTCGATCCTGATGATCGAAACCACTGCTGTCTACGTTAAGCATATTTAATGCCTGATCGGCAATTTCGGCGCTAACAAAACCATCGGCCTTCACTTCAGCATAATCTCGCACGCGGCGTAATAGCCGATTGGCTATACGCGGCGTACCTCTTGAGCGTAGTGCAATTTCATGGGCGCCGGCATCATCTAACCGCATACCGAGAATACCCGCGCTGCGACTGACAATCGTAGTGAGATCTTTTACCCCATAAAACTCCAGGCGCTGCACAATGCCAAAGCGATCACGCAGTGGCGAGGTCAGCAAGCCAGCCCGCGTAGTAGCGCCCACAAGGGTAAATGGCGGCAAATCTAATTTAATCGAGCGTGCGGCCGGGCCTTCGCCAATCATGATATCCAGCTGATAATCCTCCATCGCTGGATAAAGAATTTCCTCAATATTGGGACTCAGACGATGGATCTCGTCGATAAACAGCACATCACCAGCATCGAGGTTGGTCAAAAGAGCAGCAAGATCACCCGCTTTTTCCAATACCGGCCCCGAGGTCGTTTTGAGCGACACCCCCATTTCATTGGCCAAGATATTTGCCAAAGTGGTTTTGCCCAAGCCTGGCGGGCCAAAGATCAGAGTGTGATCCAGCGGTTCATTGCGCATCCGCGCAGCGCTAACAAATATCCCCATTTGCTCACGCACCGCAGGCTGACCAATATAATCGGCCAAACTTTTCGGGCGTATGGCGCGGTCATAGCGCTCTTCGGCGGGCTCGCCGAGTTCTGGCGCCACGAGGCGGTCAATTTCTATCACAGGGCTTCGCTCATCACTTAATCATGTTTTTTAAGGCCGCGCGGATCAACTCTTCGCTACTGGCTTCGTCTAACTTCAAGGCACTAATCGCCTTGCTCGCTTCTTGGGGCTTATAGCCCAGCGCCACTAGGGCAGCTTCGGCTTCGGCGATATTTGCCCGGCCCAAGGCTTGCGTCGTTGGCATACTCACACCGCCCAACTCCGGCGCCCAATCTTTAAGACGATCACGCATTTCAATGACTAAGCGCTCAGCGGTCTTCTTGCCCACCCCCGGCAAGCGCACCAGCGCGGCGGTATTACCGTCTTGCACACAGCGCACAAACTCATCACTATCGATGCCCGACATAATCGCCAGAGCCATCTTGGGGCCAACCCCGTTAACTTTGATCAAATCACGGAACAAACGCCGAGCTCGAACATCGCTAAAGCCAAATAACTGCTGGGCATCTTCGCGAACTATAAACTGGGTGTAAAGAGCCACTTCCTCACCCAGCGCGGGTAAATTATATAAAGTGGTCATCGGCACCAAGACTTCGTACCCCACACCTTGTACATCAATCACGATTTCCGGCGCCTGCTTTTCAATCAGCACGCCGCGCAAACGTCCTATCATTACTACTCCAAACTTAGGTAAGGCGCCCGCGCCGCATGCGCGTTGCCGTGGTCGATGCCGACATTGTTAATAACCCCTGGCGGGAATTTGCATGGCAAATTGCCGCCGCCAGCGCATCGGCAGCATCTTCTTGGGGTACTGCCGGCAACTTCAGTAGAATTTTTACCATGTGTTGAATCTGGTCTTTATCCGCCGCACCGGTTCCCACCACGGCCTTTTTAATTTGCCTAGCGGTGTACTCAGCGACAATCAGATCATTACTGACGCAAGCCACCACTGCAGCGCCCCGCGCTTGCCCCAGCTTAAGTGCCGAACCAGCACTCTTGGCCATAAAAACCTCTTCCACCGCTGCCTCTACCGGGGAATACTCAGCAATGATGGTACTTAAACTCTTAAAAATAATATCCAAGCGCGCAGGTAGCGCACCCGTAGGGAGGCGGATAACCCCGCTGGTAATATAGCGATGGCGATTGCCAATCACCTCTATCACCCCAAAGCCGGTTTTTTGTGACCCGGGGTCCACACCCAAAATAATTGTCATCGCAACCGCTGTGTTGTTCTTTATATAAGTGCAGATAGCCTAAACGGGATGTTTAGCCGCGACCTTCACCATCGCGCCAACTTCTGCGCAGTGGGCACCGATCAAGATATTATTATGCACAGGTTTGGACCGAGATTAACATGCTCTAGGCTCGCAGTTTGTGCCCGCAGCTACCATTAAGACAACTGATCGAGTACTGATTGCGGGATTTGGGCATTGGTATGAACTTGCTGGACATCGTCGAGATCTTCGAGCATATCAACTAATCCCAGTAGCGCCTCTACGCCAGCCACATCAAGCTCAACGTTCAGCGAAGCCAGCATCACCGTGTCCGCAGTCTCATGGTTAAAACCCGCTGCGAGCATTGCATCTTTAACGGCCATAAAATCGCCAAACTCAGTCAACACCTCGATCGAGCCGTCTTCTTGGTTCACCACGTCTTCCGCGCCCGCCTCTAGGGCCGCTTCCAATAGGGCGTCCTCATCAAACCCCGGCGCATAAACGAGCTGCCCCCTGCGGCTAAACAGGTAGGCAACCGAGCCATCAGTGCCTAAATTGCCACCGCGCTTATTAAAGGCGTGCCGCACGTCGGCCACAGTACGGTTGCGATTATCAGTCATGCACTCAACAAATACTGCCACGCCACCAGCGCTATACCCTTCGTAACTGACTTCGTCATAATTGTCACTATCAGCACTGCCCGCGCCACGAGCAATGGCTTTATCGATAGTGTCGCGCTTCATATTGGCGGTGAGCGCCTTGTCGACCACCGCGCGCAAGCGCGGATTATCTTCAGGCGTCGGGCCGCCCGCTTTAGCAGCGACGACAATCTCGCGAATCAATTTAGTGAAAATTTTGCCGCGCTTGGCATCTTGGCCAGCTTTGCGATGCTTGATATTGGCCCACTTGCTGTGACCCGCCATACAGCCTCCTGATAGCAGTGAGCCCCGCATTGCGAGGCTCACTCAGATCAAATAATCGAACGCCGCAACGTCTTTTAGCCGATTATTATTTCTCTTCTAACTTGCGCAAGCGAATATTCAGCTCGGTTAATTGCTTAACTTCAACTGTACCCGGTGCGTCTGTCATCACACAGGCCGCGCTTTGGGTTTTAGGGAAGGCAATAACGTCGCGAATAGACTTCGCACCGGTCATTAACATGACTAAACGATCCAGACCAAAGGCCAGACCACCGTGCGGTGGCGCGCCGTACTTAAGCGCATCCAGCAAGAAACCGAATTTTTCGTCGGCTTCTTCTGGGCCAATGCCCAACACGCGGAATACCGCCTGCTGCATGTCTGAGCGATGTATACGAACCGAACCGCCGCCAAGCTCAGTGCCGTTAAGCACCATATCGTAGGCAATAGACAGGGCTTCACCAGGTGCTTGCTCAAGCTCTTCTGGGCTGCAAGATGGCGCGGTGAAGGGGTGATGCAAGGAAGTCCAGTTGCCGCTGCCGTCTTTCTCAAACATCGGAAAGTCAACGACCCACAGTGGCGCCCACTCGCAGGTGTATAATTTAAGATCTTCACCGAGTTTGCAGCGCAGTGCGCCCAGAGCCTCATTAACAACCTTGGCGCTGTCGGCGCCAAAGAAGATCAAATCGCCGTTTTCGGCTTCTAATCGATCTAGAATCGCTGCACGCACAGGCTCAGGCAAGAATTTAACAATGGGCGACTGCAGACCGTTTTCCAAGTCAGACTTGTCGTTGACCTTAATATACGCCAAGCCTTTCGCGCCGTAGATACCAACAAACTTGGTGTACTCGTCGATTTGCTTGCGGGTTAACGCTTCATTGCCACCGGGCACTTTCAGGGCTGCCACGCGGCCTTCTGGGCTTTTCGCTGGACCAGAGAAAACTTTAAACTCGACGTCTTGCATCAGGTCGCCAACATCAACCATCTCTAGCGGAATCCGCAGATCTGGCTTGTCGCTACCAAAACGCGACATAGCCTCGGCGTACTTCATGGTTGGGAAGCTGCCAAGATCAATATTCATCACCTCTTTAAACAGATCGCTAATCATGCCCTCAGTAACGGCCATGATCTGCTTGTCATCCATAAAGGAGGTTTCAATATCGATCTGAGTAAATTCGGGCTGACGGTCAGCGCGCAGATCTTCGTCACGGAAGCACTTGGCAATTTGATAGTAGCGGTCAAAACCAGACACCATCAGCAGCTGCTTAAACAACTGTGGTGACTGGGGCAGCGCAAAGAACTTACCAGCGTGGGTACGGCTGGGGACCAAATAGTCACGGGCTCCCTCTGGGGTGGCGCGAGTCAAAATGGGGGTTTCGATGTCCAAGAAGTTCTGACTATCGAGATAGCGACGCAGCACCGAGGTAATCCGTGCCCGCAAACGCAGTTTGTCGGCAATTTGCGGCCGACGTAAATCTAAGTAGCGGTAACGCAAACGGACGTCTTCACCCACATTGGTGTGATCATCTAACTGGAACGGCGGCGTTTCTGACTCATTCAGAATTTCCAGTTCTTTGCCCAGCACTTCAATCTCGCCAGTTTTCATATTGGCGTTGACGGTCGCACCGGCGCGGGCACGAACACGACCGCGAATACGCAAGACATATTCACCGCGCACTCGGTCAGCAGTACGGAAGTGTTCTTCGGTGTCGGGGTCAAACACCACCTGAACAATCCCCTCGCGATCACGCATGTCGAGGAATATTACCCCGCCGTGATCCCGACGACGGTCTACCCAGCCGCACAAGGTCACTTCTTGATCAATGTTTTCACTACTCAAGCTGCCGCAATAATGACTGCGCATGTATTCTGTCCCGCTATATCGAGTTTATTAAGTCACATCCGAGGTTTAGTCGGAGGAGGATGCGGCCGGGGCGCTGGAAGCACCGCCATCGCCTGCCAAATTTTTCTTTTTCCCGCCAGATTTAAAGTCAGTTTCATACCAACCGCCGCCTTTTAGGCGAAATCCAGCCGCTGAAATCTTTTTAACCAGCTCAGCTGCCTTACACTCCGGGCAATCAGTCAACACCGGATCATTCATTTTCTGTAGCGATTCAAACTCATGCTCGCAAGCCCGGCACGCATATTCGTAAATAGGCATCGTCAATCTCCCCCAATTCAAAACACACAAATGAAGTCATTAAGGGCCTAGCGGCTCAAAAGGAGCGCGATTATAACGCAAAGCATCCCCTGCAATAAATGCAAGAGGCTATTTGAGGGGGAAATAAATGGAATGCGGGGTGGTTTAGCCCCCAAAATGGCTAAAATGCCACTTTGGGGTGGTAAAACGTGACTTATACAGCGAAATCTTTGAGCTTCTTCAGAGGGCGAACCTTCACTGCCACACTTGCAGGCTTGGCTTTGAACATAGTTTCTTCGCCAGTGAACGGATTAATACCCTTACGCGCCTTGGTTGCTGGCTTTTTAACAGTAGTGATCTTCATCAAACCGGGAATGGTAAATTCACCTAGTGCACGCTTTTTAATGCTGCGTTCAATCAGTGCTTCCAGTTCAACAAGCACATCACCAACCTGCTTACGGCTTAAATTGGTGTTTTCAGCAATTTCAGTCAGGATCTGAGTTTTGGTCATTTTCTCACTGATTGCTGTTGTTTTACGCTTAGGTGCCGCGCTCGCTGGTGCGCTAGCTTTTGCCTTAGCGGCAGCTTTTTTTGGAGCAGCTTTTTTTGTCGCCATTATGATTATTCCTGTGTCTCACGTTGAAATATACTTGCCCGATTATTTCCTTAGCACTTACGCCTAAAAAAGTGCCTGCGACTACCTATAGTCGATTGTTTTACTCAATACAAGATACAAGCGCTTATTTTGACGAAAAACACTGCAAAAAAGGCATATTCCTACAAAATAAGCCTCATTTCTCATCCGCTGGGGAGAGGGCCGCATTTTTAAATTCAGCGCCTTAGCTACGCAAATCGTCCTTCAAAAACTTAAAAATTGAAGTCGATGCGCTCTGGAATCAGCTGGCGAAATTGCACAATTAGGGCCTGCAACTCCTCGGGGGAATATGGCTGCGCCGGCCGCTGCCCCCACACCGGTTTAGGCCAAGCCGCATCATTGCTAAACCGCGCAACATGATGAATATGCAGCTGCGGAACCATATTTCCCAGCGCCGCTACATTGAGTTTTTCCGCCCCAAACTCGCTTCGTAAAATGGCACAGCACAGATTGGACTCCGCCAGATATTGCAACTGATCTTCGTCACTTAAATCGCAGATTTCACGTTTTTCGGGGCGACGCGGCACTAAAATTAGCCAAGGGTACTGCTGATCATTCATTAATAGCAGCCGGCATAGGGGGAAATCACCCACAAAAGCACAATCTCGGGCCAAAGCCTCATGTAATTCGAACATCACTACTCCTTGCGGCTGTACCGCGCTGCCGATCAATCGTAAAATGCGCACACTCTGATAAACAAGGCCAGAATTACATCATGCGCGCTAGCCAATATCTCATTGCCACCATAAAAGAAACTCCCGCCGATGCTGAAGTCATAAGCCACCAACTCATGTTGCGTGCCGGCATGATACGCAAGCTCGCCACCGGCCTCTACACTTGGCTGCCCATGGGCCTTCGGGTACTACGTAAGGTCGAAGCCATTATTCGCGAAGAAATGGACAATAGCGGCGCAATGGAAGTACTCATGCCCGTCGCCCAGCCAGCCGAATTATGGCAGGAATCTGGCCGCTGGGAGCAATACGGCGCTGAGCTACTGCGCTTTAACGACCGCCACGGCCGTGATTTTTGCCTTGGCCCCACCCACGAAGAAGTAATTACCGACCTCATTCGCAACGAAATCAAAAGCTACAAACAACTGCCTGCTACCTTCTATCAGGTGCAAACTAAATTCCGTGATGAAATTCGCCCACGCTTTGGCGTGATGCGCTCACGGGAATTTATTATGAAAGACGCCTATTCTTTCCATAACGACCAAGAGTCACTACAAGCTACCTACGAGGTGATGCACGCCGCATACTCGCGAATTTTTACCCGGCTGGGCTTAGACTTTCGCCCGGTTATTGCCGACACCGGCTCAATTGGCGGTAGCGGCTCCCACGAATTCCACGTATTGGCCTCATCTGGCGAAGACGATATCGCCTTTTCTGACACATCAGACTATGCCGCCAACGTGGAAATGGCAGAGGCCATAGCGCCAGCTGGGAAACGTCCAGCGCCTAGCCAAACACTAGAAAAGGTCGCTACGCCTAACACCCACACCATTGAGGAAGTAAGCACGCTACTAAAACTGCGCGCAGACCAAGTTTTAAAAACCCTCATTGTTTACGGTGAAGAAGATGAAAATGGCGAACAAGACTTAATCGCGCTCGTCTTGCGTGGTGATCATCAGCTCAACGAGATCAAGGCTGAAAAAATTGCCGGCGTTGCTTCACCGCTCACCTTCGCGTCAGAAGAAGACATTGTCGCGACACTGGGCTGCAAGCCTGGCTCTATTGGCCCCGCCGGTTTAAAAATTCGCGTCATTGCCGACCGCAGCGCCGCCCACAGCGCCGATTTTGCCTGTGGTGCCAATGAAGATGGCTTTCACCTGACCGGCAGTAACTGGGATCGCGACGCCGCCTTCACTGAAACCGCCGATATCCGCAATGTCGTAGAAGGTGACCCCAGCCCCGACGGCCAAGGCAGTCTGCTAATTAAGCGCGGCATTGAAGTGGGCCATATCTTCCAGCTCGGCACTAAGTATTCCGAAGCACTCAACGCCAGCGTGCTCAATGAAAACGGCAAAGACCAAATCATGACCATGGGCTGCTACGGAATTGGCGTTACCCGTGTGGTTGCCTCTGCCATCGAGCAAAACAACGACGACAAAGGCATACTCTGGCCCGCCAGTATAGCGCCCTTTGAAATCGCCATTGTACCGCTGAATATGCAAAAGTCTGAACGTGTTCGGGAGCAAGCGGAAAGCCTCTACGACACCCTTCGTGGCCTAGGTTACGACGTGTTATTAGATGACCGTAACGAACGCCCCGGTGTAAAGTTTGCGGACATGGAGCTAATCGGCATTCCCCACCGTATCGTCATTGGCGACCGTGGTTTGGACAAGGGAATGCTTGAATACAAAAATCGCCGCGCCAGCGACAATGAAGATATTGCCATTGACGATGTTCTCGACTTTATTCAACAGCAGCTGCCTCGTTAACATGATATGGCGCAGCCTTGTTTCAGCCATTTTGGCACTCTGCCTACTCGCCGCCCCCTCTTGGGCTGCGACTGGCAAAGACGACCAAGATCGCGACGAACTGCGCCAATATTTGCAGTTGGCCATCGCCGAAGCAGACAGCTTTGAGGACCGATTCGACGCCGAAGTCTGGCTGTTTGATATGTCTAGCCGTATGGCACGCTTCATGAAAGACCCGGAAGAGCGCCTCAGTTTTTTACGCAGCGTTCACCGCGAAGCTAGCGCCGCTGACTTAAGCCCTGAACTTGTACTCGCATTAATAGAGGTGGAAAGCTATTTCGATCGCTACGCGGTATCCCGTGTCGGCGCCCAAGGTCTAATGCAAGTTATGCCTTTCTGGAAAAAGGAAATTGGCCGCCCCGAAGACAACCTCACCCAGCCCGACACTAATCTGCGCTACGGCTGCCACATCTTAAAATTCTACTTAGATAAAGAAAAAGGCAATCTTCATCGCGCCCTCGCTCGCTACAACGGCAGCTTAGGTAAACACTGGTACCCCGAGCGGGTATTCACGCGCTGGCGTAAACACTGGTATAACGGGGAGCTGAGCTTTAACTAAGCAGGCCAATCAAATGATAAGACAAGGCAGGCATCAAGACTTGGACCAAATCACGGCATTTGACTGCTTTGCTGGTTACCGCAGTACTGAAATACAGGACGGTCGACTTACTGTCGCGGAGGAAAATGGCAACGTCGTCGGCTTCATTGTCGAATCACTCAAGGGACTACTTGGGCGTCCCTATAT
>NZ_JBFJWS010000051.1:0-15413 GCF_041623545.1 Zhongshania sp. | reverse complement strand
TGCACGGCGCGACGGCTTTATTGATCGGGATACCTTGGTGGCAACAGCGCGCACTCGATTGCGGCCAACCTTTATCACCACGGTTACCACAGTGGCAGGCTTGTTCCCGGTGGCTTACGGCGTGTTTGGCATAAACCCCATCGTCGCGCCAATTGCAATGGTAATGCTGTGGGGTGTGATTGTGGGCAGTATCATTACCTTGTTTTATCTGCCCAGCCTGTATGCAATGGAGCAAGATTTGACGAAACTCTTTAAAACAAAAAAAGCGGCGATGGGCTAGTATTGTTCGTCACGCGATAGCATTGCCTGAAGCGTGCTGTATATGAAAAGGTGAAGGTGAGGGGCGTACAAGCTTGAAAACATGGTATTTGCCAATTGGCTTTTTGGTCCTTGGTTTACTGGTTTCGTATTACTTGGGCTTCACGCCCGTGCTAGTGGGGGTGATCTATTTCTTTTGCAGTATCGTTTCCTACTGTTTATACGCCAAAGACAAATGGGCTGCAAAAAATGGTCATTGGCGGGTGCAGGAAAATACTTTACACATCTCGGCATTAGTTTGTGGTTGGCCTGGGGCGATAATTGCGCAGCAAGGTCTTCGTCATAAAACTCAGAAAGCCAGTTTTCGTGTGGTGTTTGTTATTACCTTACTACTCAATCTTAGTCTGCTTGGGTGGCTGCACACCGCCGATGCTTCGCAGAAACTACGTCACTATATTAATACAGCGGAGAGTTGGGCGGTGAATCAGTTTGGTGTCAGTAAAGGCACCACAATCCTATTGGCCCTGACTAAATTTCATTGCCAGGCTAAATAAGGCTCAGCTTGGCTTTTAGAGGGATGCTGTGGCATCGTGTCAGTCCAAGAAGGGTAGCGCCTTCGCCAACAAAAGGTGTGCACAGCCATGGGTGAAAGAATTGTAAAAATTGCCGACGATTTTTGGAATATTCGTGGGGAGTTCAAGATTGGCGGCCTATTGAATATAGGCACTCATTCATCATTAGTGCGCTGCGCGAGCGGAAAATATGTGCTGCTAGACGCGTATACGTTAAATAACGCACTGAAAGCAGAAGTCGATGCCTTAACGAATAATGGCGCAGATATCGACGCGATTATTAATTTGCATCCCTTTCATACTGTGCATGTAGCCGGTATGCACGAGCAGTATCCGAATGCGCGACTTTATGGCACCCAACGTCACCACGCTAAATTTCCCGATCTGCCATGGCAGGCTGAACTGACGGAGTCAGAGGAATGCGCGGCCTTGTTCGCGCAGGACTTTGAATTTTCGGTTCCTGCTGGCGTTGATTTTATCTCGAGCAATGAGCACCTGCATTTTTCTTCGGTACTGGCATACCATAAATCCTCAAAAACCATTCATGCCGATGACACGCTAATGTATCTGCCGCTGCCGGGGCTGCTTGGTAAATTGAAAAAGGCCGAAGTAAGTTTTCACATGACCTTAGCTAAAACTCTGGAAAAGCGACCTGGGGCAGCGCAGGACTTTCGCGACTGGGCGACTCAGCTCAGTGAGCGCTGGGCGCTTGCTGATAACCTGTGTGCTGCACATTCTGCGACGTTGCTAGATGATACGATCGCCAGCCGAATACGCCGCGCCTTACAGAAGGTTGAGAAAACACTGCGGGCCCACGAGGAAAAATATGCTTGAGGCTTAAAGGCTTTTCTTTATGAGTGAAGATATCGCTGTGTCACGCTTGCAGTACAGGTGATGGGAGGCGGTAGACGCAAAAGCTAAGTCCTCGCGCTTACACAGATGACGTCGATCAGGGCACAGTGCCAAGCTATACTGCGGTCATAACGTGTGAACGCGAGTATCGAGGGTATGAAGCGAATAGCGTCGGCCACTGGAATGAGAGAAATAATGAATTTGAAAGAATTACTTGGCGTCGAATTACCGATCATTCAAGCGCCAATGGCCGGGGTGCAAAACCACGAGCTCGCTGTTGCCGTGTCCAATGCCGATGGTCTTGGTTCACTGCCTTGTGCCATGCTCAGTCCAGAGGCATTGCACAAAGAACTGAGTGCACTTACGGCTAAAACCAGCAACCCCTTTAATGTTAATTTCTTCTGCCATGTACCGCCGAACCCGGATGCCGAGCGCGAAAAGCATTGGCGACAAACGCTAGCGCCATACTTTATTGAGGTCGGCCTAGATGTAAATGCCATATCAGAGGGCGCGGGACGTAGGCCCTTTAGTGCCGAGGCTGCGGAGGTGCTTGAAGGGTTTAAACCGCCGGTAGTCAGTTTTCATTTTGGTCTGCCGGCACCCGAGTTAATGGCTCGGATTCGCGGCTGGGGCGGAACAATCATTTCAACCGCGACCACGGTAGACGAGGCGCGCTGGTTAGAAGTCCACGGAGCGGATGCCATTATCGCGCAAGGATTAGAGGCTGGTGGGCATCGCGGTTATTTTCTATCGAAAGATCTCAATACCCAAGTAGGCACGTTCGCATTGCTGCCCCAGATTGTTAACGCAGTGAGTGTGCCTGTCATCGCCGCCGGTGGCATCGCTGACAGCCAGGGCGTTATCGCAGCAAGAGAACTCGGCGCAATTGCGGCGCAAATTGGCACGGCGTATTTGCTGTGCGACGAGGCGACCACGAGCCCTGTGCACCGCGCGGCCTTGCAAAGCGATAGGACGAAGTTAACCGCACTTACCAATGTGTTCAGTGGCGGCGCGGCGCGGGGAATCGTCAATCGCGTAATGCGGGAGCTTGGTCCGATAAGCCCCGACGCGCCAGAATTTCCATTGGCAGCGACGGCGATCGCGCCCTTGCGTGGGAAAGCAGAAAACATGGGCAGTGGTGATTTTTCGCCCTTGTGGGCAGGGCAGAATGTCAGTGGCTGCAAAGCGATTTCGGCAATGGCGCTTACACGTGAACTTGCAGGTTTAAGAAGTGATTTTCCTCGTAATTAGTGAATAAAGAAATTATGACAAGCAATGCTTTCACTCTTAAAAAAGCTATTCTACTTACGCTGATGCTTCTTAGTTTTTATATTGTCATTTGCATTCGAAGCAGCGGTGATACATTGGAACAAATGACTGGCGTCATTGAGCAATGTGTAATACTTGGTGGAAATACAAGGGACCGTCTTTCCCACGCTACGATTAAAGTAGATTCCGGTAGTTACTTAATTTCCAGTGTTTCAGAATGCCGTGTGGGGGAGCGGATTAACGTTTTTGTTAAACGTGGAATGCTGTATTTTAATTCAATCTATGTCGCGGAAAAAATATAGATTGCTGGTGAGATAAATGGGGGCTGTAGCAGTGGCCAGTAATCGCCCCCATTTATGCTTGTCGGGGGCGAAGTTTTCGGTTTGTAAAAGTAAACACGTAAGCGATAGACAGCCTCGCTAATTTCATTTCACCCAAATCTGCTTAGTATTTACAAATTCCCGAATACCGTGGGGGCCTAACTCTCGGCCATAGCCGGAGCCTTTAATACCGCCGCTGGGCAGTCGCGAGTCGGTTTTCACAATGCCATTTATCGCGACTTGGCCGGCTTCAAGGCGGTTAGCTATATCGGTGGCGAGTTTGGCGTCGCTAGTCCACACCGCGGCGCCTAGGCCGTAGCGGGTTTCATTGGCAAGTTGCACCGCTTCTTCGACATCAGCGGCGCGGATCACAGCCATAACAGGGCCGAAAGTCTCTTCTCTAAACACAGACATGCCCTCGGTAACACCGACTAACAGCGTTGGTGGGTAGAAAAAGCCGGGGCCGTCGCTGAGTTCGCCGCCGAGCAGGCATTTGGCGCCAGCGTTTATGGAGTCCTTAACCTGGCGATGCAAGTTTTGGCGTAAGTCATCTCTGGCGATGGGGCCGACTTGAGTCTCAGCCAGTAGCGGGTCGCCGGTTGTGAATTTAGCCATCCGGCTTTGCAGTTTTTCGATAAAGGTATCGTATACCGCGTCTTCAACAATAATACGTTTTGCAGCAATACAGGATTGCCCAGCGTTGATCATACGCGACAAGGTTGCGACATCGGCTGCGGTCTCTAAATCGGCATTGGCGAGCACAATGCAGGGATCAGAGCCGCCGAGTTCAAGTACAGTAGGTTTGATTTCTGATCCGGCAATAGCGGCAACAATACGGCCGGCGTTGCCGGAGCCGGTAAAGGAGACCGCGGCAATGCGGGGATCGCGGATGGCGGTCTCTATTGTTGCATTGTCGATAGGCACATTGACCATAATGTTTTCTGGGGCACCGGCATCGCTAAACACTTTGGCAATGGCGGCAGCGCAGGCCGGTACATTTGGGTCGTGCTTCATGACGCAGGTATTTCCAGCCATGAGTGCTGGCGCTAGGTAACGAAAGGCCAACCACAAGGGAGCATTCCAAGGCAGTATGCCAAGTAAAGTGCCGAGTGGTGGGTGGCATACATAGCTGATGCTGGCGTCTGAGGGCAGGGTTTGTGGGGCCAAATGTTCGGCGGCGTGCTCCGCGTAATACTCAGCACAGCCCGCTGCTTTTTCGACCTCGGCGGTGCCTTCGCGAACGGGTTTACCCATTTCTAAGGCCATGAGTTCGGCCAGCGCGTCTTTTTGTAGCCGTAGCTCAGCGGCTACGGCTCTGAGTACCTTGCCTCGTTCGTCAATACTGGTGGCCTGCCATAGGTCGGCAGCGCGGAAAGCGTCGCCAATTTTTTCGTGGAGTTCGCTACTGTTTAGCGTCGGGTATTCGGCTATGACTTGTCCGGTACATGGGTTTGTCGCTATTAGCATGGCTACCTCGCTGTAAAGAATTACTCGCTACTTTTAACTTTGGCTTTATCGCTGGCTTCGGCTTTTTCTCGTTTGTTTTTACGTGCCTCGTCAAATTCTAGCAGAGCGGGTTCAGGCTGCTCGGGTTTTACGGTGAAGTCGCGATCCATTGTGAAAAAGGATTCGCAGCCCGTGTCGGTAATGTAAATAGTGTCAGAGATGCCACAGGTTTTGTCACCGTCTACGCCCCACATCCATGGAATAATGTGAAAGGTCATGCCGGGTTGCAGTACGGTCGACTCACCTTGTTTAAGGCTGACGATATAGCCCTCGTCCCAGCTGGGCGGGAAGGCGATACCAATGGAGTAACCCGAGCGGGTAATGAGTCTGGCGCCGCAGTCATTTTCAGAAATGATATTGCGCACTAAATTGTCGGCGTCAGAGACCGTCATGCCCGGCTGAACTTTGTCGTGTACCGCGTGCAGGGCGAGCTTCATGCGCTCTTGGGCGTGGTGCATCGAGTCGCTTAGTTTACCGAGAACTACGGTGCGCATCATGGCTGTGTGATAGCGGCGGTAGCAGCCGCCGACTTCCAAGAATACGTGCTCATTGGGTAGTACGGTGCGGCCTTCCCAAGTGGCGTGGCCGATCATGGTGCGGGGGCCAGAGGTTACGTAGGGCATGACGGCTGGCGGTTCGCCACCGGCGCGGAACATGGCGGCACTTATTGCAGCGCCAATCTCGTTTTCACTCACCCCCGCTTGGCAGGCGTCGATACCCGCTTGCATACCAGCTTCAGTGGCGACTGCCGCTTTGCGCATGAGCTGAATTTCTGCCGGTGATTTACAAATACGGCCTTGCTCAACAATACCAAAACAGTCGAGTAATTTGGCCTCAGTTAGCGTTGTGTGGACCCGATCTTGTTGATAAGCAGGGAAAAAATAGCTATTGCGCTCGTAGCCAATGCGCTTTTTGGCGAGGCCAAACTCGCGCAGGGCATCCACCAGCATTTGTATCGCATCGCCGGTGTCGGGATAGGGCCTAGTCCGCTCAACCCAGGTGCGGGCGATAATATTCGACTCCTCCATGGCGCGGGTAATCATGAAGGGTTCGTCTTCAAGTGGCACGACCAAGGCCTGAAAAAAGGAATAGCCAGTGGTTTGGTAGTCGGTGAGGTACATGATGTTTTCTGGATCAGAAATCACCACAGCATCTAGGCGTCGGTCGGCGATGCGCAGCCGCAGAGCCGCGAGGCGGCCCTGATACTCCTCAAAAGGGAAGGTCATGTCGTCGCGTTGGATCATGCAGTGGCCTCCATGACTTTACTGGTATTGCTGACGAGAATGTCGAGTCCTTGCTGCAGGTCGTCGTCTGGAATGGTGAGGGGTGGAATCAACTTGACTACTCGCCCGCCAGTACCGCAACTGGCAATGAGTAACCCATCTGCAAAGCAGCTATCGACAATGGCTTTGGCTCGCTCGCCGTTACCGACATCTAAGCCGAGAATCATGCCTTTGCCACGTACTGCGATGGTTTTAAAGTGTTTTTCGAGTGGTGCCAAGGCGCCCGCCATAACAGCCGCTTTTTTGGCAACGTCGGCCATTAGTTCGCTATCTTCAAAGTAACTGAGGGCTTCGCTCCCCGCGACAAAGGACAGGGATTGGCCGCGAAAGGTGCCTGTGTGCTCGCCGGGGGACCAGTGCTTATCTATTTCCGGTTTCACGAGATTAAGCGCCATTGGCGTGCCCATGCCACCAACACCTTTGGCTAGGCATACAATATCGGGATCGAGGCCCATCTCGTCAAAACTGAAGTAGCTGCCGGTACGACCGCAGCCTACTTGAATGTCATCAATTATCAGCAGTGCGCCAACATCCTTTGCCAGTTTGGCCAAGGCTTGTAACCATTCTTTGCTGGCGACGTTAACACCGCCCTCGGCCTGGATGGTTTCGACTAAAAAAGCTGCCGGTGGGGAGAAGCCGCTGGAGGCGTCGGCATAGTAGGAGGCCAGCTGTTTGAGGTGCTCAGTGCAGCCAAATTTGTGATGGGAAACATGGTTCAGCGGCACTCCCGCTGCGCCGCGAAAATAGGCGTTTGCGGTACAAGCCAGGGAACCTAAGGTCATGCCGTGAAAACCGTGGGTAAAGGCAGCGATTTCTTGGCGGCCGGTAGCGCGCCGGGCAATTTTGAGGGCCGCTTCTACCGAGTTGGTGCCGGTTGGCCCCATAAACTGCATTTTATGGTCCATGTTGCGGGGTTCAAGAATGGTTTTAACGAAGCGCTCCATAAAGGCCCGTTTGGCAGTGGTGTGCATGTCGAGGCTATGGGTAACACCATCAGATTCGAGGTAGTTAATCATGGCCTTTTTCATGCGCGGGTTGTTGTGACCAAAGTTCAAAACCCCGGCACCGGCGAAAAAGTCGATGTACTGTTTGCCGTCCTCATCGGTTTGGCGGGCGTTCACGGCCTTGTCGAATACCACTGGGTAAACGCGGCAATAGGCGCGGATGTTTGATTCACGTTGCTCAAAAATACTCATGCGTACTCCTTCTTGTAAATAATGTCCGTCGTAAAGCTGACGGGGTGCTATTTTTCAGATGGTCTTTGCAGGTTTTTCGGGCGTCGTCACGCCGCAGAGTCGAGAAAACAGATTCGTTACCAGAGGGATTAATCGGTCGTTAAAATCGTAGTGGGGGCTGTGGCAGGGCACTTGGTGGTGCTCGTCGCCATCATCGGAGCCAATGAGAGCAAAGGCGCCGGGAATTTCTCGGAGGTAATAACTGAAGTCCTCTGAGGCCATGATCGGTGTGCGGATATTTAGGTGGAGCGAGTCGCCACCGTAGCATTCTTGCCAGAGCTGTCGAACATGTTGAGCTTGGCTCGGATGGTTAATTGTCGCGTTGTAGCGCGGTGTTATTTCAACCTCGCACTCCACGCCGTAGCTGCGCGCGGTGTGCTGGCTGATCTCGGTGATCAGGGCATTGATTTGGTCGCGGCTTGCTTGGTCAGGCATGCGAATACTGCCGCCTAATACCGCTTGTTGGGGAATGATGGTCGCGCCACTGTCGGCCATGAACGAGGTTACGCTCACAACGGCGGCTTGTTGTGGGGCTAGGCGGCGGCTGACTATTTGCTGTAGGGCAAGGGTAATCGCGCTGGCGGCGAGTACTGGGTCGCGGCATAGCTCCGGCTGGCTGGCGTGGCCGCCCTTGCCGGTGACAGTAATCGTAAAGGTGCCGTTACCGCACATAACAATATCGTCGGGGCAGACTAATTTCCCGAAGGGAATTGCCGGCCAGTTATGCCAGCCGTAAATTTCGTCAATGCCGTCTAATGCGCCTTCGTTAATCATTTCTCTTGCGCCGTGTCCGCCTTCTTCCGCTGGTTGGAATAGTAATGTGACCGGGGTGCTTAGACTTTGTTCATTGTGCTTTAACCAACGGGCGGTGGCTAACAATGTGGCGGTGTGGCCATCGTGACCACAGGCGTGCATGCAGCCAGATTGGGTTGACGACCAATCTCGGCCGGTTTGCTCAATAATGGGAAGTGCGTCGATGTCGCCGCGCAGGGCAATATGTTTGGTTTTGGACTGAGCTAGTGCGCCATTGGCGGGCAACGTGGCTATGGTGCCTGTTCCCGCGCAGGGGCGCCAAGTAATACCGAGCTGACTTAGGGTGTTTCGAACTGTTTCAGCGGTGCGAACCTCTTGCCAGCTCGGCTCGGGGTGGGCGTGTAAATCGCGGCGCAGGGTCTGTGCGGCGGCGATTGTGTTCGACCAGTAATCAGACATCACGCTTTTACTGTGGCATAGCTTTTGCGCAGGAGCAAATCTTCATTGCGAATTATTTTGGGTTATTTGGGCTGCCCGCATTGGTGCAATATCAATATTTTCGGTGCTTTGTTGGCTAGAATTTTTAATAAAATAAATTTTTTCGTTAAATTTCAATTATTTTTAAAATCGATGGTACTCCTATGTCTTGGCGTTGTTAGCAAGTTGGCCAGCTAATACTGCGTTTTTACCGGCATAAAACCTGCATACCTAGTGAACTGCAAAGTAAACGGCACTGGCAAACATTCCGTGTGGCGCTAGTGTAGTCTGATGCTGTTATGAATTTTTTATAACAGCACCCGGAGTCTGGTGGGAGCTGGGCTCTGCGTTCTAACGCAGGTAATTTTAATGCTTTTAGCTACGGATTTAGACGGCACATTTCTGGCTGGCGACAATGATCAGCGTCTTAAACTTTATCAATTAATTGCAGCGCACCCGGAAATCAAACTGGCTTTTGTGACTGGTCGAGGGCTTGAATCAGTATTGCCGCTACTCGCTGATCCGATGATTCCCGAACCGGATTATATTATTTGCGACGTCGGCTGCACGGTGGTTGATGGTCATAGCCAACAAGCTATTCAGCCGCTCCAGGGCGATATCGATAAACGCTGGCCAGGAGAGCATCTGGTGGAACAGGCCGTCGCCCATATTTCTCATTTGCAGCGACAGGATGTGCCCCAAGAGCGTCGCGTCTCCTTCTTTTGCAGCGCTGATGCCGTTAGCGACGAACTGCATGCCGTCGTGCAGGGACTGGATTGTGATTTATTGTATTCGGCGGGTTTGTATCTCGATATTTTGCCAAAGGGGGTGAATAAGGGCTCAAGCTTGCGCAGGCTGGTAGAGCAGCTTGGTATTGGTGATGAAAATGTCCTAGTAGCTGGTGATACTCTAAATGATCTGTCGATGTACGAACACGGCTTTATCGGTGTTTGCGTTGGCGAGTCGGAAGCTGCCTTACTGCAGGGTACTGAGAATCAGGCGAGGGTTTATCATGCGGAACGGACCGGTTGTGGCGGTATTTTACAAGCGATAGAGCATTTTGGTTTTCTCGGCGCTGCGGGCATGGCTGCGGAGCAGCGCGACGTCTTAGTGCCGGGAAAATCTGACCTGGTCATTGTCTATCACCGCCTTCCCTATGAGGAATCGCGAGAAAATGGCGAGATTATTCGCCGTCGGCCGACCTCGCCCAATGGCATTATTCCAACCTTGATGAGTTTTTTTGCAGATGGTCGAGCGGGTTCTTGGGTGGCGTGGTCAATTCATGAAGAAAGTGATGGAAAATTTGAAACCCACACTGAAGTAGATACCGCGCGCTACCCCAATCTCGTTGCCGCACGGGTCGCCCTAAGCGGCGACGACATGGATATTTTTTATAAAAAATTCTCCAAAGAAGCATTCTGGCCAACCTTGCACACCTTTTGGGAGCGCGCGACCTTTAGAGAAGATCATTGGCAGGTGTTTCTCAATGTAAACCGCCGCTTTGCTGAGGTAGCCGCTGGCGAAGCCGCTGAAGGCGCAACGGTATGGATACACGATTATAATTTGTGGATGGTGCCAGCGTTTTTACGGGAGATACGTCCCGATGTTGTTATCGCCTTTTTTCATCACACCTATTTCCCTTCCGCAGATGTGTTTAATGTTATTCCCTGGCGTCGCGATATTATTGGCAGCTTATTACAGTGCGACTATATCGGCTTTCATATTCCGCGGCAGAGTGAGAACTTCGTTGATGTTGCCCGAGGGGTTACGCCCTTGGTAGTAACAGAAAGATTGAGCTGCGCACCGCGCTTTTTAAGCTATGGTTGCGCAGTGGGATTAGATGAGATGAGCACTGAAATCCAGGTGAATGATCGCCGAATTCGCTTGGGCGCGCACCCGGTAGGGCTAGACCTCAAGCGTGTTGAAGATGCGCTTAGCAACGCGAAAGTGCAGCGCCGGATGGTAGAGCTTAGGGACGAGTTGCAAGGCACCCGCATGATCCTGTCGGTGGGCCGTCTCGATTACACCAAGGGTATATTGGAGCAGCTTGAGGCCTATGAACGTTTGTTAGATCAGCACCCCGATCTTCACGATAAGGTGACGCTGATGATGGTCTGTGTGCCAGCCGCCAGTGAAATGACAATTTACCGGGATTTGCAGCAACAAATAGAGCAGGCGGTAGGCCGTATAAATGGGCGCTTTGCCAAAGTGGGATGGACACCGTTGCAGTTTTTCTTCCGGAGCTTGCCCTTTGCGGAGCTGGTGGCCTATTACAGCATGGCCGATGTAATGTGGATAACACCGCTGCGCGACGGGCTGAATTTGGTGGCCAAGGAGTATATTGCCACCCAGGGCATGACCGACGGCTCCGGGGTCGTGGTCTTATCGGAATTTGCGGGTGCGGCGGCAGAGTTGCGCGGGCCGATCTTGGCCAACCCCCATGACCGCAATGAATTAGTGCAAACCTGTTACGTTGCCTTAAACCTGAATCGCGACGAGGCTCGCAGCCGAATGCGCGAGGCCTACGAGGTGGTTCGCCACAATGATATCAAGGTCTGGGGGGATGAGTTTATGGCTGCAGTCGACGACTGCCGTAAGCTTGAGGATGATTCTGCATTAAGCAAGGCTATATTCAGTCTTGCTTAATGCTTTGTGCCCGCTGATTTTTCAGTTTTACTCAAAGACCGGAGCTCCGTATGGCATTACGTAATGCAGTGCAGATGATTTGTTATCCCGATCGTCTGGGCAATAACTTAAAAGATTTGTACACCGTCATAGAGAAGCATTTTTCCGGCGCCATCGGCGGCGTGCATATTCTGCCGTTTTTTCCTTCAAATGCCGACGCTGGGTTTTCGCCCTTGACTCATAAAGAGGTCGACCCTGAATACGGCGATTGGGCAGATATCGAACGGATCTCGGCAAAATACGATCTTTGCTGCGATGTGACCGTGAATCATATTTCTGATGAATCGGCGGAGTTTAAGGACTTTATCGCCAAGGGCTATGACTCTAAATACGCGGACCTCTTTGTTCACGTTGATACATTCGGTGAGATAAGCTCAGACGATTTAGCAAAAATTCATATACGCAAAGAGAAGGAACCGTTCCGGCGAGTGGACTTTGCCGACGGCGGTACCGGCCGGGTATGGTGTACGTTTACTGAGCATCAGATTGATCTAAATTACGAGTCCGAGCTGACCTTCCAGTTAATGGAAAACTATATTGGCTTTTTAGCCCAGCGCGGGGTGAAGTTATTTCGCCTAGATGCCTTTGGCTATACTACTAAACGCATTGGCACCAGTTGCTTTTTAGTGGAGCCGGATGTGTATCGCAATCTCGATTGGATGAACGGCGTTGCCCAGTTGCACGGCGCTGAGATCTTGCCCGAGGTGCATGATCACAGCAGTTACCAATACGCCATAAGTCGCCGCAATATGCACCCCTACGGCTTTGCCTTGCCGCCATTGTTATTATTTTCATTGCTAGATGCGAATAGTGTCTACTTAAAAAATTGGCTGCGCATGTGCCCGCGCAATATGGTGACGGTACTGGATACTCACGACGGTATTTGTATTCCCGATGTAGAAGGGGTGCTGCCTGAAGAAAAAATTAGGGCCTTAATCGACAATATCTCCAGCCGCAGTGCCGACCCAATTTTACGTCGCTCGGCGGCGAATATTCACAGCGTCGGCGCTATCTACCAGTTAACCTGTACTTTTTATGATGCCCTAATGCGCAATGATGAGGCGTATCTGGCAGCCCGAGCAATTCAGTTCTTTACGCCCGGTATTCCGCAGGTTTACTACGTTGGCTTGTTGGCCGGTTGCAATGACATTGAACTGATGGAGGCGACTGGCGAATTGCGGGACATTAATCGGCACTTCTACAGCATGCCTGAGATTGATGAAGCGGTAGCGCAGCCTGTGGTGCAACGACTCTTAGCCTTGATGCGTTTTAGAAATAACTACCCAGCGTTTAATGGCCATTTTGAATTGGGTTATTCCAATAATTCCAGTGTGGCAATGGCCTGGCGCCACGGTGAATATTACTGCCATCTTTTTGTCGATCTTAATTTTAATGCCGCCACAATTACTTACTTAGATGAAGAATCATTAGCGGAGTGTCGCCTTCAGTGTTGAATTTTGCTTATATAGTCCCCTAAGTCGAAGGCTTAAAAAATGTTTAATTCAATTCACCATGTTGCGATCATCTGCTCTGATTATGCAGTATCTAAGCAATTTTATACCGCAATATTAGGCTTGGAGATCATCGCTGAAAATTACCGGGCAGAGCGCGATTCCTATAAGCTGGATCTGCGCTTACCCAGCGGCGAGCAGATCGAACTGTTCTCGTTTCCCAATGCACCGGCGCGGCCTAGCTACCCTGAAGCGCAAGGGCTTAGACATTTTGCACTTAGTGTCGATTCGGTGGCGGTTGCAGCAGATTATTTGCTTTCATGTGGCGTGGCGGTAGAGCCAATTCGGGTAGATGAATATACTGGTAGGGCGTTTACTTTTTTTAGCGACCCTGACGGTTTGCCACTAGAGATATATGAACAGGTCGCTCCCTAGCCCCCTATGTAAGGCTAGTTGTCGTCTCGGAAATGTTTTAATTGTCTTTTGCAATAAGAGCCTTTAACGCCAGAATTTGTTTACGCATCTCACCGCTCATATTGGATTGGCTCATGGCGCCAGTTGAATACTGAACCCCATACCAAAGCAGGCATAAATAGCGGTAAATAATTTGCCAGTGGTGCAGGCGCTGCCAATCTGGCGGAGTATTGGACTTTGCTAAATAGCGTGTTAATAGTGTTTGTTGTTGTTCCGAGTTTAGGCCATTGCCTTCAATGATCACGGCGAGCTCATAAAAGGGATCGCACATCGCGGCGTATTCCCAGTCTATTGCGTATAAGCGGTCGTCGGCGCCGGCAATGAGATTAGATGACAATAAGTCGTTGTGGCAGAGAACATAGCCTTTATTTAGTGCTTTGGCGCTTTCGATGTGGGCGTGAATAGCGGCGTTTAGCGACTGCAGTTCCTTGGCAAATTCTAAATGGGTGTCTATCGCCTGCCAGTAGTAAGTCATTTTATCGTCGATATTTAAAGCGGTGCTAATGCTGGGGAGTTGATGAATACGGCGAAGTAGTTGGGCTAGACGGGCCAAGCTTGCGTCACTATTAACTGACCAGGTTGTGTCGCTAAGATAGCGACTGACCATGTAATTTTGTTGGGGGTCATAGTAGACCAGTGGTGCGCAGAGTCCGGCCTGATCGGCATGGGCTAACGCTTGGGCCTCGGCGCTGCGATTTAAATTCAGTGCTTCGCTTATTGGCGAGTTTTTCCGCAGTACCAATAATTCATTGTTTGCGCGGATCAAATAGCTTTTATTTGTTAAGCCGCCGAGCAGGGGTTTAACAATAGTAGGTTGGGTACTTGCCCAGCGTTGCCAGTCGGCAGGAATCAGTTCAGCTTTCGAGATGCTCATGCCGTTCCCGTTGGTAGATGGCATTCCATTGATAGAAGCCGATGACCACAAGCACCACATAAATCATAAACAATAGTGCGGTGAGGTAGAGGCCACGGTCGATATACAAATAGACTGACGCGCCGTCGATGACGATCCAGTAGATCCAGTTTTCTAAGACCTTGCGAGTTACCATATAGGTGGTGATGACTGCCCCCCATGTTGTGAACGAGTCAAGGTAAGGCAGCGCGGCCCCAGTGTTTTGAGCAAGCCCATAGCCAAAGACCAGCGTTAGAACGCCAACACTGGCTAAGACTATAAGATGGGTTTTGAGTGGCCAGCAATGAATAGCCAGATCCTGTTGTTTATCAGCGTGGTGTCGCCATTGCCACCAGCCATACACCGCCATGATCAAGTAGAAGACTTGTAGGGCTGATTCCATGAGCAAGCTCACGTCCCAAAATAAAAACAGGTAGATGGCTGTACTGACGAAGGCGGCGTACCAACAGCTGATTTTTTCCTTCATGGCGAGTATAAGGTAGGCCAGTGCCAATATTACGGCGACGAGTTCCCAAAGTGACATGGCCGCTATGCCGTCTTTTATGGCGGAAATCAGGTCTGGACTAAGCATTGTTGTGTGCCGGACTTAAGTCGCCGTCAATAAATTTGCACACAAAAATGGCGCGGCCAAATTGTTCGTAAGACTTTCGCATTTCTTGCTTGATCACGTCCATTACCAAATCGTAGTCACCAAATACTTGGGTGCTCATGGTATTGGTTAGTACGTCCAGGTGCGGATGGGTGTTTAGGCGATCGATAAAATTTTGAATGGCAGGGATGAATTCATCCTTCAGGGGGTACATGCTAATTTCAACAGAGAGTTTCATAGCGTAGTCCAATATCCGTGTGGAAGTGATAGGGCGGCACTAGGGCCGCCCCGCAGGCTTAAAAGCTATAGTTAGCTGAGATACCTGCTACTCGCGGTTCGCCATATTGATAATAGGCTTCCGGTGCATAGCCTTTGGCCGGATCATTGCCAAATTGATTGCTAAAGTAGAAACCGCGGGTGGCATAATCTTCATTGTTTAGATTACGACCCCATAACGCGATACCCCAGTTGCCACCGTCGTAGCTTAGGCGCGCATTGACCAACTTATAGCTCTCTGATTTTTCGTTGTGGCTATTAGAAAAATAGAATTCGTCTTTACCCTCAATTTCTAGCCGCAATGTTAAATTGCTCGTCAGGGCGATTTCGCTGCCAAGGAAAAATTGATAATGGGGAGCGTGGGCAACTTCGCGGCCATCCATATCTACCGGGGCTAACACGATGCCGTTCCAGTCGTCTTTGGCGTCGACATGGGAGGCACTGCTAAAGTCTTTAAATTCAGCGTTAAGCCAGCCCGCTGAGGCGAACAGGCGAACAGA
>NZ_JBFJWS010000050.1:0-15439 GCF_041623545.1 Zhongshania sp. | reverse complement strand
GTGCCATAGAGATCGCAGCCTAATATCGGGTGGCCAATTTCTTTACTGTGGATGCGGAGCTGATGGGTTCTGCCAGTAATGGGAGTGAAGGCAACGCGGGTTCGCGATGGATTATGCAGGTGGGCAAGAACTTGGTAATGGCTTACTGCGTGTTTGCCCTTGTCAGCGCAAATTTTTTGCAAGGGGAAGTTGCCTGTATCCTTGGCGATGGGAGCAACAATTTCCCCTGAGTCTTCCGCCAAGGTGCCCATAAGTATACTAGTATAGGTTTTTACAATCGTACGGTTTTGAAATTGCTTAGTGAGTAGTGCATTCACTGCCTTGCTCAAGGCAATTAGCATAACGCCGGAAGTACCGAAGTCGAGGCGATGCGCCAAGCATGCACTGGGGAAGTCTTTTACTAAGCGAAAATGGACTGAATCCTTGTTGAGCGGGTTTTTACCCGACAAGCTTAGTAAGCCGCTGGGCTTGTTGATTAGGAGTAGGTGCTCATCTTGAAAAAGGAAGCTTATCTGTTCCTGACAGCTGGGGGCAATGAAATTGTCTCCGGAGTTTGTCATTTAGTTTGAGCTCGTTGGGATCGCCTAATAGTGCGAGTGAGGCCGCGTCGTAATAACCTTAAGCGCGCAGTATACCGATTTTTTGCCGTGCTGGCGGCTCCTGCGTGGCATCGGCCAGATTTTGGCGGTGAAGCAAAGGTGTTAATTGTGGCACTGTAAACGCATAGCTAATTTTATACGGTGCTTGATATGATGGCGGCAACACTGGCGCGACTCCAATAGGGTTTTATACATAACGCTGTTGGGTTTGGTCGCGTGAGTGTCAAGCTGAAAATTTTTAGGCGTATTTTTGCTTATTTTACGGGGATGTTGATATGAATAAAAAAATGGGTCTAGCAAGTGTGGTATTAGCAGCAGCAATGCCACTGGCGAGTATGGCTGAATCCGGCACTATGTATGTGACCGGCCAGTTTGGTAAAACCAGTTACGACTTAGATAGTGGGTCTAATTTCGACGATGAAGACAATGGTTACACTATGGGCATTGGCGTGCGCATGGGACCAAATGTTTCCATCGAGGGAGGCTATGTCGATTTAGGTGAAGTGTCGGGCGGCAATGGTGTTGACTCTTTGTCTGTAGAAACATCGGGTGCATTCGCCGGCTTGGGCCTGTTTATTCCGCTGCAGCCCGGCTTCGAATTGACTGGTCGAGCAGGGCTGATAGCATGGGACTCCGATGCAAAGATGCGTATAGGTGGTGTGTCCTCGAGCGAAAGTGAGGATGGCACTGATATTTACTTTGGTATTGGCGCCGCATTTCAAGTGAGTCGTGAGCTGCATCTGACGGTTGGTTTTGACCGTTATGATATCGATGACACTGACGTCGATATGCTGTCACTGGGTGCGAAGTTCTATTTCGCGCTGTAATGTGCGTTTGAGCTTAACACAGGCGCTGTTTGCGCCTGTGTTATCTACTTCGTGGGTTGATCGCTCAGTTGCAATTGGTATTGAGCTTTAATGTTTTAAAGACTACAGAATTATGATCTTCTAAACTTTTCTCTGGCTCCTCAGCCAGGCTGAGGTTGGGGAAGCGTTTAAATAACTCGCTTAAGGTTAAATAGAGCTGGCGTTTAGCGAGTGCGGCACCGATGCAAAAACGCGGTCCGTAACCAAATAATACATCGGGTTCGAATACCCGCCGAACATCCAATTTCTCTGGCTTGTCATAGTACTCGGGGTTATGGTCTTTTAGGTGGGGCATCATTAAAACCATCTGTCCTTTTTTTACTTCTTGGCCAAGTAATGTCATATCCGCCGGCGCGTAGCGGGCAAAGCCCATTTTAGAGTTACCCGACCAGCGCATAATCTCACTAAAGGCATTAGAAAAGGCATCTGCAGACTCCAGCGCTAATGGAATTTGATCGGGGTTTTTAAGCAATGTGTAAACCGACCATTGTTGGGCAACGAGGGTGGTATCCGCGCCAGCGCCGATCAGGGCCAAAATTAAGGTTATGATATCCCACTCATTGAACTTCTCATTCTCTGCTTCGATTTTAAGCAGGGTACTGAGAAAGTCGCCGTCGACAGGCTCCTTGCGGCGTTCGGCGATGACTTCTTGCAGAATATCGATGGCCTTATTGCTGTCGTCTTGGGCGCGCAGGCGACGCTCTTCGGAGATCGTAGGGTTCCATGTTTCGGTAAATGTCATGGTAACCCGCTTCATGGCTGGCCAATATTTTTCGGGTACACCGATCATTGCGGTAATTGAGATAAAGGGAATATGTCTCGCAACTTCCTCGATATAGTCAAAACTCTCTGGCTGGCCTAATTCATCAAACAGCTTCTGTACGTGGGGCTCAAGGCGGCGCTGAATATTTTCGACCACATTGCGTGAAAACGCCGGCGCAGTGATGCGTCTAACTAGTCGGTGATGACCTTGATCAGCTAGCAGGCTATGGCCAACTAAGGCTTTTTCAAAATTATTCCAATTTTCTTCGGTGGGGCGTGGCGGCGCAAATTCCCAGTCATAGAAGTCCGATGATAAGTATTCTCGCTTCCAGCAATCCATAATGTCTGGCATCTGGGTCATGATCCAAGCCTGCCACGGCGCATACCACACTAACGGTCCGCGCTCGGCAATGGCGAGGCATTGCGGGCCGGGGTTTTCGCTGTATGCCTTTGATGTCGGGTCGAATAGGTCTTCGATCGGGGCTAATTCTGGCAGCGATTGGGGCATGCTAACTTTCCTCGTATTATTTTAGTTAGACAGGTGAGTATGACGCGCAAACGTGCGTCGCCAACTCTAATGATCAAAAAAATATACTACAGTGTAATTATGCACACAAGTTAATTCATGGTTAGGGCGGAGTTAGGTATCGCACTAACTTCGTGTGCTTGAGTTTTGTTGTTTAATATCATATGCCTACGGATTTTTGTGGCTGTTGATTAGGTGTTTTCGAAATCGGTAAGTATATTTCACGGTTACTGGAGATATTTTCCGGATTACACTCATTGTTGAAATCATAAATCTGTTCGGCAATGCGGGGAATGAATGAAGGAGCAGGAAGCGGTCAATGATTTATTGTCGCGCACTAAAGCGATTGTCGAGACTATTGTAGATGGTGTGATTACTATCAGCGACCGCGGCTTGATTGAAACCGTGAATCCTGCAGTAGAAAAAATCTTTGGCTACCGTTTAGATGAGCTCAGTGGCAAAAATGTCTCTATGTTAATGCCAAACCCCTACCAGCGGGAGCATGATAGCTACCTTCATAATTACCTTAGTACTGGCGAAAAGAAAATTATTGGTATTGGCCGCGAGGTGACTGGTCGGCGCAAAGACGGAAGTACTTTTCCCCTTGAGCTTGCGATTAGTGAAATGGAGGTGAATGGCCAGCGAATGTTCACCGGAATTGTCCGAGATATATCGCAGCGTAAGGCCACTGAAGAAAAGTTGCGTGAGTTTTTAGCTCGCACTAAGGCGATACTCGATACGATCGTCGACGGCGTTATTACCATTAGTGACCGTGGCTGTATTGAGACCGTAAATCCTGCTGCCGAAAAAATATTTGGGTATCGTTTGGATGAGCTTAGCGGTAAGAATGTGTCGATGCTTATGCCTGACCCTTACCGGCATGAGCATGACCAATATTTAGAAAACTACCTCCATACTGGGGAAAAGAAAATTATTGGCATTGGCCGCGAGGTAACCGGCTTACGGAAAGATGGCACAACATTTCCCTTAGAGCTGGCCATTAGTGAAATGGAGGTTAGTGGTCAGCGGATGTTTACCGGTATTGTTCGGGATATATCTGAGCGTAAAGAAACCGAAGAGAAGCTACGGGAAGCCATGCGACGCGTGCATGAGCAGCGAATTAAAGACGAGTTTGTCGCAACGGTTAGCCACGAATTGCGAACACCTTTGACGTCAATCAAAGCCTCTTTAGAGCTGATTATTGCTAAGGCGGTGGCGGAGGGGTCGGATCAGGAAAAAATGCTGATCAAAATTGCGCATAAGAACAGTGATCGTTTGTTGTTGTTAATTAACGATATTTTGGATATCTCCAAGATTGAATCCGAAAAGATGAAATTGAATTTTAAGCGGATACTGTTACGCTCATTTTTGGAGACCGCTATTTCAGACAATCAGGCCTATGCTGAAAAACACCATGTAAAGTTTGTGTTATTGAGCTGCCCTAAGAATATTTATATTCATGCCGATCCAGATCGTCTAATGCAGGTAATGAGTAATTTGATGTCCAATGCGGCAAAGTTTTCTTACAGCAATTCACAAATCGAAATACGCGCTGGGCAAAAAGGTGACAATATTCGGATTACGGTTCGCGACAGTGGCCCGGGAATTCCCCTCGATTTTCAGAGCCGAGTATTTGAAAAGTTTACCCAGGCAGATACCTCAGATAAACGTGAAATGAGTGGTACCGGTTTAGGTTTACATATTTCTAAAGCAATAGTTGAACGGCACCACGGTAAGCTTTCTTTTGAATCAGTGATAGGAGAAGGCACGGAATTTCATATTGATTTAACGCGGCAGTTACAGCGGCAAGGTAGCATCCAATGACAGTTTTGGTCGAGCTTGAACGGGTTTTATATATTGAGGATGAGCCCGATATTCGTTTGGTAGCCGAAATAGCCCTGCGCCAAGTTGGCCGTTTGGATGTCGTGACTTGCGCCAGCGGTGAGGAGGGCTTAAGTCTACTTAACGACTTTATGCCGCAGTTGATTATTCTTGATGTGATGATGCCGGGCATGGACGGGCCGCAAATACTTGGGAAACTTAGGCAGTTATCGGCGTTTAAAGATACCCCCGTGGTATTTATTACGGCTAAAGTTCAGCCCGACGAGGTCGAGCAATTTAAAAAATTAGGCGCTGCAGATGTTATTAGTAAGCCTTTTAATCCAATGACCTTAGCTGATGATGTACGGGCAATCTGGGCCAGATGCTATGGGTAGCGATGAACTCAGTAACAATCAAAGTGTCGACGATCAGCTAGCTGAGCTGCAAAAAGAGTACATTGCCAATTTAAGCGAGCGAGTGCAGCCGGTTGTAGTGCTCTGGCAAAAATACATTGCCAGCAACTATGCAGCTGATGTGTTAAGTGACGTATATCGCGGCGTGCATGCTATTGCCGGAACATCGAGCATTTTGAATATTAGTCCTATCGATACGCTAAGTAACAGGGCGCAAATTCAAATTCAGAGTGTGATGCAAGCTGAGGAATTTGATGCCGCTGCCGTTGAGGGTATTGGCGTTATCATAAATGAAATGATACGTGTGGCGAGCTCGGGAGAGGTTAATGCGCCGCCTATAAACTTAAACGGGTAAGCTGCGTTTTTTACCTTCGGCGGCGCACTTCAGTCTTCTACGCGCTCGACGATCTTGGCCTAAGCGCTGTGCATACGTTACTATCTCGGCTTTAATGTATGTTGGGGTGGGTAATTGCCAGTGACACAACTAGGGCGCCGTGAGCGTAAGAAGAAGGCCGTTCGGGAGAATATCACCGAGCAAACCCTGCGGCTAATAGCGCGTTATGGCGTTGAAGGTATTACGATTGATGCAATTTGTGACTGTGTCGATATTGCTAAAAAGACGTTTTACAACTATTACGCATCCAAACACGATTTAATGGTCGATATTTGCCAGTCGGAGTTGTTACAGCGCACCGATGATTTGATCACCGAGGCGATTGCGACGTCGAGTGATTTAGCTGAGCAACTTGATTTTATCATGTCGGTGTCAGCGGCCCGTAACAGCACAGTGAGTAAGCTGGAGCGCGAGCTAATCGGATATTTGGTCGGGTCTTTGTCTACCAACTTAAGTCAAGGTGGCGGGCAGATCGCTTTTATGAATAGTTGCTTTTACCGTCTTTACAGTAATAGTGAGTCGCAGTTAAAGGCTGGTCTTAGTCCGTCATTTTGCGCGGAAATGACGGTGGGTATGGCCAATGCCATTACCCTGAATTGGCTGCATAACGATGACTACAACACCCAAGAGCGTTTTGCGCAATTGCGGAGTTTTATCGTCGACAGCATGCTCGCGCATTGAGCGCGAGTGGCATTTTTTAGATAACACCGTGCGCGGCAGTCTTAGATTGCCCTTGTAGCTGCGCAAGTTTTCCCCTCTGTATCCAAGCGACAGTGGCTCCTCATTAGGGCGTGCTTTGTCCTCTTATTAATGATCCTTAATTCAATTTTTGAAAACCTTGCTTGACCTGCATAGCGAAACCGTATACTTTTTTTACACTACGGTTACCTTTTAGGGCTTATCCTTTTTGGAGGCCTCTGTTGTGCGGGAGAGATGGTATGAGTAAGCGATATGACAAGCCGATTCCACTCGGGTGGTTTGCCATTGGGTATTCTTCAGAGCTCGCGGTGGGGGGCGTGAAGCCGCTGCGTTATTTTGGTCGGGATTTAGTGTTATTCCGTACGGAGGCGGGTGAAGCGCGCTTGTTAAACGCCCACTGCCCACATCTTGGTGCTCATTTAGGACACGGCGGGGTTGTGAAGGGTGAGAGCATTAGCTGCCCGTTTCACGCATGGGAGTTTAATGGCGAGGGCTATTGCACCAAGGTGCCGTACGCAAAGAATATGCCGCCCAAGGTTGATGGCAAGCAGGCCATCGGCCGCTACCCTGTGGTTGAGCGCAATCAAATGATCTGGGCGTGGTATCACCCAGAAGGTGCTGAGCCAAGTTTTGATGTCCATACTATTGCTGAGCTGCACTCGCCAGAATGGACAGAAGTTGACACTTTTGAGTGGGAAATTAATTCGATCATTCAGGAAACTGGGGAAAACGCCGCGGATATTGCTCACTTTGTTACCGTGCACAGCTCACCGGAAATGCCCCAAGGCGTGGTGACTATGGATGGTCATACACGTTGTACCCTGATGGACAGCAAACAAGAGGCAATGGACGAGTTTGGCAATATTGATCGCAGTGGCGAGAATTATGATGAGGGGCGTCTAGAAGCGTGGTCCTATGGTCCTGGTCTAACCTATCAGAAATTTTCTCGGCTATTTGATGTGGTGATGATGGGCACAATTACGCCGATCGATGATCAGAATATTCATATGCGCTTTTGTTTTACCTTGCCAAAGCAGCAAAGCGATGAGCACACCCTCTATGCCAATGCCTTTCGCGATGAAATCGTGCATCAAGTCAATCAGGATATTCCGATTTGGGAAAACAAAGTCTATCTCGAAGCGCCAACCTTGTGTGACGGCGATGGCCCTATTGCGAAATATCGCAAGTGGTTCAAGCAGTTTTATGTGGCCTAGGCCTGACTAATACCCGATCCCGATAAATAATAATGAGGAAATAAAATGACAACGCCTGTATCACCACTGACTGTACCCGGCGAAATTCTCAATTGGCCGATGTTGAAAATCAGTTACTTAACAGATCCGGCCAATATTGCCGCATTGTTGCCGCCGGGTATTGAACCGGGTAAAAGCCCTAAAGTGACAATTACCATCTATAACTTTCCGGTATTGAATGAGCCGGAATACGGCTGTGTTGTGAATGTCGACGCGATATATAACGGCATTGAAGGTGAGTACACCCTCGGTATCGCTATTGATCAGGAGGCCGCAATTTATGGCAGCCACGAGCGTTGGGGGCAGCCTAAATACTTCGGCGAAACCAAGTATTTCCGCTTAATGGACACGATCACTGCCAGCGTCACTCACCGTGGTTACACCTTTTTGGAGTACCAGGGCAAGGTCAGCGGTGTGGGCGAAATTCCGCCGGAATTTGAAACTAATGAGTGGTGGATCAAGTGCTTGCGCGGAGTTGATATGACTGCGGCAGACTACGACTTCCCACCCCATGTGGTGCGCGTGTACAGCAAGTACGGTACGGCATTTATCGAGAAACTTGAGGGCAATTTACGTCTAAATGACAGTCCGTGGGATCCACTTGCAAGCCGTTTACCACCGCGCAGCGAAGTTCAGGCGCATTTGTGGACGCCAGTGTTTTTGGATCGTCGAATTACCTTAGAGGGGCCGTTAGATGTGGAGGGCTTTCATCCCTACGCGGATACCATTGGCGGATCTCGCTGGCCGGGTGAAAACGGCGGGCCTAAGCGGAGTTAATGCTGACTTTAGCTGAATGCTGATGTGCTCGAACGCTGTTTGAAATGCTATATGGCTATCTTCAAGCAGCGTTCAGCAATCTTGCGGGATGGGGCTTAGTACTGCGACTCTGGCATGCCGATAATAATGCCATCCATTTCGTCAGTGACAATAACTTGGCAGCTCAGACGGCTGGTTTCCTGGGGTTCGAGTACGCAGTCCAGCATGTCTGTTTCAGTGCTGTCTGCAGGATTCACTTTGGACACCCAAGCTGGGTCTACATAGCAGTGGCAAGTAGCGCAGCTGCAGCAGCCGCCGCATTCGCCTAAGATGCCATCGATGCCGTTGTCTACGGCCGCCTGCATGACACTTGTACCGGCTTCGGCGTGAACTTCTTTGGTCTCACCGTCGTGAGTTTTAAAAATAATTAAAGGCATGATTTTCTCTCTTACTTTATATTAATTGGTAAAGGCTTCTTTGATGTCGATCGAATCGTCAGCAAGTTTTATTGGATCGGCTGTTTGACCGGTAGTTAGGGCACGTTTACTGGTCATGAACTCTTTAGGGCGATTAACTGCATCGACGGCAATAAAGCGTCCCTCACAGAAATAGAAGGCGGCAAAGCTGCGACTGTTCTCGCTATCGCCGCGAATGATGACTTCATCAAAGCCTTGCGATAAACCGGCAATTTGCAGTTTTAGGTCATATTGATCAGACCAGAACCACGGTAGCGCATTATAAGTCTCAAGTTTTCCGCATACTGTTTTCGCAGCAATTTTGGCTTGGTCGGTGGCATTTTGAACGGACTCAAGACGCAGTTTACGTTGATAAATGGGGTTGTAGTGATTGGTGCAATCACCTGCAGCAACAATGTCGTGATCGTTGGTGCGCGCGTGTTCATCGACCACAATCCCGTTGTCGATGGTAAGGCCTGCGGCCTCGGCAATTTCAATATTGGGGATAACGCCGACGCCAATGATGACCAAATCGGCTGGAATCGTGGTGCCATCGCTAAGACGAACGCCTTCAACGTGCTGTTCGCCGGTGATGGAGTCGACGCCTGCTTCAGTGCGAATGTCCACGCCTTCCTCAGTGTGAACACGGGTGTAGAACGCCGACACCTCTGGTGCGGTAACGCGCTGTAGCACGCGGCTCATCGCCTCTATAACAGTGACAGACATGCCGATTTTGCGCAGCGACGCGGCTGTTTCAAGGCCGATATAACCACCGCCAATGATGACTGCAGATTTACCCTTGCCAGTGAATTTATGGGTTTGCTTAACGTCGTTAAGGTCGCGCATATAGAATACGCCAGCCAGCTCGCTGCCTTTAAAGGGGATTTTCCGTACCCGCGCGCCAGTTGTGATCGCCAGCTTGGTGTAGGCGATTTCGGCATCGTCTTGCAAAATAACTTTCTTGGCGTCGCGATCAATGCGGCTTACGCGGCAGCCAAGTAGAAGGTCGATATTGTTTTTTTCGTAGAAATTGGCCGCGCGAATCAGCAGCTCATCTTCAGTTTTTTCACCAACAAAGAAGGCCTTAGACAGTGGAGGGCGGTGATAGGGCATATAGGGCTCGTCACCAACGATGGAAATTTTACCTTCCCAGCCTTCTTGGCGCAGGCTGGAGGCTAATTGCGCCGCCGCGTGGCTGGCGCCGATGATTATACAATGTTCACTCATAAGCTCATTCTCACTTGGTATTATTCAATTGTGGTGCAGCATTGCCACACTGCCAGTATTGTTGGTATCCAATAGCACAGAGGTGCCTGTCGGGCAGCTCGAACGGCCGTGAAACGACTTTATTACCTAGGCTAACTTGCCGTGAATTATACAACACTGTTGTACCAACAGAAACTGCGCAGCGTATAGCATGACTCGCTAGCGCGGACTTACGCTGGTCGTTAACGATGTTGGTTGCTGCAGCAATCATTGTCTTTATTGGCCGTTGAATGCAGCGGGGCGCTTTTCGGAAAATGCCGCGAGGCCTTCTTCAAAGTCTAGGGTTTGGCCAGCAATTCTCTGCAGCTCGCGCTCATTTTGTAAGGTCATTTCCCAATTATTATCGGTGGCCGCCCATACCGCTTTACGAATCATCCCCAGGGCCTGGCTGGGCCCGCTGGCTAAGGTAAGGGCGATGGTAAATGCTTGTTCTTCAAGCTGCTTATTTTCTACTACGCGGTTGATTAACCCCCATTCTAGGGCTTTTTCCGCGGGGAGGCGATTGCCCATGAGCATCAACTCCATCGTGCGTACACGGCCGATGGCTCTCGTTAATAAATGAGTGGCACCGCCATCTGGAACAAGGCCGATTCGCGAAAAAATTTGCGCAAAATAGGCGGTATCACTGGCTACTACCATGTCGGCCGCTAAGGCGAGTGATGCCCCAAATCCCGCCGCAGCGCCGCGTACCGCGCTAATCCATGGAATATCCAGATTTTTCAGTTTGAGCATTATGGGGTTGAGTTGTTGTTCTAGAACTAAGCCAAGATCCCTGCGGCTAGGATCTTTATCGATGGGGCTTAGGGGATTTTGAGGGTCTAAGGATGCACCTGAGCAAAAGGCGCGACCAGCACCGGTCATTATCATGGCTCGGCTGTTGGCCGCAATGTGGTCAATGGCTGCACTGATCTCGGCAACCATCAGTGGCGTTAGCGCATTTAACTTGTCGGGCGCATTCAAAATCAGTATGCCAACTGATTCGCGCATTTCGACCTGTATTTGCTGAAAATCCATTCGCCTAGCCTTGCTGAAAATGTTGGGTTAGTTGGCGTCCACTCACTGCTGCCATGTGATCGGTGTTGACATTGGCCATAAAATACAAGCCCCGTATTTTGCATGGCTTGGCCGCAATGTTCCATTGCAATTGCAATTTATTCGGCGATTTTTCATGCGTATTAGCAAATCGTAATGTTTTACCGAGGAGTAAAATCGCTTTGCCCTATTGTGGCGCAGTGAGTGTATCTGCTTGATCAGCTGCGATGGTTTAAAAGGCGCTGAGAAAGGCCTTGGCCGTCGCGACAAACATGGCGGTCTCATCGAGTTGATTGGCGGTGGTTGCGGCATTTAGATGAGGGAATTGCGTTGGTGAAAAGGATGGCATTGGGTCTTTGCCATTGACGCGACTCATGGCGCCCAGCATGGCTGAGCCAAACGTTAATTTTTCCATGCCATCAACGACCATCATGCGCTTTTCAACCGGGATATCGAATTTACTTATCCAAAACTCATAGGTCTGCAAAATGAGGTGGCGGGGGAAAAAGTCCATAAGTAGGGGGGCTGCTCGCGGGTGGAGCAAAATAGACTCGCGGATTGAGAGGGTAAGATCGACCAAGGCATCGCGCCAATTATCAAAATGTTCCTCTTCGGAAATGCTCGCCTCCAGCAGAATATATCGGACCACCTCAGCGAGCAATTCGGCTTTGTTCTCAAAGTGATAGTAAAGCGAAGGTGCTTTAACGCCAAGCTCTTGAGCGACTAGCTGTAGGCTCATTCCCGCGATACCTTGGCGGTCTATCACCGATAAAGCGGCTTTAGCGGCGAGCTCTTTAGTAATGATTGGTTTCGAGGGTCTGCCCACGGGGTATCCTTACGTTTTGCACCAATTCAATTGTTATAAGACGCCAAGGTGCTTTGCGATAATCCAATCTCAGAAGTTTAGCAGAATGCTCGGCGGTATCGAAACCCCCTACAATGGCCGCGTCACTGTGGGAGTTTGCTGCGCTTTAATCTATTAATGAGGGTGAAGCCGGACCTCAAGCTTGTTATCCTGCGTCGCCCACCTTGGCCAATGTTATTTGCCCTATGCTTACCGAAGAACAGCAAGCTATTACTAATCATCGCCGTGGCCACGCGCGGGTGATGGCGGTAGCTGGCGCGGGTAAAACCAGCACCATGGTCGCTTATGTGTTGGCGCGGTTGCGCGAGGGCATGGACCCGCGCTTGATTCGGGTCGTAATGTTTAATAAAGCAGCCCAGGAAGATTTTAGTCGTAAATTACGCATGGCGACGGGTGCCGACGCGCTATTGCCTCCTGTGCGAACTTTTCATGCTATGGGGCGAAATTTAGCAATATCCTTGGCGAAGGAAGGGTATATGCCGGCGTTTGATCCCTCGCCGCTGGGTGACGGGCAGACTGGCATTGAAATGCTGAAAGCATTGCAGGCTGCCGCGGGAACGTCGGCGCTGCGCGCCGCCATTCGCGAAGAGCAACAGCAGTGGCTGGATACCTTTGCGGGCTTTGTCGATTTAGTTAAATCGACCTTGGCGGCACCGGAAGTGACTTTCGCCGCTGCTGGCTATGCTGAACAATACCAGTTATTTGTCGAGGCATTTGCGCGATTTGAAAAATGGCGAAAAACAGCAGCGCGGGTCACATTTGCCGATTTTCTTTACGATCCTTGTCGGGTGATTGCCAATGACCCCGCTCTCGCGAAATATTTAGCGAATCGCGTAGAGCTCTTTATTGTTGATGAGTTTCAAGACATTAATGATATCCAGTTTTTCTTGCTTAAGACCCTTGTTGGTGAACGCGCGCAGTTGCAGGTCGTGGGTGACGCGGATCAATGTATTTATGAGTTCCGCGGTGCAAAGCCTGAATATATGCTGAGCTATTTTGGTGATCGGTTTTCTCATCAATCCTACCAGTTGTCGCGCACTTTCCGATACGGGCACCATATCGCATTGGCCGCGGCTCAGTTGATAAATTATAACCAGCGGCGCGATCCGTTGTTGTGTATCAGTGCAAACTCCGTGGCGCCAAGCCATGTTGAACTGTGTTTACAAACCCCAGACGGCGCCGCGTTAGCCCAGGCGTGTAAAGCGCAGCGCCGCGAGGGTTTCAGTTATAGCGATATGGCTTTTTTATGCCGAACTTGGGCGCAGGCTGCGCCGGTCGAATTGGCCCTACTCAAACAGGGTATTCCCAATCGTGTTGTGGGTGGCAGTCGCGTATTAGATCGCAATGAAATAAAGGCACTGCTCACGCTAATCCGTATTATGGATGGCGAATTTGCGCGACAAAATTCGAGTGAGCAGTCTCTCCAGTTATTTGAGCTGTTAAAGTTCTGCGAGTTAAAAATTCGCCACGAGGTATTAAAAGGCTTCGCATCGCGAATAGTCACGACGGGTGTTAATGCCTTGCGCCTATCCGAAGATAGTCTTTCTATCTACCAAGAGCGTCGTCTTCAGGGTGTTGCTGACCTGCTGGAAGAATTGCCGCAGGTGGCGTCGGTTGGGCAAGGTTTGGCGGCGTTTATTAACAAGCTCGACCTGCTTAATGCAATGCGGGATAACGCGCTCAATCGCGAGGACGGTGAAAACCGCGCCGCTACCGTGAGTGCCTTTATTGAATTTGTATCGATGCAGTCAAATCAGGCGCCTCGCGCCATATTGTCTATGTTAGGCGAACTGAGTGATCAGGGTGGTAGCGATGTCACTGGCACAGCAGCGGTAACCATTACCACGATGCACCGCAGCAAAGGCTTGGAGTGGCCGGTGGTGCTACTACCCAACTTAAGCGCTCATTATATGCCCTATCAGGCGGGTACTCGGCGGCGCCAGGAACACGATGATCGGGAAGCGGAGCGGCGCCTGATGTACGTCGCAATGACGAGGGCAATAAAGGTGCTGTATCTCTTTGCACCGGGACTGGATGCCAGTAATGGCTGGCCAATTGGCCAGCGGCCAGACTTGCATCAGCTGCCCAGTCCCTTTTTGGCCGAGATGAATTTGGATTTGGCGGCGCAGATCAGCACCCAGCTTGATGCTGGGGTGAGCCTGTTTGATGTCACCGCCGGCGACGGGGTTGTCCAGCGCTACCTCGACGCGGTCGTTCCTGGGTGGACAGCGAGTGACACCGCGGCGCAACAAGGATTACCGGCACTGGGCGCGTACCTAAAACATGCGGTCTATGGCGTTGGCCGTGTAAGCGATATTGGTGAACTAGGTGTGACACTTGATTTCGCTGGGCAGCAACGCTTTTTTTCGCGCTTACATGCCACGCAGCTGTTCCGCGTGGAGCCGGCGGCGGACGCTAGTGCTGGTGTTGACGCCGCTACGGTGACGGCGGGCTTTGCCGTAGGTGATATTCTCGCCCACGACAAATTTGGTCGCGGCGCGGTACTGGCAATTGACCAGCACACCATTGCCGTCAAATTTAGTGCCGGGCGCAAAACCTTTCGCCTTGCTTTGTTTCAGGCTCAGAAAATCGCCTGAGTAGTAATCTTCGCGAAATAGAACCTTGTCGCGCTGATAGGGTCTGATGAGTGTATGCTGACTTGCGTGCATTCATTCCCGGAGGCGGATATGAACTTCCAAGGTGTAAAATTAGGGCTAGTGCAAATTCTAGCGGTGTCGCTTGTTGCTTGCGCCGTGGTTAAAGACGAGCCGGCCTTGGATGAACGTTTGGCGGAATACGGCTATCGTCCCGGCGAAAGTGTCGACGGCGTTGCCGATTATCAGGTCAGCGATTGGCAGTATCTTGACGACCGCCATCTGATTTTTAGTAACAGTAATGCCGAGCATTATTTACTCAGCTTAAGAAAAAACTGCACTGCTCTGCGCAGTGCTGAACAGCTTGCGTTTAAACCGATTAGTGGCACATTGACGCGTATCGATGATGTGGTTGTGAGTAACTCTGAAGAGTTAGCACACTGCGAGATTGAAACAATCTCTAATGTGTATCCCAGCGAGTAAGTTCAATATCCGCAAACGAAGCGACGCAGAGGTGGCGAGGCGTGTGTTCAATTTCAGCCGTGTCTCGTTGCAACCACGCAGTGTGCATACCCGCTGCCGCTGCGGCCTCTAACTCTTCAACGATATCGGATAAGAATAAAATTTCGCTGGCGGGTTTGCCGATCACCTGTTGAATTTTTTGGTAGGACTCGACCTCGCGCTTGGCGCCGGTAACGGTGTCGAAATAGCCTTTAAAAAAGCGTCTTAAATCTCCGCCCTCGTTAAACTCAAAAAATAGCTTTTGCGCGTAAACCGACCCAGAGGAATATACATAGAGGTCAATACCTTGCTGATGCCAGGCTTGTAGGGCCGTTAATGCATCCGCGTAAATATGGGCCTTGTAGTCGCCATTGCGGTAGCCGTGTTCCCAGACCAAGCCCTGCAAACTTTTAAGCGGCGTGACTTTTTGATCATCGCTAATCCAGCGCAGTAATTGGGCGATGAGTGCCTCTATATCATTGAGGGCAATATTCGCTAAGGCGGCAACGTCCTGTAATGCGCTATTCACTTCCGGCTTAGCGTGATTATTGCGAACAAACTCAGGCAAATTCTTTGCCGCATAAGGGAAGAGCACTTCATGCACAAAGTGAATTGAGCTGGTGGTGCCTTCAATGTC
>NZ_JBFJWS010000049.1:0-15551 GCF_041623545.1 Zhongshania sp. | reverse complement strand
TGAAGTGAATTGGCATCTCGTCGATAACACAGCGAAAGTGCGGGAATTCATTCATTGCCGCTTCATGTTTACGCCAGTCATATTCGTGCTGCCAGTGGTGCAGTAGCTCAGCCATATAATCGCCGTTACTACCGTAGGCCCACTCGCCGTTGCCGAAATCTAGGGGTAATCTGCTGGTGTTCAATTTTTGGCTGAGTTCATCGAGCTGTGCTTGGTCAATCTTTATTTCAAAGGCTTCAATTTTCATTGTATTTTTATATCTCAGTATTCATTGGCGGTGACGATAGCCGGAGCTCAGCCCATTAATTTTTCGAGTAGCTTAAGCATTTTGTCGGTGTGCGGCGCTTTGAAATAGGGCGTTAGACTTACTAACCCCTGTTTGTAATAGGCCTTGGCGTGGCTGAGTTGGCGGAAGCCGTCAAAGCCGTGGTAGCTGCCCATGCCGCTGTGCCCAACACCACCAAGTGGCATGGTGTCTTGTAAAACGTGGGCGGCGATATCGTTAACTACCATGCCGCCAGAGGTTGTATTCATTTTGATCTGATTGATCTCTGCGTTGGACGAGCCAAAGTAGTAGAGCGCCAAAGGACGTTCTCCAGCATTTATCGCAGTGCAGACATTGTCGATATTGTCATAGGTTTTGATCGCCATGGCGGGCCCGAAAATTTCGTCGCACATAATTTTCGCGTCGTTGTCGGGGTTTATCACCAGGGTTGGGGCAAGCTTATTATGGCCGACCGGTTGCGCTAAGCCGATGTCGTCGGCAAGGGCCTCCACTCGGTAGCCACGGTCGTGGGCTTCTTGTATATAAGAGGCAATCCGGCCCCGATGACGGACATTGATTACTGAGCCGTAGTCGGGGTTGCTGTTCAATGTGCCGAAATTAGATTCGACGAACTGTCGAGCGAGTTTAATAAACTCCTCAAGCTGAGATTCTTTTACGAAGGTGTAATCTGGCGCCAAGCAAATCTGACCCGCATTCATTGTTTTAAAGGTAAATGTGCGCTCAACCGCTGCTTTTAAGTCGGCACCGTCACCAATGATCACTGGGCATTTACCGCCAAGTTCAAGTGTTAGGGGTACTAAGTTTTCGGCGGCGGCGCGCATTACGTGCTTTGCCACCGACGGTGCGCCGGTGAATACCAGGTGATCAAAAGCCTGGCTGCAGAATGCACTAGCGACTTCTGGGCCGCCATTAATTACGGCAATTTCTTCGGTGGCAAAGTTATTGTGAATAAGCTCAGCCATTAAAGCTGAGGTCGCCGGGGTTAGCTCAGAGGGCTTAATCATGGCGCGATTACCCGCCGAAATCGCGTTGCCCAGCGGCGAGAACGTGAGCTGCACAGGAAAATTCCAGGGTGACACAATGCCGACGACACCGAGGGGTTGGTAAAAAATATGAGCGTCGGCGCCGAGTAGGTTGAGTGGAAATTTTGCGCCCCGTGATTCTTTTTTCATCCAGCTGGCGGTGTTTTTACGCAAGTATTTCAGGCTTTCAATGGGGACTAAAACATCAAATACCACGCTGTCGAAATGAGAGCGGGCGCTGTAATCGGCGCGCAGTGCATCGGAAAAACGCTGCTTGTTCACGCGGAGTAAATCTATTAAACGATCGAGCCGGTCGATGCGAGTTTTCAGTGTGGGGTAACCATCATCAATAAAGCTTCTACGTTGGCTTGCGAGGGTTTCGGCAATGCTTGGGGCATTGGCGCCAACATCAAATGTGGGGTGAATTGCCCTGCTTTCGGTATTCGTCATTGCCAGCTCCGCTGTGTACTTCTTTATTGATATTTGTATAAATAAGGAGGTCTGTTTTAATTTTCTTTCTATTCAACGGCTTATGAGTATGGGTTCGCATTTGCACCTAAGTGAGGTGCAATGATTTAGTGTCATCTTGGCACTTGTTGATGTATTGGTCAATAACTGCGTGGTTCGCGTTGTAGGGATTTTCGAAATTGTAGTGGGGTGGCCCCTGTCCAATTCCGGAAAGCGCGAATAAAAGGAGCGGCTTCGGTGTAGCCAATCAAAAATGCAATTTGCTCGACACTTTTGTCGCTGCTGGTAAGCAGCTTAATCGCTTGCTCGCGTCGCACACTATTGCGAATGGCTTGCCAGCTACTGCCTTCTTGTTTTAGGCGACGTCGTAGGCTGTCGCTACTGGTGCCCAGCGTCTTGCAGTAGGACTTTAAGCTGCACTTTGCAAACGCTTCCTCGGTAAGTTTGTCTAGATAGCGCCGAATGTGACGGGTGTATTGACCGCTTTCTTCAAAGGGCAGGTAAAGGTTGGCTGGGGCGTCTTGAAAATAATCGACAAGCGTTGATTCTGTTTGCACTACTGGTCGGTCTAAGTAGTTCGCGTCGAACTCGATGCTACTGCAGCTAGTACCCTTGATTACACTGGTTCCGTAAAACAAATACTCGTGTTCGTGCAGAGGCGGTGCTTGGTAGTCGAGTCGCACCATATGCAGGGCAATTCGTTCGTTAATTAGCCAGCTTCCAAAGCGATGCAATATCATGAGTGTGGTGTCGATGGCGAAGCTGTCTCGGACTTGCATGCCAGTGCGGCGCAATACCTCAAGTTTGGCCTGTTGGCCCGTAAACTCGCAGGATAAGTGCAGGCTATTATCAAATAAATTGCTCACTGAGGCGAAGCGCTGCATGGCTTCCCCTAGGGTTTTACCGTGAACGGCGTTGGTGGCAATTGCGTGGTAACTGCCAATGCGTTGTTTGCGCTCTAGTAGTCCGTACTGCTCATCTTCAAGGCGGCCGCTGATGCGGCGACACAGTTCAATAAATTGCCGGGCGGGGATGCGGCTTTGTGGTGAGCTTTGCAAGGCCGGGTCGATGCCGCAGCTGCGCAGTAGTTGGTTGCAGTTGATAGCATGCAGGCGGGCGCCTGTGAGGCTGCGTGCTACCGTTGCCATCGAGATGCTGATCGAGCTGCTCAATACTGATAAATTGTTCATAGCATGCAAATAAATAGTTTGTATGCATCTTTATATCAATTTATGCCGCCTTTTTCATCATTGTGCTGACTTTTCCCGTCTCCCAAACTAGGCCGATAGCGATTTCGGTGGGCGATATCGCGTTGGTGATGATTTTTGGAGGCTGGGGTGACTACTGGTGCATACATTTTTGACGCGATCAGAACGCCGCGTAGCAAAGGCAAAGCGGGTGGTTCATTGCACGAGGTTAAGCCTGTCGCGCTGGCTGCGGGTTTACTTCGAGAATTGCAGCAACGCAATGATTTAGATACCAGTGCGGTAGATGACGTGATTCTAGGTTGCGTAACCCCGGTGGGTGAGCAGGGTAGCTGTATCGCTAAGGCCGCGGCGCAGTATGCCGGATGGGATGAGCGCGTTGCCGGATTCCAGCTTGATCGCTTTTGCGCCTCAGGGCTCGAGGCAGTTAACACTGCAGCTCAGAAAATCGCCTCTGGCTGGGAAGACCTCATTGTTGCCGGTGGCGTCGAGTGCATGTCGCGGGTCAAGATGGGTAGTAACGGCGGTGCTATGTTCTCGGACCCGGAATTTATCCTCGGGCAAAAGGCGGTCCCTCAGGGCATTGGCGCAGACTTAATTGCTAATCTCGGCGGCTGGAGTCGCCGCGATGTCGATCAGATTGCGGTTGCTTCCCAGCAGCGCGCCGCCAAAGCTAGGGACAACGGTTGGTTTTTGTCGCTAGTGCCCGTGCGTGATCGCAGTGGCGCGGTGATCCTTGCGCAAGATGATTTTATAAAACCAGACAGTAACCTCGACAGCCTTGCGGCACTCAAACCGTCGTTTCAGGGGCTGGGGGACATGGGTATGGATGATCTCGCGTTGTCCAAATACCGGCGTCTCGAAAAAATAGAGCATGTTCATACTCCCGCAAATTCGTCGGGTATTGTCGACGGTGCCAGCGCGGTATTAATTGGTAGTGCCAAAGTAGGTGCAGATTTGGGGTTGACGCCGCGTGCGCGGATTGTTGCTACCGCAGTGACTGCTAGTGACCCCGTTATTATGTTAACGGGGCCAGGGCCGGCCGCGCATAAATGTCTCAAAAAAGCAGGCTTAACGGTGAGCGATATAGACCTCTGGGAAATTAATGAGGCCTTTGCTTCGGTCATGCTGCGCTTTATGGCGGATATGGGAATTGATGACAGTATTACTAATGTAAATGGCGGCGCTATTGCAATGGGGCATCCGCTTGGCGCGACGGGCGGAATGTTGATCGGCATTATTCTCGACGAGTTAGAGCGCCGTAATTTACAACGCGGCCTTGTTGCCTTGTGTGTGGGTGGTGGTATGGGTATTGCCACCATTATTGAGCGGGTGTAACTCCCTGTTGGGCAAACTCACAACATTAATACAATTGAATGCTGGGTAGAGCTATGAGTACAGAATTTATTTATCACAAAGATGCCGACAATATCGTTACCGTTACGATGGATATGAGCGGGCCGGTTAACGCAATAAACGATGCATTTATAGCCGCTTTAAAAGGAACTTTAGAGCGGTTAGCACATGAGCCAGAGCTTGCTGGGTTGATTATTACCTCGGCTAAAAAAACCTTTGTTGCCGGTGGTGATCTTAATGAGCTTGTTGCTGCTCAGCCCGGCGAAGAGGAGGGGGTTTTTAATCGCACCCAAATGATTAAATCTTTATTTCGGCGTATTGAAAAACTTGGTGTGCCCTCAGTGGCGGCAATAAATGGGGCAGCATTGGGCGGTGGTTTGGAATTGGCTTTGTCCTGTAATTACCGAATTGCGCTAAATCACCCCAGTGTTCAGCTGGGTTTGCCGGAGGTTGGTTTGGGGCTGTTACCCGGTGGTGGCGGGATCGTACGTTTAACGTCATTAATTGGTTTTCAAAAAGCGTTTCCGTATTTGATGGAAGGGAAGAAGCTGAACGCTGAAAAGGCCGCGAGTGAGGGGTTTATCCACGCGCTAGCCGATGATCAAACTGAGCTCTTGGGGGCCGCCAAAAGCTGGATAAAAAGCAATCCAGCGGGCAGTGAAGGGGCGAGTCAGCCGTGGGATCGCAAAGGTTTTATTATCCCAGGTGGTGACGAGAGTAGTCCGAGTATTCGTCAGCACATCGCCATGGCGTCGGCCGCTTTGTTTAAGAAAACACGTGGATTATTGCCGGCGCCAGAATTTATCCTCAATACGATGGTTGAGGTGTTGCGGGTGGACTTTGATACTGCGCTGACTATTGAGAGTCGGCAATTTTCGCAGTTGGTTACCCGGCCCGAAGCGAAAAACATGATCAACGCATTTTTCTTTCAAATGAATCAAGTGAGTGGCGGCAAAAGTCGGCCTAAAACCGAAGAAAAATACACGGTGAAGAAGCTGGGTGTGCTCGGCGGGGGCATGATGGGCCAAGGCATTGCCATGGTCGCGGCGCAGGCGGGTATAGAGGTCGTTATCAAAGATGTGAGTTTGGAGTCCGCAGTGAAGGCTAAGGCCTATGCGGAAAAAGGCCTTGCTAAGCTGGTCGCAAAAGGCCGTTTGAGCGAAGAGGTGGCAACGCAGGCATTGGCGCGTATAAAGCCAAGCATTGAAGTTTCGGACTTGCGTGGCTGCGATTTTATTATTGAGGCGGTTTTCGAAAACTTAGAGCTTAAGCACGCGCTAGTCAGCGAAGCTGAGAACATGTTAGCTGAGGGTGGTGTGTGGGCATCTAACACATCGACCTTACCGATAACCCGCATTGCCGAGGCGAGCAGTAGGCCGCAAAACTTTATTGGCATGCACTTTTTTTCACCGGTAGATCGTATGCCGCTACTCGAAATTATCTGTGGTGAACAAACCAGCGAAGAAACGCTAGCCAAAGCTTTTGATCTTGCTAAACAGTTGCGGAAAGTGCCGATTGTGGTGAACGACGCACCGGGATTTTATACCTCGCGCACTATCAGTACGCCAATTCAGGAAGCGGCGCAATTAATCGCTGAGGGCGTCGATGCCGTGCGAGTTGAGAGTGTGGGTAAATCTGTGGGCTGGCCGGTAGGGCCGCTGGCTCTGCAGGACGAAGTTAGTCAGAAGTTGTCGCTTGATATTGTTGACGCGCAAATCGCAATGGGTCTGCGTAAGCCTGAAGACGACCCCACGCCTAAAGGTACCGCCTTGATGCGCAGCTTGTTGAATGAGCATGGTCGCGGCGGCCGCGCCTATGGCGGCGGATATTACGAATACGGTGAATCGGGTAAATCGCTGTGGCCGCAGTTAAACGAATTATTCTTTGATGCAAGTGCTGATGCCGCCGTAAGCGATGCAGATATTCGCGATCGACTGCTGTTTCGCCCGGTAATTGAAAGTCTGATATGCCTGCAAGACGGCGTACTGCGCAGTGTTGCAGACGGCAATATCGGCTCCATTATGGGTATTGGAGCGCCAAGCTGGACTGGAGGTTACCTGCAATTCGTAAATACATACGGCTTGACGCGTTTTACTGAGCGTTGCGCGGAGTTAGCCCAGGTCTATGGTGAGCGTTTTCTAGCTCCGGCTATTGTTGCTGATTATATCGCTAAGGGCGTTGATTTTAATTGATCTGAAGATCAATTTGGCTGGACTCTAAATGAAATGAGTGCTAATTTTTATACTTACTGAGCCTAACTCAATTGTCGTGGTTCGCAGTATTGGCTAAAAACGTCGTCAAATTGACTGTCGGGTGAGTTGAGAGAGGTTGATGCGCTCGGCTTATTCGGCAGTATTGAAATAATGATAAAAGAGGAGTGCGGAAATGCGTGATGCGGTGAAAACCCCACTGGAAATGTTCTACCGCTGGGAATCTGAGGCGGCTGATCAGGTATTTCTGCGCCAGCCAAGCAATTTAGAGTGGACCGAATACACTTGGGCCGAGGTGGCTGACCGCGCGCGCCGTGTCGCAAGCTATATTATTGAGCAGGATTTTGAGCCGGGTAGCCGGATTGCGGTGTTTGCTAAAAACTGTGCAGACTGGGTGGTGGTCGATTTTGCTATTATGCTGGCTGGCCACGTTAGTGTGCCCTTGTATCCGGGGCAAGACGCTGAATCAAGTCAGTATATTCTGGCTCATAGCGAAAGCCAGATGATCTTTTTGGGCAGTTTTGATCTTGCCGCGACGGCCAATGAAATACTTCCGGCAGGCATGAACCGCGTGGGTATTCATGGCTGCGATATCGAAGTCGATGAATCTTTGGCGGGCATTCTCACTCGTTACGAACCGTATACAGGCTCGCCCATACCTGACCCCCAGGGCTTGTTTACTATCCTCTATACCTCGGGCACTACCGGTAACCCGAAGGGGGTTATGCATGTGCACGGCACCCCCGGCAGTGTCTTGCCGCGTTTTCAAGAAACCTGGGCCATTGGCAGTGGCGACGAGCGTGAGCGGTTTATCTCCTACTTGCCGTTATCGCACGCTGCCGAGCGCTGTATAGTGGAAATGAATGCATTGTACTGTAATGGTGTGATCTCATTTTCTGAGGGTTTGGAATTCTTTGCAGAAGAGTTGCGCTCGGTGGCACCGACTTTCTTCTTCTCAGTACCGCGTTTGTGGGTGAAGTTTAAAATGGCGGTCGATGCTAAAATTCCTGCGGACGTGCAGGCTAATTTTACTGATGAACAGCGCCAAGTTGTGCGCAAGCAGTTAGGCTTGGACAAGGCTCAAGTGATTCTCACTGGCTCCGCGCCGTGTCCCAAAGATGTTCAAAACTGGTTTATCGACATGGGGGTAATGTTGCGCGAGGGCTACTCCATGACCGAAAACTTTTGCGACGGTACCTTTTGGAGTGAGTCGAGTCGTCCGCCAGCCGGCTGTGTTGGCAAGCCGTTGCCGGGGGTGGAGATTAAGCTTACTGCGGATGAAGAGGTTTGTTTTCGCAGTAGCGGTTTAATGACGGGTTACTATAAAAACCCGGAGAAAACGGCAGAGGTCCTTATTGATGGTTGGTACCACAGTGGCGATACCGGGAGATTGGACGAGGGTGGCAACCTCTGGATTACCGGGAGAATGAGTGAGGTTTTTAAAACCACTAAAGGAAAATTTATTAGCCCAATTAAATTGGAGGATAAATTTGGCGCGGTGTCGGAGTTGGGGCAGGTCTGTGTCTGCGGCCACGGCCTAGATCAGCCGGTAATGCTAGCGACTCGTTCAGAGCTCGCCGCAGACCTTGATGATGCCGCTTTGCGAGCAAAGCTTATTGAAGCGCTAGACCGGATTAATATCACTGTGCCGCCCTATGAGCGCATAGCGGCCATTATCATTACGCCTGAAGAGTGGACAATAATGAATGGTCTGTTAACTCCAACTATGAAGCTCAAGCGTAAGAGTTTGATTGCGAAATACAGTGATGCTATTAATGCAAATATAGTAGATAGAGTGAGTTTTTTAAAAGCATAAATTGTTCATTAGAAGGCGCCGGTCTATTTTAATTTAGCCTTGCGCCGCTTCTCGACTTTATTTTTTTTCGCGAAATGCGATGTGCGCTTCCATATTGATGCGACCGTCGTCCTCGAGTACGCCAAACTCTCTTCCTTCGGGGTTAACTACCACTACCACCGGCTCCTGAAACAGGGGGTGGCGAACGAATTGGAGTTGCCAGCCAAAGTTTTCCAGCTGGGTCAAAGCAGCGCGCTGGGAATCATTGAGCATCTTATTAAGATTGCGTGGAATCGGTTCGTCGCCTTTGCGTTTGTCTTGGTCCATATGGCTGGTCCTTATTTTTTAATGTAGCAAAGTCAGGAACTTGGCGTGCATATTGCCATTAGTTTAGCGGATTCCAGTGGTCGAGTATTGGCAAGCAAGGTCAGCGTTCCCATGTTTTATCGTAAGTCTAGTCTATGTTAGGGGCTTTGCCAGAGTGGTGGGGGCGGTGCCAGAGGGAAAATCCTACCTGGCGCTATTTGTGGCGGCCGGGCGCTTTTAAGCGTGCTTTTTACTCTGGCCTCGATCTGCTGGGGTTTCGCTTAATTGCTGTTCAGCGCGTAGCAGGGCCGCCCGTCTGCTCTTCAATACGTTGCATCCACGTCATCAGCTTTGGCGCTTGTTCAATAAGAGGTAGGCCCTTTGATGAGCCGGCAATGCATTCACATTGCGCGAGTACGCTTATGTCGGCAAGGCTGAGGGAGTCGCCAACAAGGTAATCGCCGTTGCTGTTGAGTATGGCTTCGAGGCTGGTGATGTGGCGTGCCAGTTCAGTGAGAATATCGGCTTCACTGCGTTTTGCGAGGCCCTGTAGTGTGCCTTGTTTGCGAGTTAAGTACGGCACTAGCGGGCGGGCGAGGCGCCGCATAACGGCGTTGTCGTATTTGAGTATTTCGGTGACCCAGCGGGCGCGGTCGTAGGTCCAGGTAAAGCGCATGGTCATTTCAAAGAAGTAGAGGCTCTCGTCGGCCCAGTCTTCAAGGATATTTGCCAGTGCGGCGTGGTTGGGGTCGCTAGGTAGTAGTGGTTTGTCGGGAAAACGGCGGTCTAGTTCGCGGCAGATGGTGCTGGAGTCGGCAATGAATTCGCCGTCTATTTCGAGCACTGGTACTTTGCCTATCGCAGATTTCTTCTTGAGTTTGGCCAGCTCGCCCATGGGTACGTTTACTACGCTATAGTCGAGGCCTTTAAAGTGCAGGGCGCGGCGGACTTTGTCGCAAAACGGGGAGATTTCGAGTTGGTGAATAATAATGTTACTCATCGAGTGGCCTATTTTATTGTGTGGTAGATGGCTTGCCGCCATTAGCTTGCGGCAGCGTCCCTACTTGATCATTTTGTTGAGCTTAACGATTAGTTGATTTACTTCGCCGCGGACGTCGTCGGGTCTATTGGCTATACCGGTGTATACCAGCTGGGTTAGCTGGTCCGCAATTTTGTCAATATCAGCACGGCGACCGCCCGAGACAATATCCCACAGGTAGTGTTCAATGCCGCCAAATACAACATTGCGCACTAGCACTGGCGAGGCAAATTCAGCGATTTCGCCGCTTTCTTGGCCTTCGCGAACTATATCAATAATGATATGGCTGTAACGCCGATTGAGATCATGCACTTTTTCAAGTAATTCGTTTTGGCTGCTGCGGGATTCGTTAAGGATGACGGTGCACAGATTGGCATTGTCATGCAAAACCGACATGTGGGTGTAGATAACGTAGCGAATTTTATTTCGCACGCCATTTATGCCGCTAACGCCGTCTTCCATCGCGCCGGTGATTCCAGAGTAAAACTCTTCGATCACCTTAGTCATGAGTGCGCGCTTGGTTTTGAAATAGTGCAGAACGGTGCCTTCGACAACGCCGACGCTCTTGGCGATATCGGCGATAGTTGAGGCTTCGTAGCCTTGGGTTTCAAAAACCGTTCTCGCCGCGAGTACAATTTCACGTTGCCGTTGCGCGGGAGAAAGGCGGGTTCTTGCGCTAGTACTTTTGATCTTGGCCAAGCTTCTAGTCCCTTTTATTTGTTAATCGTCGCCGCAGTTGATGAAGTCCGCGGGGCGACGCTCTGCAAAGGATTGGAGGCCTTCTTTAAATGCTTTGCCGCCAAAACTTTCCGTTTGCAAATCGCGTTCTAATTCAAGCTGCTGAGCATAACTGTTCTCGGCTGCGGCGGCGAGTAGCTGTTTGCTTCGGCGAATAGCGGCCGGTGAGCATTGTGCCAGTTTCTCGGCCAGTTGCTGGGCAGTTTCGGCTAGTTGTTCATCATCTATGCAGCGCCAGATCATGCCAGCTGCGGCTGCATCTTCAGCGGAGAGGGGCTCGCCGGTGAGGGTTAGTGCGAGAGCTTGATTATAATTTAACGCGCGGGTCAGTAGCCAAGAAGAGCCCATATCGGGAACCACGCCAAGCTTCGGTACAAAGGGTAGCGAGAAATACGCAGAGCGTGCGGCCACTGTTATATCGCCGCTTAGGGCAATGCCGACGCCCGCGCCTATGGCTGGGCCGTTTACGGCGCATACCATGGGCTTGCTAAGACTGCGTAGGAAAAGCCCAAAGGGGTTGTAAACCTTGGCCATGGCGTCGCTGATGTATTCATCCATTGGTGTGGTTTGCGACATAAAATTCTTTAGATTGCCGCCGGCGCTGAAAAACTTGCCTTTGCCGCTTAATACGATAGCGCGGACATTGTCGTCCTTTAAGGCGGAGGTCAAGGCCTCGGTCGCCGCCGCTACGAGGGCTTCGCTGATGCCGTTGAAGGAGCTTGGGTCGTCGAGGTAAATCGTTCTGACGTAATTGCTGTGTGAAGTGCTAATCATGATTGTTATCCGTTTATCGCGTGGGGCTGAGGCAGTCTAGGCTGGCATCGCCTATTTGGTAGCCGCCATCAACGTCGAGGATAGTGCCGTTAATATAGCCGCCCAGCGGCGAGCTGAGGTAGATCGCTGCGGCGCCAATATCATCGATAGACCCGAGGCGACGAATTGCTAGGGCATCGATCATTTTCTGCCCGCCTTCAGGGTCTGTTGCAAAAAGCCGTTTTAGGCCCTCGGTTTCGCCGGTGAGGCCTGGGGCAATGCCGTTAACTCGGATGCCAGATGGCCCCCACTCCATCGCTAGGGTCTTCAGCAGCGCGTTAACGCCAGCTTTTGCTGCACAAACATGGGCTTGCAGTGGTGTGGCGTTAACAGCTTGCGGTGCGGTAATGGCGATGAATGATGCGCTGGTCTTGCGACAGTAGTCGAATCCGGCTCGGAATACGTGGAAGGTCCCCATTAGGTCGATATCCACTACGGTTTTGAAGCCCTTTGGGCTAATGCTAATGGCGGGGGCAAAGAAGTTGCCTGCGGCGCCGGCGATTACGATGTCGAGCGGGCCGAGGGTTTCGCTGGTCTGCTTCATGGTGTCTTCAATGGCGTCGTAGTCGCGAACATCGGCGCTAAAGCAGAGCACCTTTACGGTGGGCGCTGCGCTGCGAATAGTGTCAGCGGCGCGTTCGGCTTTTTCTAGGTCGCGGCCGATAATGGCAATGTTGGCGCCATGGCGTGCAAGTGATGCCGCGATTCCAAGATTTATGCCGCTTGTGCCGCCGGAAACATAGGCTGTTTTGCCTAGCAATATATCCTCTTTAAACACCTTGTTGACCTCGCCATTAATATAGTTGTGGCTCTAGATTAGCGGAATGTTGAGCTTAACTCAATTATACTTATTGATTTTTGAATCAATTTGCGTGGTTTATTTCTTGTCTGTGCGATATTGCTAATAGAATTAGCGCGAATGGCGAGCTGTGACTGGCACTTTTGTTCGTAATTATCATTTTTATGTAATCCATGTCTTGACAATTAATATTGATGTATGTGTCAATAAAGACAATTATGGTTTGGCTCAATAGTGGTTTAATTTGGTGCCGGACTACGACGGGTTTTGCCGCGCTCGATAGCGGGACGCAGCGTTAGATTAGAGTACACCTAGGGTTGGAAACTGAGTTATGTCTGCTAAGCGACAAATAAACAAAATATTGGTAGCCAATCGCGGCGAGATTGCGGTGCGAATTTTGCGCAGCATAAAGGATATGGGCTTGAAGTCAGCGCTGCTGTTTCATCGTGTCGAGGCCGATAGTCCGTCGCTTAAAATGGCCGATGAAATTTATGAAGTGACCGGCGACACCCCGGTGGCTGCGTTCTTAGATATTGAGAATATTGTCAAAATTTGTCGAGATAACGACATTGACGCGGTACACCCTGGCTATGGGTTTTTGTCAGAAAACGCGAAATTCGTTGAGGCTCTCGATGACGCGGGCATTCAGTTTATTGGTCCCCGCCCCGAAGTAATGACGCTAATGGGCGATAAAATCGGCTCCCGTAATTTTGTACAGGAGCGCGGTTTTCCGGTGGCGCCATCGGTGCTCGATAACGGCGATGCCGAACAGTTTATTGCTCGGATAATGGAAATTGGTTTTCCCTTAGTGATTAAAGCCTCTGCTGGCGGTGGTGGTAAGGGCATGCAGATTGTCCGCGATGCCAAAGGCTTAAGCGATGTTGTTGCCACGGCGAAGGTCGAGGCTCAGCGCTATTTTGGCGACCCGCGGATTTACGCCGAGCGCTACATTGAGAATCCCCGTCATATTGAAGTGCAGGTTTTGGGCGACGAGCAGGGTAACTGTGTGCACCTCTGGGAGCGCGAGTGTTCTATTCAGCGCCGTTTTCAAAAAGTGATTGAAGAAACGCCGTCACCTGCCTTGAGTCAGGAGCAGCGACAGTCAATATGCGACGTGGCAGTCGGAATTGCCCAGTCTGTGAATTACACCAGTGCCGGCACCATCGAATTTATCTACGCGCCTGATGGTGAGTTTTACTTTCTAGAAATGAATACACGTATTCAGGTCGAGCACCCTATTACTGAGATGGTGACGGGAGTTGACTTGGTTGCGGAGCAAATTCGTGTGGCCATGGGTGAAAAACTGAGTGTGGCTCAGGGTGACGTTGTGCAGCGCGGTCACGCAATTGAATGCCGTATTTGTGCAGAGATTCCTGACGATGATTTTGCGCCGTCGGCGGGAAAGGTGCTGATGTTGCATCCCCCCGTTGGCGACGGCGTACGTTTTGACAGCGCCAGCTACGAAGGTCAGAAAGTCGGTACCGCTTTTGATTCAATGATTGCTAAGTTAGTGGTACATAGCGAAGACCGCGACGCTGCAATCGCTAAATGTTTAGTGGCGCTTGATGAGTTTGTATTGCTGGGTGTTGAAACGAACGCTGACTACATTGCACGGATATTGCGTCATGCCGCCTTTGCCGAAGGTAAAACCGATACGGGCTTTATTCGCCATCACGCCGAAGACTTGCTGCCGCTCGCGGTGAGTGAAGACCTTAAAACAGCGCTAGTGGCCACGGCCGCACTTAGTGATCGTCAGTTTGTGGCGATGATGGATGCTATTCCAAGTCCGTACCGTCTCATGAAAGAGTGGAGAAACTGAGGTGAGATATACCTTTAAATTAGCCGATGAAATGGTGGAGGTGGCGCCTCGCAGTCTTGCCAATGAGTTGGTGTTGGCGATAGGTGATCGCGATTGTAAGGTGATTTTTGATCACGATCGCAGTGGCGCCTGCCAGTTAACACTCGATGGTCGCAGCTACCAAAGCTGGGTCGCCCGTGATGGCGATGATATTTTTCTTAAAATTGAAGGCCGCTATTTCAAGGTGACGGCTTTTGATCCCCGTTCTTTGGTGGGCGCGGCAGCAGCGGGCGAGGGCAGTATTCGTGCGCCTATGCCGGGTGTTGTTGTTGAGTTGTTGGTAGCTGAAGGTGACGAAGTAGTTGCCGGCGCCAAGCTGATGACAATTGAAAGTATGAAATTGCAATCTACGGTGAAGGCAGCGCGCGACGGTATTGTAAAGCGTATCAGCGTCGCAGCGGGATCCGAATTTAATAAAGACGATGTACTTGTGGAAATCGACGGCGAATAGCGTCGATAAAAATCAGATTAATACGGCTGGACTATCGCCATGCGCAGAATTCAAAGTCGGATCAATACTAATTCATCCGAATATCAAGAGAACCTAAAGGCAAACGAAGCGCGTTTGTCGGAATTTCACCGGCGCCAGGACGCGGCTCGACACAGCCGTCCCCAGCGTGACCTGGATCGACTGGAGCGGCAAGGAAAAATGCTGCCGCGCCAGCGCTTAGAATTATTATTAGATCCGGGCACGCCGTTTCTCGAGTTGTCGTCGCTGGCTGCCGGTGAACTTTATGATGGCGATGCGCCGTCGGCAGGCTGCATTACTGGTATTGGCATTGTTTCCGGCCGAGAGGTCGTGATCCATGCGAATGACAGTACCGTCAAGGGCGGCGCGTGGTACCCAATGACGATTAAAAAAATCGTTCGTGCCATGGATATTGCTATAGAAAACCGTCTACCAGTGATTCATCTTTGCGACAGTGCGGGCGGCTTTTTGCCTCTTCAGTCTGAGTTGTTTGGCGATAAATATTTTGCCGGACGCATATTCCGCAATCAGGCGATACTGTCGAAAATGGGCGTAAAGCAGCTGGCATTGGTGTTCGGTCATTGTACTGCTGGTGGTGCCTACGTGCCGGCAATGAGCGACTATAACGTTATTGTTCGCGGCACAGGTGCAGTGTTTCTTGGCGGGCCGCCGCTGGTGAAAGCGGCAACTGGTGAAGAAGTTAGCGTGGAGGACTTGGGTGGTGCAGATATGCACACCTCAGTCTCAGGAACCTGCGATTACCCGGCAGAAAACGAAGCAGAAGCGATAGCTATCGGTCGAGAAATTGTTGCTCAGTGGAGTACTCCGAAAAAATGGGATGCACAGCAGCAGGAATCTGAAGAGCCGTATTACGATCCTAAAGAGCTGTATGGCATTATTCCTGCAAATATCAAAACTCAGTTCGACATGATGGAAGTGATCGCCCGTATTGTAGACGGCAGCCGCTTCCACGAATACCAGCCCAATTACGGCAAGACCATGCTCTGTGGCTACGCGCATATCTGGGGTTATAAGGTCGGTATCGTTGCTAATAACGGTATTTTGTTCAACGACAGTTCGAAAAAAGCAGGGCATTTTATCCAGCTCTGTAATCAGAACAAAACACCGCTGGTATTTTTGCAAAACATCACTGGTTATATGGTGGGTAAAGCATACGAGCGTGAGGG
>NZ_JBFJWS010000048.1:0-15868 GCF_041623545.1 Zhongshania sp. | reverse complement strand
GTCCTTCAGTATAAGTTCTGCGCAGTAAAATACCTTCGACCCGCGCTCTAATTTGAACCTCCTTTGAGCCCATTGCGCGACCAGGATATAAGCCGCCAATAGGAACAGCACGCGCATCTACTTTTAACACGTTCACCGCAATGGCTGGACGCTCTGGCGTCGCTTGTTGTTTTTTATCGCAGGCACTTATCAATGTAGCAAGGATTAAAAAGCAAATCGCCTGCGAGAAAAAGCGCGGGGTGAACTGTTTACCAAATACCATCTGCAACCTCTGACGGAGCTATCCCATAATTCAAGCACTTTACATACATACGCGTATGTATGTAAAGTGCTTATGTTAAAACCTGATGCACGGAATACTATGAGACGCTCCAAGGCCGACGCCGAAATCACCCGCTGCGCAATACTCGACGCTGCCGCCGACCTCTTCGCCAAGCAAGGTATTAGCCGCACAAAATTAGATGACATTGCCGCGTCAGCGGGAGTAACACGTGGCGCCATTTATTGGCATTTCGCTGATAAAGCATCACTAATAGCGGCGATGATCGACCGCGTTAGCGCGCCCACAGAAGCGGCAATGGCAGCACTAAACAATATGAACGCGACCGACACCCTCGCGCTAGACACTTTAAAAAAAGTGGTTGTCGACGCCTTTACGCGAACCTACCACACACCTGCCGCGGCACAAATCACACGGTTTATTCTGCGCTATTCACTAAGCGATGAGACCGAAGCGGTTAATGCCCGCATAGAGCACAACAGACAACTCAGCTTCGCGCATATCAATACATTTATTGAACATGCCCAGAAAGCCGGCTTGGTCACCACCGAACTGCCCTCCGCATGTATTGCCAATCATATTCGCGCGCATATTATCGGGCTATTCCACCACCACCTCAGTACGCCTCCCCCAGGCATTAGCCCTGACGACGTTGCCGCCTCGATGGATTTAGTACTTAAAGGACTTAGCCCGCCGCGCTCCCGAGCAAATTAAGCCGCGCCGTCGGTGGCAACAAACTTATTTATCGCCAACGGCAGCTCAATATCAAAACGCATTCCTCGGCCCGGCTGAGTACTTACTTTAATATGTCCCTGCAATTGCTGCCGAACGATATTATAAACCAGGTGCAAGCCCAAACCGGTGCCGCCGGAACCCCGCCGAGTGGTAAAAAATGGCTCAAAAATTTTCTTGGTTTGATCTGTCGCCATTCCCACGCCATTATCACTAAACACCAAATTTATGGTGGACTGATGCTGCACAACACGCAATTCGATGCGGCCGTGCTCGCCCTCGGGGAACGCGTGAATTAGGCTATTATTTAATAAATTAATAATTACCTGGGCCAAGCCACCCGGTACTGTGCGCATGGAAATCGTTTTTGGGCAGGACAATACCACTTCATGACCGCTACGCCGGTAACTTGGCGACAAGTGCACAAATACATCGTTTAAATACTCATGCAGATTAATTTCTCGGGTTTCGGCTGTTGCCTGATCAACTGACACCTGTTTGAAGCTACTTATTAAGCCCCCCGCGCGCTGTATATTAGCCAAAACGATACGCGACGCGTCCTGCAGACGCTGCAGTAAATCCCCAAGTTCGACGGACGCCTCACCCCACTTGCCTTGCATTTCATTCAAGCGCCGCAAATCTGAATCGAGGGTCGATCCAGCGGTTATAGCAATACCGAGCGGTGTATTCAATTCGTGCGCAAATCCCGCGACTAAACCACCAAGTGAGGCCATTTTTTCAGCCTCAACCAAATGTTCCTGAGTTTCCTGCAATTGTCCGAGCATAAGCTTGAGCTCTTCACTAGCCGTGTCGGAGCGATGCTTTTGGCCTGTAAGCACCAAAAAAGTCATCCCCAATAGACCTGTAAACATTAAACCAACCGCTAACATTACCCACGGCACAATTGACCGAGTCCCGACCAGAAACACCTGATTTGCGTCGGTGCGGAATTGCCACTGTTGATCAGCTACCTGCAAAGTCCGGCGCTCACCAAACAACGCGTCGCGATCCGATAACACTCGGTCATCGCTGCGATACAGTAATTTACCGGCAGGGGAAGATACCGAAACCGACACACCCTGCAAAATATTCGGTAACAGCAAGCCCATCAAATCCTCAACCCGAAACACGCCAGACACATAACCCAATAAAACGGGCGATTCGTCTACCCCATGATTCGATACGGGTAAGTAGATAACAAGCCCCAATTGATCTCCACTCTCTTGTACTAAACGAATAGGGTCTGTCACCGCGGGCGAATTAATTGCATTAGCCCGCAGCAGCGCCTTGCGCGGCAAGTCGGCCGACGCTATGTCATAACCCAATGCGGCCAAATTTTCTTGCAAAGGCTCTATGTAGCGAATAACAACATAATCGGTCTCGTTAGATTGCAGTACCAACTCGCCATTGTCCGCCCTACGCGTCACGAACACCGGCGCTTGGCGTTCCGCGCTCATTTGGGATTCAATTAACTGCCGCTCGCTCGCACTGACACGAACATTCCACGCCAAGGCCTGAAACCCCGGGTTTCGCGCCAGAACCCCCTCTGCAAACACCCGAAAATCCTCCCGAGTGACTTCGGTAGACGCCGCAAACAAGCCTTGCACTGAATACAAGGTGGCTAAATGGGCATTCATTAATGACTGCGCACGCTGAAAAATTTGCTCACTGCGCCCGCTAAAGTCAGCCTGCTGCCGACTCAGCTCCCAACGACTTGCAGTGACATATAAACTGACAATAATAAACGTCGCGCCAAGCAACACCGCTGGCAATATCTTACGCCGACTTAGCCAAACCTCCCGCGGCTCACCGTAAAACACCAACAATAGCGTCGTAAATATCATTATCCCGAGGCCGTCACCAACCCACCAGGTGAACCAATTGAACCAATAGTTCTCCGAAGCGAGATCCCCACCCAGCCAAAGCGCTGTCGTGCCAACAGTTGCGGCAATCATGCTGCCAACACCGCAGACATAAAAAATAAAGCACCACACAGAACGAACAGTATCCAGCTCGCAGGGATACGTAACAAAGCGCCGCAGCAGCCAGACACCGACAACAGCCTGTACACTTGCTCCAACACTGATAACAAATGGCAACCACAACGTGGGGTAAAAATCTGCCCACCGCTGACCCTGAAAGCCAGTGACATCAACATTTACAAGAAAAGACCCGAGCAAGACGCCCGGCCACAGGTGATAACCCTTGATTAATAATAGCGCCAGTGCAATGCCCGCAGCAGGCCAAATAGCGGTTGCGTAACCTGGAGGAATGGCCAGCAATAAGGCAAGCTTACCAGCAACTAAATACAATACTGCTGCCAGCACTACCTCTAAAACATGGCGTTTAAACATTCGCCAGCCAGTTCATTAAATCGCTATTATTGATTTTGCTTACAACCATCCTGGCACACCTATTCCCATGACTTGAATTATCTACACTGAGTCAAACTATCGCGCCGATCAGTTTAGTCACCCCATTGACGATGCCACCATAAGTATTAGCACTTAAAGCTATTTATCGCCAAATTCCTCCCTAGATCACTCAAGGTATTCGGCGTGATCTATGCAGCTGACCGCTACTATTTATGAGAGAAGACTGCATTGTCGCGGCCGCTGGTTTATTGGCACTAATTATGCCAAAATATATATTCAGCAGTCGTTGAGTACAAGCAAGCGCTGCCGGGGCCCCTTGCCTCACACCATCAATATTAAACATGGCGCCATCACTGCAGCTTATGCGGGTTTTTATCGGCATTACATAGGTATATTACGCACACATTTATCGCATATTTCTGCCACATGTAATATTCTACGCCGTTTACCCGATAACAAAATTGTTAACCACAATGGATCTACAAAGATGCTTATAGGAATCCCAAAAGAACTCGCCGCCGGTGAAAACCGGGTAGCGATCATTCCGGCAGATGCCAAAAAGCTCGTCAGGGCCGGTGCGACACTGCAAGTTGAAGCTGGCCTTGGCTTAGGCAGCGGCTTTAGCGATCAAGAATACGTCGACGCTGGAGCCACTGTGAGCAGCGATCGTAACGAGATTCTCGCTTCAGCAGAAATTATTCTGCGGATCAGTAAACCTAGCATAGATGAAATCAGCAAAATGAAAGCTGGCTGCATCCATATTAGCTATTTAGATCCCTTTAACGAACACGATCTGATCAAAGCCTTCCGCGACCAAGGTGTTAGTGCAATAAGCATGGAGATGATTCCACGCAGCACGCGCTCCCAGAAGATGGATGCCTTGAGCTCACAGGCGAGCTTGGCAGGCTATGTGATGGTCTTACTTGCCACCACTAAACTACCACGCATTCTGCCAATGATGATGACCCCAGCCGGTACATTAAAGCCGTCGACGACATTCATCATTGGCGCCGGCGTTGCTGGCCTGCAGGCCATCGCTACCGCAAAACGGCTCGGCTCCAAGGTTGTCGCCTTTGATACCCGCACCGTGGTCGCCGAGCAAGTGCGCTCACTGGGTGGCAAGTTCCTAGAGATCGACCTTGGCGAAACCGGCCAAACCAAAGATGGCTATGCCCTTGCATTGACTGACGAGCAGTTGAAGCTGCAGCTCGAAGGCCAGAAGAAGCAAATTGCGGAATCTGACATCGTCATCACCACCGCACAATTATTTGGTCGCAAACCACCTGTATTGGTCACCAGCGATATGATCAAGGGTATGAAGCCCGGCTCGGTCATTGTCGACATGGCGGCTGAAAGCGGCGGCAACGTTGAAGGCTCGGTAGCCGGAAAAACCGTGGTCGTAGATGGCGTGACTATTATCGGCGATGGCAATTGGTCTAATTTTGTCTGCCGTGACGCAAGCCAAATGTACTCTGCCAACCTCTTCAACCTCGTTGATGAAGGCTGGAACGGCGATGACAAGAAAATGGTTATCGACATGGAAAACGATATTCTGCAGGGCTGCGTAATTACGCACGGCGGCGAGATCGTTAACGAAACCATTCAAAAACTGATTAACTAGGAGAAGATGATGGAAATAGCAGTTTATCTAGCTTTCATCTTAATGCTGTCTATATTTTTAGGCTTTGAGCTGATCAATAAAGTCCCCGCGACCCTACACACTCCGCTGATGTCAGGTTCTAACGCAATCTCCGGCATTACCTTAGTTGGCGCCTTAACCTCAGCAGGTGCTGAGCATTCTGGCCTCGCTACTGTTCTTGGCACTATCGCTGTGGCAATGGCAACCATCAATGTGATCGGTGGTTATATGGTTACCGACCGCATGCTAGCCATGTTCAAGAAAAAAGGGAGCGCTAAGTAATGGGTATCGAATTACTCGTCAATCTGTCCTATGTGGCAGCTGCCGTCCTGTTTATTTTTGGTTTAAAAATGCTGGGTTCACCAGCGACCGCGCGCAAAGGTAACCTCGTCTCAGCAGTAGGTATGTTTATCGCTGTTGTTGTTACCCTGCTAGACCAGAGCATTATTGACTACAAGTGGATAATTGCTGGCATCATCGTGGGTGGTGCGATCGGGGCCATGGTTGCCCGCAGCGTTGAAATGACCGGCATGCCAGAAATGGTCGCCTTATTTAACGGCTTTGGTGGCATCGCCAGCTTATTCGTTGGCTGGGCCGCCCTTTACGGTATGGATGCTAGCGCATTTCAGCTAATCACCATTATTCTGTCAATATTGATTGGCGGCGTGACTTTCTCAGGAAGCATGGTGGCATGGGGCAAACTTAGCGAGCGCATCTCTGGCAAGCCCTTAGTATTTGGCGGTCAGCGGGTATTCAATATCCTGCTGATTCTCGCCATCGTTATCTCGTCAGTGATGTTCACCCTAAATCCTGAATCAGGCATCTTCCTCTATATTGTTATTGGCCTTGCACTGCTGCTGGGTATCATGCTGGTTATTCCTATCGGCGGTGCCGATATGCCAGTTGTTATCTCTCTGCTAAACAGCTACTCCGGCCTTGCCGCCTGTGCCGCTGGTATCGCTATTAACAACATCATCTTGATCGTGGCCGGCGCCCTTGTTGGCGCAAGCGGCATCATCCTTACCCAGATTATGTGTAAGGCAATGAACCGCTCGCTCAGCAACGTCTTGTTCAGTGGCTTCTCAGCGGTGTCTGCAGGTGGCGCAGCCGCTAAAATCGAAGGCGAAGTCAAATCAATGACCGCCGACGATGCGTACTACGTTCTTGAAGCCGCAGCGAGCGTCGTGATTGTACCCGGATACGGTATGGCAGTTGCACAGGCTCAGCACGTAGTGAAAGAGCTCCAAGAACTGCTGGAGCAAAACGGCGCAGAAGTGGTCTACGCCATTCACCCAGTTGCCGGTCGTATGCCTGGCCATATGAACGTTCTTCTTGCTGAAGCCGACGTATCCTATGACCTGTTATTGGAAATGGACGCCGTCAACCCCCGCATGGAAACCTTCGACGTCGCAATTGTTATCGGCGCTAACGACGTAGTTAACCCTGCGGCTCGCGAAATGGAAGGCAGCCCTATTTACGGCATGCCAGTCATTAACGTCGACATGGCGCGCAACGTGTTTGTTATGAAACGCTCTATGGCGTCAGGCTTTGCTGGTATCGACAACCCCCTGTTCTTTAAAGAGAACACGCGGATGCTGTTTGGTGACGCCAAAGAAATGCTGGGCAATATCATTAAAGCGTTTAGCTAAGCGAATTAATGCTACACAGCGAAACGGGCTCCTAGGAGCCCGTTTTTTTATGCCTAAAATGCGCCAAATTCACTTAGTCTTCTACGCTCCGACACAGCGCGGGCAAAAGATCATCTAGCAGCTTTTTTAAGCCCAACAGCAACTCCGGTTCCACCCCTAGCTGAGCTAACAACTGCCCAGGAATTTCGCTACAGCGCTGCTGAAGCGCCACACCGGCGGCACTAAGATGAATCTGTACAATTCGCTCATCCTTGTCCGCCCGCCGCCGATGGAGGTAGCCCTGTGTCTCCAAGCGCTTCAATAAAGGCGTTAGGGTATTCGTATTGAGCAAAGCCTTATCGCCAACCACCTTTATTGAGCACGGCGCATGTTCCCACAATATCATCATCACAATATATTGCGGATACGTTAGCCCAAGTGGTGTCAATTGCTCTTGATAAAGCCGAGTAATTAACCGCGAGCTTGCATACAAAGGAAAACATAACTGATTTTCCAGCTGCAACTGCGCAAGCTTTGCCGGTGCCGTGATCACGTCAGCACTCATGCAGCGAGGGCAGCCTCGATATCTGCCGCAATACTTTCCGGCTTCGTAGTGGGTGCAAAGCGTTTAATAGCAACACCGTCTTTACCAACCAGAAACTTAGTGAAATTCCACTTAACGGCGTTACTTAACGTTCCCGGTGCAGCCTTTTTCAAGTAGGCAAATAAGGGGTGAGCATTTTTGCCATTCACATCAATTTTTTCAGTAATAGGAAAGCTTACCCCGTAATTGATAAGGCAACTGCCTTCAATAGTGCCAGCGTCGCCCGGCTCCTGATTAGCAAATTGATTGCAGGGAGCACCCAAAATCACTAGGCCCCGCTCTTGGTATTTCTCATATAACGCTTGCAAGCCCTCATACTGGGGCGTTAAACCACATTTACTCGCGGTATTCACAACTAAGACAACTTTACCCTTGTAGGCTGTCAAATCCAGCTCTTTACCTTGCAAACTATTAATTTCGAAGTCGTATAGTGTCGTCATTGCTTTCTCCTAGTTAAACCTATTTGGCTCATAAAACACGCCATTAAGATGCCGATATATTAAAGCAGGAAATTAGATCGCTCACAACTATATCGCACACGATATATTAAAATTCAAGCTTAGCGGCAAAATGCCGCTAATATGGAGTACACAGAGCCTTAAGCAAAAGAACTACTTATGGTCATTATCAATCCAAGCAACGCCACGCAGCCTGCGGCATTTAATCGGCCTGCTGGGCCTGCCCCGGTACTGCCAACGGACAGAGTCCTGAATGCGGTCGTTATGGGGCAACGCGCCGAGCATCTCTACGAGCTAGCTTCGGGCAACCTCAGATTAATGGCAGAAAGCCAAACGGCACTACGCCGCGGTGAGCAGCTATTATTACAAGTCACCGGCAAAGATGCTCAGCAACGCCCAACACTCCAAGTTATTAATACCAGCGCCGGCGCAATCAGCCCCTTACTAAAAGCCATGCTTCCCCAACAACAGGGCATTAATCAGCTGCTGGCCAATATCACCCCTTTACTTAACAAAGCGAATGACTCGACACTAAACAAATTGAGTAGCGCACTCGTTAACGCCCTCCCCTCCCGACAGCAATTGTCCGACCCCGCAGGCCTCCGCGCGGCCATACTTTCCAGCGGCTTTTTTATGGAGGCGCAACTCGCTGCAGGTATAGCACCGGCCAATGACTTAAAAAGCGCGCTCCTAAGACTTGCGCAGCAACTAGAAAACTTGCGCCAAAGTAATGCGGCAAGCACCCAGACCGACCCCAGTAAAGCGAGTAAACTGAGCCAGGACTATAGTGGTTTGGCGCGCACAGCCGGCGCAAAAGCCGAAATGCCGCCATCAACAAACAGCCTGCCTAATCTCAGCCAGCCACCTACCGCAGCGAAGGATGGCTTAAACCCTGTCAGCACCAACTACGGCAAGCCCGCCCCGAGTAGCGACCTACCCGGCGTGTTGCGCTCGCAACCGCGAATAGCAGCAGAGCTACCAGAGCAAAAGCTCAGCCAAGAGGCGGTAATCAAACAATTACTGCAGGATAGCCGCGGCGCAATCGCACGTTTGGAGTCTCATCAGCTGCTCCACTTACAACAAAAAGACCCCTTACAAAGCCAATATCTAATTGAAATACCAGTGCGCAACGATGACGGCATCGACGTATGGCAAATGCAATTACAATGGCAGCGTACCTCCGAGGACCAAGAGCACCCAACAGACAACGCAAGTGACGAAGACCAATATCAACGCCGTTGGCAGATCAATTTAAATTTTGACCTACCGGGCTTAGGCCCAATAAATACCAAGGTCATTCAGCAAGGCAAGCAACTCGCAATTACCTTTAACACTGAAACCCAAGCCACGCGCGCACTGATCGAGCAGCGCCAGCATGAACTCAACCAACGACTTGAAGAACAGGGGATTATTGATACAGAAATTGTAACCCACACAGGAATTGGCCCCGCCGCCAGCTCGCCGCTGAGCAGTCACTCACTACTGGACGACCAAGCATGAGCAAGGCGCCGGGTGAAATCGCCGTATCACTGCATTACGACGGCAAAAATGCACCCATCGTTAGCGCTAAGGGTGAAGGCGAACTCGCTAGGCAAATATTGTCCATTGCCACCGAACACGACATACCCATATATCGCAATCAGCAGCTCATACAACTGCTGAGCCAAGTAGAATTAGACACAGAAATACCGCGGGAACTTTATATTGCCGTTGCCGAAATTATTGCTTTTGCATACAGGCTAAAGGACAAGGGCCCAGAAATTACCGAGAAAGAGGTCGGCGCAAAACAGCATGAAGAATTTCAGGCCGAGGAGGAATAAGGAAGCCACTTTAGCAATGGCCTGAACTGAACAAAGAGTCATTCACCAACGTGAATGACTCTTTTCCTTTAGCGAGTTAACTTCCAAGTAAAGCGAAGCTGAGTTAATGATTCTACCGCCTTTCCATTCACTAGCTCCGGCTCAAATTGACACTTTGATAAAGCCGACAAGGCGCGGTAGTCAAGGCGCCGAGTACCACTGGATTCAACTATGCGACCATCTTGAACGGCACCCAATGCATCCAATGAAAACTCCATGGTTACGGTGCCCTGCTGACCGAGTCGCACCGATTCATCGGGATATTGGGGTCTAGCGCAGCTATCCCAGTCTATTGCCGCCGGACGGCGACTTGCCACAACCGGTTTAGCCTCTGGCTTTGCTGGCGCCTTTACGTCAGGCAGCACACTACTTGGTACTGGCGTAGAACGCTCACGCACTGAGGCGATAGCTTTCTGCCGCTCCTTCTCTGCATTCTTAGCTCGTGCCTCAGCGGCCTCGGCAGCTCGCGCAGCCGCCTCTGCCGCAGCTTGTGCAATGGCTAATGCCGCAGACTGCTCTTGCAATGTGGCCAATTGCTGCTGTTGAAGCTTACTTTGCTCATGCTGACTAAACTCACCGTCTAGGCGCCTCTGCCATTCCGCTAAAACTGCCTGCTCTTCGGATTGCAGCGCTTCACCATTTTGAGCGGCAGACAGTTCAAATGTCGCCGCCTCGCTGGCGGAAGTTCGCGTCGAGCTCTGCTCACCACCAGACGATAGAAAGGCCGCTAAACCTGCTGCCGCACATACACCCAACAAAGAAATCGCAATAACTGATTCCGCTGACTGCCCAAACCCGGTTTTTCTGGGCGATGCCACTGCATCCATCATTTCACTCACAATTCAACCTCCGCCTTTATGCAGCTATGCTGTCAAACCAAACAAACGCCCGATTCGCTTAAATACTCCACGAGAATCATTTGCTGGCGGCGGTGCGGCCTCAGCGGCAATACGCAATGTTTGAGCCGGATTTTTTTGTAATATTTCATAGCGACGCATGGCCAAATTGACACTACCACGTAGCAAACCTTCACTAATCGGCTTACTTAAAAAGCGGTATATTTGCCCACGGTTTATCAGATCAATCCCCTGTTCAGCATCGGATTGCCCTGTCAAAACAATGGCAACTAAGCTTGGGTGGTGCTGACGAAGTGCACTAAGCAGATCTATCACCGCCTCACCACCAACGGCTAATTCGGTAATGATGACGCCAATTTTGTGCTTCTCTAGCTGCTCAAGACCTTCATCAAGGTTTCTTGCTGAATAAACTGCCCGCTCGCGACCAAGCACGCGCTGCAAAGTATCGCGAGTCCCCTCGTCGTCATCCAAAATCAGCGTACCGACATCGTCGACACCTGGAATGTAAACCTTCTCATTCACGTCTTCTTCAACTGCCGACTCCACATGCTCAATTGCGGAGGCCTTGACCGCCGCCGCAATGGTTTGACGCAAATCAACGTTTGACCACGGTTTATTAATGAAACGAAAAATTTCACCGTCGTTAATCGCGGCCAAAATAGCACTTAAATCGGAATACCCCGTCAGTAATACGCGGATAGCACGAGGACGAATATCTTTTGCTGAACGCAATACTTCGACACCGGTCATTTCCGGCATACGCTGGTCGCTAACCACCACGTCGACATCACCCTCACGCAGAATGTCTAGCGCTGCAGCACCCGAGTTAGCTGTTACGACATCGTAATCTTTACGAAACAAAGCCTTAAGTGCCACCAGAATTCGCGGCTCATCATCCACAAACAGTATTCGCGGTTTAGACTCCGCGACTTCAATACTTGCTAATTCATCCATTATTATTCTCCAAGCAGAACTACGTCATTCGCAGGTGAAACATCTGCCGCTTTACCAACTTTCTTAATAGGAAGTCGAACCACAAACTCGGTACCCGTACCAAGCTCCGACTCAACCTCAATCGTACCACCGTGATCTTCAATAATACGGAACACGATCGACAGGCCTAAGCCAGTCCCCTTACCCACAGCTTTGGTAGTAAAGAATGGTTCAAAAATGTGAGCGCGAGTATCTTCATCCATGCCGCTGCCGTTATCTCGAATAGCCACTTCAACATTATCATCGACTTGGCGCGTCGTAATCTGAATCAAACCTCGGCCATCCATTGCTTGTGCGGCATTGTTGATGAGATTAAGAAATACTTGGTTTAATTGCGATGGGGCACAGCTAATTTCGGGTAATTTAGCGAAGTTTCGCTCAATAGTAATACCATCTTTGAGCTGGTTATTGCATATTTTTAGCGCCGTATCGATCCCCGCGTTTAAATCAAACAACTGTGATTGCGAGCGATCAACCCGACTAAAGTCTTTTAGACTCATTACCAGTTCGGAAATTTGATTCAGGCCGTACTCAACGTCAGCTAAAAGCACATCAAACTCTTCTAGACTCTCAGCATCGACCTCTTGCCCCATGCCCTGCATGGACTCACGAATAATCTCCACATTGCTGCTCGCATAGCCTAATGGGGTATTAATCTCATGAGCGACACCCGCTACCATTTGACCTAAAGAAGCCATTTTTTCTGACTGAATTAGCTGCCCTTGTTGCATCTTCAAATCGTCCAAGGCTTTACTCAGGGCTTGAGTACGCTTACTAACAATTTGCTCAAGATTACTATTCGTGTTCTGCAGTTCATTATTTGCATTATCCAAGGCAGAAAAGCTCGAGCGCAGGCGCACTGCGATTAAGCCAAAGGCCAATAGCAATGCTACCGCGTATACCGCAAGAGTCTGTCGATAACGACGAGCGGTATCCTGCAAACCTTGGAAATGCTTTTCATAGGCAATTTGTAAATTCTGTAATGCAGGCCCCGTTTCTATCGCATCAAACTGGCCGATTAACTCCTGTAGCTCGTCGCGACTACTGCGCAACAAATCAACGGTTTCAAGGAGGTGGCGCAAGGCGCCCCGGGCCGAGTCATTATCAAGGCGCTCCGCCGCGTCACTTACCTCTCGACTCAACTTGTCGATTAGAAAAGCGTTCTCGGGAGCGGACTGCAAGCTATATGCCGTCGCCTCTTGCAGAAGCATCATGACACGCTTGCGCAGTGATTCAGAATTATTCACAACGGGTGCATTCAGCACCGAGATACCCGCCACTCGCATAACCGAAAAATGCTGTGCTAAACGCGCTAATCGGGCAGAGTAATCATTTAGTAAGCTCAGTTTATCACCAGCTTCAAGACGATAGGTCTGAAGTGACTGATTGATATCTCGGCTTAAATCACTCAGACCGGCTTGACCGCTACTCAAGGAGCTTTGCGCAACGTCAAAACGATCTCGCGCCAATTCAAGCTCCCGGGCGCCCGATTCAAGGGCTAAACGCGCTCGCAGAATTTGCTGATTCAGCTCAACATCAGCTTTCGCAGCACTATCGATTTGCTCTAGGCGAATAACGTGGAGACCCGTTTCGAGAGGGTTGCGCAACATTTTCCACAATAAGAAAACAATCAATCCTAACGCGAGCGACACGGCTAACACCACAAGCATTCGCTGCAACGTAAAACCACTGTGGCGGCTATTCATCCCCATTATTTTCTTGGTACTAGGCCGTAATCCCATCGAAGCTCTTCTTATTATTGTAGTTGGCACAATATCTCCTTCAAATTGGTTCCCTTTTTAAATTCCATTAAGAACATCAACGCGCATATCCACTTACAAACTCTAAGGAACGTTGATCGCACTGGCCATTATCGGAATGTTTGTCGCAAGCTTATTATTGGATTTTGTAATGAAGGGGAGAATAAAAGGTCGCCAGTGAAATGTCTAGTGGCAATGACACACGAAACCCCTCACATGTGAAGTAGCAGTGACGAACAACATCTATCAACTATCGCTATCCCACTAAAAACCGGTCTAAAATAGCCCTTCTCTAACCTAGATCACTCCCCCATGCCAGCAAATAAGACAGCAGCAAATGACCGCAGACTCCCCCTAGACGGCGCCCCTAATATTCGCGACCTAGGTGGCTACAAAACTCGCGATGGCGGCACCACCCGCTGGAAAAAACTGCTACGCGGTGGACGCCTATCAGGACTTAGCACCGGCGACCAGCAGATACTAAGCGATCTCGAAATTAAAATAATATGCGACTTTCGCAATCCAAATGAATACCAGCAAGACATCACGAAACTCAGCAATCTATCGACCGCGGAAATCCACAACATCAGTATCAGCCCAGGTAACCAACAGAATATTGTTGATATTAGCAGTATAGGCGCCAATCAAATGGCAAACTGGATGCTGCAATTAAATCGAGAGCTGGCCCTAAACCACTGTCATAGCTACCGCCAAATGTTCAAACTACTACTTAGCGTAGATAGTGGCTGCTTTTTGTTTCATTGCTCGGCAGGTAAAGATCGCACCGGCTTTGCCGCTGCGCTAATTCTATCGGCGCTGGACGTTCCCCGTGACGTGATTATGGAAGATTATCTTCTCACCGCAAAGTACTACCCACCGGCGGGCGAACTTGAATATCTCACTAACAAATACGCGGCAAATAACCCGAATGTCGATCTCGCGCTTTTTACGACCCTAACCTCCACTCGACAAGAATACTTGGCAGCGGCGTTCGCTGCTATCGATGAGCGCTACAGCTCGATTGACGATTACCTAGAGCGCGAGCTCGACCTATGCCCCAAAAAACGTGCCCAGTTAAAACGGCGGTATGTCGAATAATTCCCGCCTCGCGCGGGAATTCATCCCGCCCTCAGCTCATTACTCTACGAAGCGCCCGTCGAGCTGCATTTTGTGGTCGCATTTCGCTTTTATTAATTCAATATCTAGACTGTATTGCCTATGTCGGTCACACTTTCACCTATATTTTAAATGAAGAACATAAGGAAGCATCAAATGAACTCCTCTGTCGTCATTAGCGGGGTCGGACTATGGACTCCGAGCCATAGCATTAGTAACGAGGAACTCGTAACAAGCTATAACGCTTGGGCGGAGCTTTTTAATCGCGACAACCAGCAAGCCATCGAAGCCGGCGAGCTCGAAGCCAAACCGCTATCGAGTGCTGAATTTATTGAAAAAGTATCTGGGATTAAAAGCCGTTACATATACTCAAAAGACGGCGCGCTAGACATCAATCGTATGCGGCCACGCCTTGAAGTACGGGGTGACGAGCAAGTATCCCATCAAGCGGAAATAGCCATTTCGGCAGCAAAAGCAGCACTAACCGCAGCAAATAAAACTGCTGCAGATATTGATATGGTCATTGTATCCTGCGCCTATACGCAACGCGCCTACCCCGCCATTGCCATCGAGGTACAAGGGGCACTTGGGATCCAAGGGTTTGGATTTGACATGTTAGTCGCCTGCTCAGCGGCCACCTTTGGCCTAGAGAGGGCCGTTGACGCTATTAAGGCTGGCAGCTCAAAAGGCGTGCTGGTCATTAACCCAGAACTCACATCTCCCCAAGTAAACTACATGGATAGAGACTCACACTTTATTTTTGGCGATGTGGGCACCGCCGTTGTCGTTGAAAGTAGCGAGACCTGTCAATCCGCTCACGCCTTTGATGTCCTCAGCACGAAAAGCGTCACATCCTACTCTAACAATATTCGCTCAAACTTTGGCTATGTAACGCGCACAACGGATGAAGACCCTTATTCCGCAGACAAGCTTTTCCACCAAAGTGGCCGCAAGGTATTTAAGGAAGTTTGCCCCATGGCGGCAGACCACATCGAAAGCCATTTGCTGAGTGAAGGTATTCAGGTCTCGGAATTAAAACGCTGGTGGCTACATCAGGCCAATATCAATATGAATTTACTGATCAGCAGACGCTTACTGGGCCGCGACGCAACGCTTGAAGAGGCGCCGATTGTCCTTGACGAGTATGCAAATACGGCTTCGGCAGGATCGATTATTGCTTTCGCTAAGCACCATGAGGATTTAGCAGCAGGTGATATTGGCGTAATTTGCTCTTTCGGGGCGGGCTATTCAATTGGCAGCTTAATTCTTCGGAAGCGATAAGCCCACAGAACTGGAGCCGCGCTCGCGCGGCACAGGCACCGGCACCGCAATTCTTGGCGAGTTTTTGCCCCACCTAGGAACGCATCACCGCCTGTCGTACTTAATTTCAATTTGGTGTTTTTCTACAAAGTCAGACACAGCCTTCATATCGCCAAAATAAGTTAACAGCATTGTGGATGCGCGATCCTTCACCTCGCGATCTTCGCTCGACATTAGTAGATTAACCCACGTACTAACAAGCGCAGTTGGCGGTTCCTTTCGTTGATTCACATCTATACCTAAATCT
>NZ_JBFJWS010000047.1:0-16127 GCF_041623545.1 Zhongshania sp. | reverse complement strand
CAACTGCTTATCTAAATCGCGTCCCGCACCTCGGTGAAGTCCGCCTCAGCAGTTGAGGAGGCGCATTATAGACACGCTAGCTTGGGAGTCAACACACTTCTGAAATGATTTTAAAATAGTTTTAAAGCCGTACATTTTACGAACGATCTGATTAAATATCACGCAGCTAACGACATAAACCGCCTATTTAAAGACCAGCATCTGGTATTTCTTTTTACCTAGCTTGATAACATAGTACTTATCAAACAGCGCATTAGATGCCGCAAAGACAGATTCCGCCGCCATATTGTCAGCCAAACCGACCGCAACACCATTTACTTGCACCGCATTGCGCCCCAAAGCGTCTTTTATTTGCTTACCCGCACCCATGCCGATGTCAGCCAACAACTGAGTAAGCGGTCGACCGGCAAGCTCCGCCCGATCCAAAAGCGCCGTAGGCAAACCATCTAACTGCAGCTGAGCAAGATCACTTGCCGATAATTCCGCCAAATCGCCAGAAAATAACGCCTCGGTAATTCGCTGCGCACCAGCCAACTCTTCATCACCATGAATGAGACTCGTCATCTCCTCAGCAAGAATTCGTTGCGCGCCAGGGCGCCCCGCCTCTTTGTCTGCCTGCTCAATCGCTTCGATCTCAGCCAGCGACAAAAAGGTAAAGTAACGAAGGAATTTATACACATCGGCGTCAGCCGTACCCAACCAAAACTGGTAAAAAGCATAAGGCGATGTTTTATCCGCATCTAGCCAAACCGTACCGGACTCTGTTTTACCAAACTTCGTACCGTCAGACTTGGTGACCAGCGGCATAGTCAAACCATGAACAGCAACACCGTGCTGACGACGAGTGAGATCCACCCCCGCAATAATATTGCCCCACTGATCCGAACCACCTAACTGCAGAGTGCAGCCATTGCGCTTATACAGTTCGGAGAAATCCATACCCTGCAATAAAGAGTAGCTGAACTCGGTAAAGGAGATTCCCGAACCTTCTCTATTTAGACGCTGCTTAACCGACTCTTTAGCAATCATATTATTAATGGTGAAGTGCTTACCCACATCGCGCAAAAACTCCAGCGCCGACATTTCGCCAAACCAATCGAGGTTGTTAGCCACTTCGGCGGCATTCTCGCCACAATCAAAATCGATAAAACGCGACACCTGCCCCTTAAGGCGATCCGCCCAATTGGCAACGATATCCGGCGTATTTAGCTGGCGCTCTTGAGCCTTAAAGCTTGGATCCCCAATCAACCCCGTAGCGCCGCCCACCAAAGCGATTGGCTTATGACCTGCTTGTTGAAAACGCCGCAGCGCCAACAAGGGAACTAAATGGCCTATATGCAGACTATCGGCAGTTGGATCAAACCCACAGTAGAGCGTACGCATTTCACTCGACAAGTATTCTGACAAACCGTTTTCACCTGTCATTTGCGCCACCAAACCGCGAGCCTCTAATTCAGTGAGCAATTCTGCATTTACCGCTGTCATACCGTCGACCTTCATAATAAAGAATACGCACAACACCGCCGGTTACGGCGCCTGCAATGCCTAGAAACTGATTGAGAAGGCGGCAAGATACAACAACCATACCGAAATGCAAACCGAGAAAAGCTGACAGGCACTCAGCCACAAGCTAGAATCTACATTAACTTTCGGTTAATACGACGTTTAGCAAACCTGTACATTTGTTATACTGAGCAAAAAATCACCAGCAAGGTATGAAGTAGCGAAACTATGCAGAACTGGACTCCAAAACGACATGCTATGCGCAAGCAACCCGCAGGCAAGTTTCCACGTCGCCACCTTGCACTAGCGGCATCGACCCTCATTGCCCTTGGCTTAGCACTGCTATTATTGCCCGGTGAAAACGCCGAAGCCAAACGCACCGCAATCCCTCTTGACCTAGAGCTAACACCAAGCCGCACCAGAGTGGCCGCGCCCGAAGAAGCTCCAGCCATTGCAGAGCCGGCATGGAAGGAAATTCCAGTAAAAAACGGCGACTCCCTCTCGGCAATTTTCGCGCGCGCGAACCTCACTCCCCAAGACTTGCACGAGCTATTGACCAGTTCAGCAAAAGCCAAAGAACTGAATAGAATTCGCCCCGGCCAGTCTCTGTCATTTAAAATTGGCGACAATGGCCAACTCGACGCCATGAGCTTCCAAGTTGATAAGTTAAACAGCTTGGTATTTGAGCGCGGCGTGACCGGCTTCACGACCACGAAAATGACGGAAACTCCTGAAATTCGCCAGCGGGTTGCCAGCGCTACCATTACCTCCTCTTTGTATAAAGCCGCGCAAGATGCCGGGGTAAGCCAAGGCATTATCATGGAGCTGGCCAATATATTTGGTGGCGTACTCGATTTTGTCTATGACGTCCGCAAAGATGACTACTTTATTGTTATATATGAAGAGCTTTATTTGAACGGGGAGCTACTGAGCAGCGGCCAAATTCTCGCCGCCCAGTATTTTAATCGCGGAAAATCCTTTGAAGCCTACCGCTATATCAACAAACAGGGTGAAGTAGACTATTTCTCTGAAGCTGGCGAAAGCATGCGCAAAGCCTTTTTACGCGCACCACTAGACTTCACCCGTATCAGCTCTGGCTTTAACCCAAAACGCCTGCACCCCGTATTCAAAACTGTTCGCCCACATCGAGGGGTTGATTACGCGGCACCTCGAGGCACCCCCGTTTACGCTGCCGGTGATGGTCGCGTCGCTGATGCCGGCTACTCGAAGGCCAATGGTAACTATGTGTTTATCAAACACGGCGAAGCCTACATGACTAAATATCTACACCTGCACAAGCGCGCAGTCTCTAAAGGCAATCGCGTTCGGCAGAGGGAAACCATAGGCTGGGTTGGCTCCACCGGTTACGCAACGGGACCACACCTACACTATGAATTTCTGCTCAATGGCGTGCATCGCAACCCAGCAACTATCGTCAAGCAGCTGCCTGCACCGAAAAAAGTCGCCGCTGGCGCCATGCCTGAATTCAAAGCGCAAATCGCTGGCATGCAACTGCAACTAAGAACCTATGCGGCGCAACGTAGCTACACCGGCACTGATGCAGGCTAATGGCTAAACACTACTATATTGGCTTAATGTCTGGCACCAGCTTAGACGCCGTCGACGCTGCACTTATAAGCATCGCCGACAATAATATCCAATTAGTGCAGAACCACTCAGCGACCTTGCCAGCACCACTTAAAGCAAAAATACTCACGCTTTGTGGTGGCACGACCGCGGAGATCGAAATACTGGGCCAAGTCGACCGTGAATTGGGTAAACTATTTGCCCACGCTGCACTAGATCTATGCCAAGCAGCCAAAATCAAGCCCGAAGAAATTCTAGCAATTGGCTCCCATGGCCAAACCGTGCGCCACCGACCACCCGATAGCCAGCGCGCAGCCGACATTGCATTTACCCTGCAAATTGGCGACCCAAACACCATTGCCGAAATCACTGGCATCACCACCGTCGCCGACTTCCGCCGCAGAGATATTGCCGCCGGCGGCCAAGGGGCTCCACTGGTACCCGCCTTCCATGCCGCAGCCTTTGGCAGCCCAGAGCATGAACGCGTAATTGTGAATATCGGCGGCATGGCGAACATCAGCCTGCTAAAGACCGACGGTGAGATACTCGGCTTTGACACCGGCCCCGGCAACGTCCTGATGGACAGCTGGATTATGCACTGCCATGGCAAAGCCTTTGACCACAATGGCGAATGGGCAGGAAGCGGCAGGGTAGATCCAGCACTGTTAAACACCCTACTAAAAGATCCCTACTACTCAATACGCGGCCCAAAAAGTACAGGCCGAGAGCAGTTTAACTTGACTCAACTATTAGCCACTCTGGAATCACTACCAAGTACTCCAGCGGCGGATGTTCAGGCGACTTTACTGGAGCTGACTGCCAGTAGTATTTGTGACGCCATCAACCAGAGTAGCGACGGGCGAACTGAAGTTTTTATCTGCGGAGGGGGTAGCAGCAATCGCACCCTGACATCGCGCATTCAAGCTTTACTGCCAAACCAGAAGGTGGCTACCACTGAGGAGCTGGGCATCCACCCAGACTGGGTAGAAGCCGCGGCCTTTGCATGGCTAGCGAAGCAAAGGCTTGAGAGTTTATCCGGTAACGTTCCCGCCGCAACGGGAGCAAAAGGCTTGAGAGTCTTAGGAGCAGTTTTCCCCGGCTAATTAATGCCAAGAAACAATAGCGCAATTAAACCGAGAACGACGAACCACAACCGCAGGTAGTGCTCGCATTGGGATTACTGACCACAAAGCGAGAGCCTTCAAGCCCTTCCGTATAGTCAAGCTGGGCACCGTCGATATACTGGTAGCTCAGCGGATCTACAAGGACAACAACACCGTCCTTCTCAACCAAGGTATCGTCTTCTTCAGCAAGCTCGTCAAAGGTGAAGCCGTACTGAAACCCAGAACAGCCACCACCAGTGACAAACACTCGCAATTTCAGCTCATCATTGGCCTCTTCAGCCACCAAATTTTTAACCTTCGCCACCGCCCGGTCCGTCAAGGTCAGCACCGTAGGGGTAAATTGTTCAACTGCAGACATAGTCCACCTCACAAACCAACGACGCCGCTTGGCGCCGTAAATAGGGTGATTATCCAATTCCCGACTAAATCAGTCAAGAATTAACCGCCACTGTCTTTCTATAGGGTATTCCCCAAGACACTCACTACGGCAGTAGCGCCAAGCCCTGCAACCCCATCGTTTCTGGCAAGCCGAACATTATATTCATGTTCTGAATCGCCTGGCCCGAGGCACCCTTAACCAGGTTATCGATTGCCGACAACACCACGAGAGTATCCCTGTTCTGCGGGCGATATAAAGCTATACGGCACATATTACTGCCCCGCACAGTGCGGGTCTGGGGCGTGCTGCCCAGCGGCATAACGTCGACAAAAGGCTCATCCGCATAACGCTTTTCAAACAGGAACTGGACTTCGTCTAAGGTCACTGCGGGATCCAGCATTTCAGCATACATCGTCGCGTGAATACCCCGCACTTGAGGCAACAGATGTGGCGTGAACGTCAAACCCACCGGACCATTCGCAGCGAGCGCAAGCTCCTGCTCAATCTCTGGCAAGTGCCGATGCCCGCCAACACCATAAGCCTTAAAGCTTTCTGACAACTCGGTAAATAAATTGTCGATCTTGGCTTGGCGGCCAGCACCACTCACCCCGGATGCTGCACTAACAATCAAGCGACTAGGATCAACCAGTTTTTCTTCAAGTAAAGGGATCAACCCCAATTGCACCGCCGTTGGATAACAACCAGGACAGGCAATTAACTTGGCGTTACGGATCTTTTCAGCGTTGCGCTCGGGTAAGCCATAGACTGCGGTGGCCAAAACATCGGGGCAAACGTGCTTTTCGTGATACCACTTAGACCACAAATCGGCGTCAGTGATGCGGAAATCTGCCGACAAATCGATAATGCGAGTTCCCGCCGCCAGTAATTCCGGCACCATATTCATGGCAACATTGTGGGGCGTCGCGAAAAACACCACATCGCACGTCGCGAGCAACTTCACATCCGGCGTCGAGAAACGCAGATCCATTGCCCCGCGCAAACTAGGAAACAACTCATCAACAGCAACACCGTCTTCTGCACGCGAAGTAATCATAACCACTTCGGCCTCGGCATGAGTCGACAATAAGCGCAGCAATTCCACACCGGTATAACCCGTACCACCTACAATCCCAACCTTTAACACGCGCTATCCCCCGCCATACTTGTGGAAAATATAAATTCACTTCGGAACGCCATTATACCTATGGCGTCAGGACCTCTATAATACTTGATTTGTAGGACACACGCGAAACCGATATGCCTCACACTCCCATCGATCAAATTCGCCGAACATGCTGAATAAAGGCATCGTCAATTTTCGGCGCCGGCTCGCCAGCCCCGATGCCGCGCTACCCTACGCCATCCTCGGTCTCGCCGCCGGCGCGATTACCGCCGTTTTCATGATTATCTTTCGACTGATGCTGGAGTGGCCATTAGAAGCTTGGCTCCCAGGCCAATCTGCCGAGAATTTCGAAGGCCTCCCCCGCCATTGGTACTTCATATTACCGGTCAGCGGAGCCCTACTACTCGGTTTACTAATGACCTTCGTCGCCCCAGCCCACCGCTTTACAGGTATCCCCCACGTTATCGCCGCGCTACATAATGGCCGCGGACGCCTGCCATTTAAAAATATTATCGTTCAGTTTGTCGGTGGATTGATCGCGCTGCTCACTGGCCAATCTGGCGGCCGCGAGGGGCCTGCAGTGCACATTGGCGCAGGTGCAAGCAGCCAAGCTGGCGCGCAACTTAAATTACCCAACAACAGCCTCCGAGTAATGACCGCCTGCGGTACCGCAGCCGCTATTGCCGCCTCCTTCAATACCCCCATCGCCGGCGTAATATTTGCGATGGAAGTTGTGATGATGGAATACACTGTCGCCGGTTTCATTCCAGTCATTCTCGCAGCCGTAACAGCAACAACCTTGTCGCAAGCCGTGTTTGGGGCCGTGGTATTTCTGCCCTCCAGCCAAGTTACGATGACCTCCCTGCTTGAACTACCTTTTATTGCATTACTTGGCTGCGCGGCGGGCTTCCTCTCCAGTATTTTTGTGCTGACCCAACAACAATGCTTGCGGTTAATAAATCGCCCAATCTTACTGAGACTTGGCCTTGCAGGACTGTTCACCGGATTATGCGCACTGCTGGCCCCAGAAATACTGGGCATTGGTTACGACAGCCTGCAGGCGACCCTGGTCGGCGAATACAGTTTGCAAATTTTACTGCTACTAATGGCGCTCAAACTCGCCGCTACAGCAGTATCTTGCGGTCTCGGCATGCCTATTGGCATCATTGGCCCAAGCCTGCTGGTCGGGGCCTTTGCCGGCGGCGCCATAGGGGGCATCGGCGCCCAGCTTTTCCCAAACTTGGCTGCGGAGCACAGTTTTTATGTGCTCATGGGTATGGCTGCCGTCATGGGCGCCATTCTCAACGCCCCGTTAGCGGCATTATTGGCCATTATTGAGCTCACTCACAATCTCAACATTATTTTCCCAGCGATGCTGGCCGTCATTGCGGCACATTTAATACACAAAGAATTATTTGGCCTACAGTCGGCCCACCAAACCACGCTCCTCGCCATGCAGCAGGCAGTACGATCCAACCCGCTGACACTGGCCCTACTGCGCACCAGCGCCGCCGCGTTAATGGACAGAAACCTTCGTCACGTTAGTCAGCACCTAACGGCAGCAGAGCAGGAAAAGCTACTCGACGCGCCGGTTCGCTGGCTGGTTATTACCAACGCCGAGGAGCAACGTATCATCGTTCACCGTGAACACTGGTTTCCACTTATCAGCACAACGAAGCTCGACGAAGCGCAGACCGTCGACTTGCTTGCCGCGCTGGAGCATCGCCGGCGCGCGGCCATTTTTGAGATTAACGGTACGCTAATGGAGGCACTGGAAACCATGAACAAAGAAGGTCTAGACAGCCTTTTTGTGTACAACACCTACCAGCGCCAAGGGCCACCTGACGAAGGTATTATTACTCGAGAAGGCTTATCCGATTATTACAACCTACCCATTCGATTCTAAAACTTAGGTTCTTTTTATGCTCTGGCTAAAAGCACTCCACATCATTGCTCTTATCTGCTGGTTTGCCGGTATTTTTTACCTGCCCAGATTATTTGTTTACCACGCCATGAGTGAAGACCAAGCGACTCGCGACCAGTTCAAAATCATGGAGCGTAAGCTCTATCGCTTTGTCACTCCCTTTGCCATTTTAACCGTGGTCTTTGGCGTACTTATGATTTATCAGCAGCCCAACTATTATCTCCAAGCCGGCTGGCTGCAGTTAAAACTGGTGTTTGTTGTCGGGCTAATCGCCTACCACCTGTATTGCGGTCACCTTGTTAAAGTCTTTGCCAGCGACCAAAATCAGCGCCGACATGTTTTTTATCGATGGTTTAACGAAGCACCGGTATTCGCCTTGTTTGCCATTGTGCTACTCGCCGTGCTGAAACCCTTTTAAGCCAGCGCTCGGCGCGGGATAATAACCCGCCGATATCGCCGAATTTCATTTATTCATTACAAGAAGCCTTTTTATGAGCAGCTCAGAACAGTTATTTGAAGTCGCACGCCAATTTATCCCTGGCGGTGTTAACAGCCCGGTTCGCGCCTTTAAAGCCGTCGGTGGTATCCCGCGATTTATCGATCACGCCAAAGGCCCTTATTTATTTGACGTCGACGGCAAAAAATACATTGATTACGTATTGTCATGGGGGCCGATGCTGCTCGGCCACGCCCACCCCGAAATCATTGCTCGGGTGACGGAGCAACTACAAAAGGGTCTGAGTTTTGGCGCCCCCACCGAAATCGAAACCCAACTCGCCGCCAAACTCTGCGGCATCATGCCCGGCATGGACATGGTGCGCATGGTGAACTCCGGCACCGAAGCGACCATGAGCGCCATTCGCTTAGCCCGGGGCTACACCGGCCGCGACAAAATCATTAAATTTGAAGGCTGCTATCACGGCCACTCAGATTCCCTGCTCATTAAAGCAGGCTCTGGCGCGCTTGCCATGGGCGTACCCAGCTCACCCGGTGTGCCCGCCTCACTCGCCGAGCACACCATCACCCTCACCTACAACGACATTGAGGGCGTACAAGCGGCCTTCAAAGAATTTGGTGAGCAAATTGCCTGCGTCATCGTAGAACCAGTTGCCGGCAACATGAACTGTGTGCCGCCGATTCCCGGCTTTTTAGAATGCCTGCGCGAATGCTGCGACCACAGTGGCAGCGTATTTATTATTGACGAAGTAATGACCGGCTTCCGCCTTGGTCTGCAAGGCGCTCAAGGCTATTACGGCGTCACCGCTGACATCACCTGTCTCGGTAAAGTCATTGGCGGCGGCATGCCCGTCGCTGCCTTTGGCGGCAAACGCGAGATCATGAGTCATATCGCACCCAGCGGGCCGGTGTATCAGGCGGGAACCTTATCTGGCAACCCTATCGCCATGGCCGCAGGCCTGTGTATGTTAGAACACATCGAACAAGCAGGCTTCTACGAGCCACTGTTCAAGCAAACTGACAAATTAGTTGCCGGCCTTCGCGAGCGCGCGGCAGCGGCAGGCATTCCCATGACCAGCAATCACGTCGGCACCATGTTCGGCGTGTTTTTTACCGACGCTGAAAAAGTCACCAATTATCAACAGGTCATGGCCTGCGATATAGAGCGCTTTAATCGCTTCTTCCACGGCATGCTCGACGGCGGTGTTTATCTCGCACCAGCGTCCTACGAAGCCGGCTTTTTATCTGCCGCCCACAGCGACCAAGATATCGCCGACACATTAGATATAGCAGAACGCGTTTTCGCCAACTTAAACTGAGAGCCAGCTATGAGTAAGTCCCTCCACCGCGGCGCCTTCCCCGCCACTCGCATGCGACGCCTGCGCGCCAATGATTTCTCGCGCCGTTTAATGCGCGAAAACCAGCTGACTGTGAGCGATCTGATCTACCCCATGTTTGTTTGCGAAGGCAGCAGTGAGCGCCAAGCAGTTGGCTCCATGCCCGGCATTGAGCGCCTGAGCATTGATCTACTCGCCGCCGAAGCCAAGCAACTATCTGCGCTAGGCATTCCCGCAATTGCCTTATTTCCAGTCGTCGGTACAGACAAAAAATCCCTATTCGCCGAAGAAGCGTACAACCCCGACGGGCTCGCCCAACGTGCGATCAAAGCCATTAAGGATGCCGCTCCAGAGCTTGGCATTATCACTGACGTTGCCCTCGACCCCTACACCACCCACGGTCAAGACGGCATCATTGATGCCAGTGGCTATGTGCTCAATGACCGCACTGTAGAAACCCTGTGCAAGCAGGCTGAGGCGCAAGCCAATGCTGGCGCCGATATTGTTGCACCGTCGGATATGATGGACGGCCGAATCGGCGCCATTCGTCATACACTAGAGACCAATGGCCACATCAATACCTGTATTCTCAGCTATGCAGCCAAATACGCTTCCGCCTATTATGGGCCCTTCCGTGACGCCGTCGGATCAGCAGGCAATCTCGGTAGTGGCAATAAATACAACTACCAGATGGACCCCGCCAATAGCGACGAAGCCCTGCACGAATGCGCGCTGGATTTAGCCGAAGGCGCCGACATGATTATGGTTAAACCCGGCATGCCCTACCTCGACATTATTCGCCGAGTCAAAGACGAGTTAGCCGTGCCGACCTACGCCTACCAAGTCAGTGGCGAGTACGCCATGCATTGCGCGGCATTTCAAAATGGCTGGCTCGATAAAAATACAGTCATGGCCGAATCGCTACTCGCCTTTAAACGGGCTGGCGCTGACGGAATTCTGACCTACTTCGCCAAAGACATGGCATTATTGCTGAACAACTAGTATTTACCCTGTCACGCGCAGGGATTATGGTTAAAGCAATACCGTGCAATAAATAATCAAAAAAGCCAATTACCAAGGGGATTGAATATGCAAAAACGACTGATCGCACTGGCCATACTTGCCGCCAGCGCCTCTGTAAGCAGCCAAGCCGACATCATCGGCGCCACGGCAGGCGCGTATATGTGGAAACAGAGCTGGGAAGGTGATGTTAAAGCTGGCTCCGACGGCATCGACATGAATGACGACCTAGGCTACGACGATGAAACCGGCAAAAGCTTCTACGTCGCCCTCGAGCACCCTGTGCCCGTGTTACCCAATATACGCCTGCAAAGCACGGATCTCGACATTAGTGAAAAGGGTACTCTCACGAAGTCGTATACCTTTGACGGAAAAGTTTATGCCCAATCTGAAGAAGTCGATTCCACCACCGATTTAAGTCACATCGACGGCACCTTTTACTATGAAATTCTCGACAACTGGGTAAACCTCGACGTCGGTTTGACCGTGCGTATGTTCGACGGCGAAGTCAGCATCAAAGGCACTAGCGGCGAAGGCGCTATCGAGATCGACGCGCCGCTGCCAATGGCTTACGTGAACGCTCGCTTTGAACTACCACTGACCGGTTTATACGCCTCGGCACTGGGCAATGTCATTGCCTACGGTGACAACAAAGTCACCGACATGACCTTAGCCCTAGGCTATGAGCTTGGCATTGTGGGTCTAGAGCTGGGCTACCGCAATTTCGACGTACAACTTGAAGACGATAACGAAGAAGCCAACGTGACTGTTGACGGTTACTTCCTTGGCGTTGTGATCGACATCTAAAACCGGCCGAGCACAACGACAAAGGGTGTAGCACTAGCTGCACCCTTTTTTATTGAGAGTATTAAAATACTGTTGCGAGCCATATATTATTGGCCGCAGATTTAACGAAATAAACTCGAAAACACTGGGAAAAGTCATTGAAGATCGCGTTCATTATTTTCGGCCTGCTCTTCAGCGCGACCACCCTCGCCTGTGAATGTATTTGGCAAGGCCCATTTAAATCCGTTTATCCCGATGCCGACCTTGTTGTCTTCGGCGAAGTTGACCGCACACAGGGCAACGGCTTTGATTTAAGCATTAAAGAAATAATGCAAGGTAGTGAGTACCGCGAGCAAATTCGCATTTGGGGTAAAAAAGACAATTTATGCCGCCCCGAGGCCAAGGAATTCCCCCCAGGCAGCCAATGGATTATGGCTCTACAACGCATCGACAACCCACCAGAGGACGCCTTCAATCCTTTCAAAGCCAATATCAGCTTTGGTCGCCAAGATGATTTCAGCTTATCTAGCTGCGGCGTTTATTGGCTACCGGTCAAAGAGGAGCGAGTTTCCGGCAACATCCTCGACGGCTCCCGCTGGCAATACCTTGACCCCAAGAAAACCCCCGTTATTCTTGCGGTATTCCAGGCGTGGATCAAAAACATCCTCCCCGACGCGGCCCTCGCCGAGGCCGCAAAGCCCCAAACCCAAGCGCGCAAACTGCTGAACGAAACAAAGATTTTCTTATGGGAAGACCAGCGTAACGAGCTACTAGAGTCCGATACCGAAGACGACGAACTCAAGCCGACACGCCCAAATCTCAAGCCCTCCAACGATAGCGATGCAGCCTCACCCGATTAGATCAGGCCTAACAGCTCATCGAGCATACCTAGAGACATCCCCCAAATAAGCCGAGGCCCGTAATTATAACAGGGCAAGGTCATTTTGAGACGGCCACGCCGTTGCACGGTGGTTACTCGATTTTGCTTATCCATCAAAAACCGCATTGGCACCCACACTGCCTCGGCGACCTCGTGATTAGGCTCAATACTGACAGCGGTATGCAGCCTAAACACGTACGGTGTTACCACCATGGGCTGACGACCAGAGTGTGGCCGCGTCACAATATCCGAAAGACGGCCAATACAGTGACCGGCCTTCTCGAGATAAATACCCGTCTCCTCTTCAGTCTCGCGAATCGCAGTCCGCAGGCCCGTCACATCCTGGCGATCCATTCTGCCGCCGGGAAAAGCCATATGCCCAGACCAGGGATCGCCTTCGCGATCAGCGCGTTTAATCATAAGCACTTCGATATGATCGTCTAGCTCACGTAAAATCAGCGCTACCGCCGAGCGTTTTACCCAACGCCGCCACCAGCGCTGGCGCGGCTTAAACGCATCTAAACGCGCGATAATTTGTTGCAGAGCAAGCGCTTCTTCGCTTGTTTTTTTCAATGCCCACCCCTTTGATTGCGCTACACAGACGTCAGTAAATACTGATAAACGGCCTCGCGTCCAAGCCATGCTAAGATTGTTAAGCCTTTATGATAACCCAAGATGAGCTGCGCTTCGCATATCTGGACGACTATGAACCACGACAGCAAACACGACATCCGCGGCCGTCCAGATATAGAAACGCTGCTGAGGCACTTCTACCAGCAGGTTCTCAACGACGATATTATTGGTTTTTACTTTACCGATATTATGCGTTTTTCCCTCGACCAACATTTGCCGAGAGTCACCGATTTTTGGGTGCAGCAATTGCTCTCTGAGCGCATTTATCACGGCGAATTATTTAAGCGCCACCAAGAGATCCACCACCGCGCAATAATAAGCCAGCATCACTTTCACCGCTGGCTGTATTTGCTCGACACAAGCATCGACGCGCTGTTCCGCGGCCCACGCTGCGACGCCATGAAGCAGCGAGCCAAGGTCATTGCCCAGTCAATGGCTACCGCCCTCGCCGATCGCTCGGATAGCACTTCAGGCGACCCAGGCGTGCGGCGCTATAAACCTACCCCTCAACCGTAAAGCTTGCGTAACCGCGCCACGCCTTCGGCTAAGCGTTCCATCCCAGTGGTATAAGCAAAGCGTACATGCTCGTCGGCCCGATAGCGGCCGAAGTCTTCACCAGGCGTAATCGCAATGCCATGATCCTCCAGCAGTGAACGGCAAAATTCAGGACTACTCATTTTAAATCGCTTAATCCCAGCGTAAAGATAGAGTGCGCCATCGGGACAATGGGGGATTTCAAAGCCTAGATTACGTAGCTCCGGCAATAAATAATCCCGGCGCTGGGCAAATTCATCTCGGCGCGCATTAAGAATAAGCCGTGTCTCGGGCGCAAAGGCCGCCAGCGCAGCATGCTGCGCCATAGTCGACATCGAGATAAACAGATTCTGCGCCAGCTTTTCCAACTCCGGCACCGCATCTGCGGGCGCAACCAGCCACCCCAAACGCCAACCTGTCATACCAAAGTACTTAGAGAAACTATTGATCACAAAGGCCTGATCAGTAATCGACAAGATACTCGGCGCGTCCACCCCGTAATTTAAGCCGTGGTAGATCTCGTCTACAATTAAGTATCCGTCTTTGCGTTCACACAGGGCATGTAAATCTCGCAATTGCGGGGCCGTGAGAATTTCACCGCTAGGGTTCGCTGGCGAGGCCACCATAACCCCCTTGGTATTTGCCTGCCAGTGCTGCTCTGCTTTTTCAGCGCTGAGCTGAAAGCGGTCCTCTGGCCCCACCGGCACCAACTGCCCCTCGCCTTCAACTAAACGTAAAAAATGGCGATTACAGGGGTAGCCAGGATCCGTCATCAACATACCGTCACCGGGGTTAATAAGCAGGCCAGCTAACAGCAACAGCGCCCCCGACGCACCAGGAGTGATCATAATTCGTTCAGGCGCGATATCTAAACCGTGATCCTGCTTATAGTATCTTGCAATAGCCTCCCGCAATGCGGGGATACCCGCCGCCGGGGTATAGCTTGTCTCACCGCGATCAAGCGAGGCCTTTGCCGCCTGGATAATAGGCTCGGCGCTACTAAAGTCCGGCTCCCCGGCTTCCATATGAATAATATCTCGCCCAGCCGCGGCCAGGGCTTTGGCGCGGGTTAGCACCTCCACTACTCGAAAAGGCTCAATATCGGCTAAACGACGCGCAAAGGATTTACTCACCTATACTATTCCTATTATCCAAAAACAGGAGTGTAACGTTATCCATAGTGGCTTAACATCATCACAACAAGGTACTGAAATGCTCAGATCATTCATTAATGCGTAATTTCGTGTGGCGCAGCAGAGTCATATCTGGTAGTTTTGCCGATTTGGCGGCACAGCGTCGCCGCGCATGTCCGCGGTTTGCGGTTAACGGCTTGTAAAAAAGAGGGCCAACCATGCCTGCACAACAGAGCACACCTGAGAATTTAAAGACCTTCGTCCCCTATGTAGAGAAAAAGGGCGAAGAGTATATGAACGATAAGCAGAAGGAACACTTCCGCCAAATCCTGCTGAACTGGAAAGCAGAATTAATGGAGGAGGTTGACCGTACTGTGAGTCACATGAAAGACGAAGCAGCCAATTTCCCAGACCCGGCTGATCGCGCCACACAGGAAGAAGAGTTTAGCCTTGAGCTTCGCACCCGTGACCGCGAGCGCAAATTGATCAAGAAGATCGACTCGACCATCAATTTAATTGATGAAGACGACTACGGCTACTGCACTACCTGCGGCGTCGACATCGGCATTAAGCGCTTAGAAGCGCGGCCGACAGCGACACTATGCATAGACTGCAAAACCCTAGACGAAATCAAAGAACGCCAGGAACGCGGCTAAACCTGTCGGGCGGTCAGCCGCCCGCAACGCCCTAAATGCCTTCGCCCAACAGCGCCTATACGGGCCGATTTGCCCCATCCCCCAGCGGGCCACTGCATATCGGCTCCCTTGTGACCGCCTTGGCCAGCTATTTAGATGCTCGCGCCAATCAAGGCCAATGGCTGCTGCGCATGGAGGATATTGATCCGCCACGCGAACAAGCCAGCGCAGCCCAGCAAATTATTAACAGCCTAATCAAGCATGGCCTGCAGTGGGATGGCGATGTTTTTTGGCAAAGCCAAGCCAGCGCCACCTACGATTTTTATCTGCAGCAACTGCTTGACCAAAATTTAGCGTATTGGTGCGCCTGCTCTCGCCGCCAACTCGCGCAAACTAAAGGCCTGCACACGGGTCAATGCCCGCACCCCGGCACACCCAGTAACGCAGCCCTCCGCCTGCGCATACCAGATGAAAGCGTAAACTTTACCGATCAAATCCAAGGTCACCAAACGCGCATCCAAACCGATATCGGCGATCCCGTACTAAAGCGGAAAGACGGGCTCTATGCTTACCAGCTTGCCGTCGTCGTCGATGATGCCAGACAAGGCGTCACCGACATCGTGCGCGGCGTCGACTTACTTGACGCCAGCGCCTGGCAAATCCACCTCCAACAGGCGCTAGGTTTTCCGTCGGTGCGCTATTGTCATATTCCGGTCATCGTTGGCGCAGACGGCCATAAGCTCAGCAAACAAAGTTTTGCCCCAGCATTAGATGATAGCCACGCTATCGACAACCTGCGCTTGGCCCTAAGGTATTTGCAGCAAACCAGCGCCCCGGATACGATTACCGAGATCCAGGCCTTACTCCGGTGGGCAATTGCACACTGGCGCCCCCAAGATATTCCCGCCAGCCGATACATTAACGAGCTATCACCAGACGCCCTACATCATCACCGATGATCGAGCTTCCTTTGCAGTTTCAGCGTGCGTCCAGTAACATCATGGCGACAGTGATTACGTCTCGGTCGCCATGCAAATTCAACCCCCCCTGCTTTTATTAGCCATATTTGCTTT
>NZ_JBFJWS010000046.1:0-16798 GCF_041623545.1 Zhongshania sp. | reverse complement strand
TGGGGAGGTCCGCCATGATTTTAGCCGCATGGGGCGCGAAGCCCGCCTGAAACTCGTCAATAGACGCACAGTACAAATGCCCCATGGCAATATAAAGCGGCGGGATGCCAGCATCCTCGCCGACCAAGCCCCGATCAATGGAATAGGACAGACAAAAATCCCCCATCAAAGCCTTTACCATCGGAAAATGCTGATCGCGGTAATAGGCATGGTCAAATCTTGCACCGGGCTTATTGGGGTACATCACACTCACTTTTATCATTAACTTACTCTCTGTTTTTGGCCTGTCGGCGCCAATTTCACCCTCTCGCCCACGAGGCTGATTCCGACTTGGCTGCGACTGTATTCATACGCGTTTTAGCAGTGTCGTCGAGTACGAGGCGAGGATTTTTGAGAAGTTTTTCCAAGCTCTAACCGCAATAATCCCTTAGAATAGAAACATACTCAACACGCAAGAGACCTGGCATGGCATCCTTACAAGAACAGCTACTCAAAGCGGGTATGGTCGACGAAAAAAAGGCCAAGAAACTCAAGCAGGAAAAGCGCAAGCAAGCCAAGCTGCCCAAGGGCACCGTGGTGGTAAACGAAAGCAAAGAAGCCGCGAAACAGGCATTGGCCGAAAAGGCCGAGCGCGACCGCCAGCTCAATCGCGCGCGCCAAGCCGAAGCCGACAAAAAGGCGATTCACGCGCAAATCATTCAGTTAATTACCCTGAATCGCATCGACCGCAAGCAAGGTGATATTGCCTATCAATTCACCGACGGTAAAAAGATTAAGAAGGTGTTTGTCGACAGCCTACTCCAGACCCAATTGGTAAAAGGCATTATTGCCCTAGTTAAGCTAAAAGAAGGTTACGAATTGGTACCTGCGGCGATCGCCGATAAAATCGCCCAGCGCGACCCGTCAGTGATTTTAGTCCACAACACCCAAACTGCCAGCACTGCAGCAGCGGTCGAAGAAGACGACCCTTACGCGGCCTACCAAATCCCAGACGACTTAATGTGGTAATTGAATATCCTAAACCCTGAAGTAAGTAGCACAAACCAGCCAGCACTATCACCCAGTGAAAGCAGCGCCCTCGAGGTGCTGCAAAGTGTCTATGGCTACGAAGCTTTCCGCAATCAGCAGGCCGACATTGTCGACCACGTGATTCAGGGCGGCGATGCCCTAGTGCTTATGCCCACGGGCGGCGGTAAATCGCTGTGCTTTCAGGTACCGGCGCTGGTGCGCGAAGGCACGGCCATCATTATTTCGCCCTTAATCGCCCTGATGCAAGACCAAGTCATGGCATTGCGGCAAAACGGTATTAAAGCCGCTTTTTTGAACTCCAGTCTCAACGGCATGGAGGTCAATGACGTCGAAAACCAGCTAATGAATGGTGAATTAGAGCTGCTTTATATCGCCCCAGAACGACTAATGATGCCGCGTATGCTGCAACTGCTCGATAATGCCCCGCTCTCCTTGTTCGCTATCGACGAAGCCCACTGCGTTTCTCAGTGGGGCCACGACTTTCGCCCCGAATACATCAAGCTCACCGTCCTCCACGAACGCTTTCCCGATATTCCGCGAGTCGCGCTGACGGCCACGGCCGACGGCCCTACTCAGCGCGAGATTATCGAGCGCTTATCACTCCACAGTGCAAGGGTATTCAATGACGGTTTCGACCGGCCCAATATTCGTTACCGCATTACCGAGAATCAGGGCACTGCGCGGGAGAATTTACTGCGTTTCATACTCAATGAACATGAGGGCGAAGCGGGAATCGTCTATTGCCTGTCGCGTAAAAAAGTCGACGAAATAGCCTTGTGGTTAAGCGGCAAAGGCATGACGGCGCTGCCTTACCACGCCGGCATGAGCAATGAACAGCGCCAGCAACATCAAGAGCGCTTTCTCCGTGAAGACGGCGTGATTATTGTTGCCACCATCGCCTTCGGCATGGGTATAGACAAGCCTGACGTCCGCTTTGTTGCCCACCTCAACCTGCCCAAGAGCATAGAGGCTTATTATCAGGAAACCGGCCGCGCGGGCCGTGACGGCCAGCCCGCCGATGCGTGGATGGCCTACGGTCTGCAAGACGTGATTACTCTGCGCCAAATGCAGGGCAACTCCGGCGCCGAAGAAAGCCGTAAACGCCTAGAGCAACACAAACTCGACGCCATGCTCGGACTATGTGAACTCACCACCTGCCGCCGCCAAGCGCTTCTGCGCTATTTTGATGACGAATACGACCACGCCTGTGGCAACTGCGACAACTGCTTAAACCCACCAGAAACCTGGGACGCAACCGTGGCGGCACAAAAGGCCTTGTCTTGCGTTTACCGCACCGGCCAACGCTTTGGCGTGAGCTATTTAGTCGATGTATTGCTCGGTAAAGAAAACGAGCGTATCAGTCAGTTTGGTCATGACAAAATCTCTACCTATGGCATTGGCAGCGAGCTCAATAGCACCGAGTGGCGCACTCTGTACCGACAGATCATTGCCCGGGGGCTGCTGCGGGTCGACGTAGAGGGCCACGGCAGTGTGCAGCTAACTGACACCGCTAGGCCAATACTCAAAGGCGAAAGCCAACTAACTCTGCGTAAGATGGTTAAAGCCAGCAAAAGTGAGCGCCGTAAATCGAAGGCCTATACCGGTACCGGCAATGCGGTGTTATGGGAAGCCTTACGGGAGCACCGCAAAGCGCTAGCCGCCGAGCAAGAAATTCCGGCTTATATGATTTTTCACGACGCCACCCTAGCCGAAATGGCTGAGCGCCAGCCGCAAACCCTCGACCAATTAAGCCGCGTATCCGGCGTTGGCGAGAGCAAACTCGCCAAATACGGCGCCGGCTTTCTTGAGGTTATTCTTGCGAATCTTAATTCGCAAACTACCGAGGATATTAACGACACCGCCACCACCAGTATCGCCTTACTAAAACAAGGCAAAACCCCAGACACCATTGCCACTGAGCGCAGTCTTGCCCTCACCACCATTTATGGGCATCTTTGCCAAGGCATTGCCAGCGGTGAACTCAATATTGGCGAAGTTGTCACATTAGGTGAAACTGAATTAAAAGAAATTCAATTTGCGTTTGAGCACAGCGAAGACGGCAAAATAAAACCGGTTTATGAACTATTAGACGGCGAATACGACTACAACATACTCAAATGCGTTAAAGCCACTTTGCATAGTATTTAAGTAATTGTGCGGTGATTTTAATAAGAATTGCGATTCCATCGAGGGACGAGAGCAGGCGAAACCTTATAATATCTGCTTAACTTACTCTAAATTCAGTCATTATTCCGTTTAAGGATACTCAGTGAAATCGCCAGACCTCCCCAAAAATGAAAAATCTCGGCTGGCAGCCCTCAGCGCCCTAAACATTTTGGATACGCCCCCAGAAGATCGCTTCGATCGTCTGACCCAAATGACTAAGCAAATTCTCAATGTCCCGGTAGCGGTCATTAGCCTAGTGGACGAAAATCGTCAGTGGTTTAAATCCTGCATAGGCTTGGACGCGAGCGAAACCCCCAGAGATATCTCTTTCTGCGGCCACGCAATAAACGGCGACGACCTCTTTATTATTCCCGACGCCAGCCAAGACGAACGCTTTGCCGACAATCCCCTAGTTGAAAACGACCCTAAAATACGTTTTTACGCAGGCTGTCCACTTAAAGCGTTAGACGGCAGTAAACTCGGAACACTGTGCATTATCGATCAACGACCTCGCCAACTCAGCGCGGAGGAGCAGCATACGCTCAAAAATTTTGGTGCTATTGTCGAGCGAGAGCTATATACCATCCACCACGCAACCCAAGATTCCTTAACGGGCATCAGCAACCGCGACGGCTTTATCTTGCTGGCACAGCAGCAGCTTAATATCGCCAACCGCCAAAAAACACCAATAACGGCAATTTTCTTAGATATGCAAGCTTCTAGCTTTGATAGCGACTCTAGTCACAATATCGACAACGTCATCCGCGTATTTAGCCAGAACCTAGTAACGACACTACGCGATGCCGATCTTTTCGCGCGCCTAAGTGAGCGGCGCTTTGCGATCTTACTTCACGATGCCCGGCTAGATCAGGCCGCCGACTTTATGGATAGGCTAAAACACACCAGTCAATTTGCCCACGACAATGGCGAGGCCACCGCGGCCTTTACCGCCATTCACTTCGAAGTAGACCCGTTTAAGCATTTAACAACTGACATCCTGTTATCCGACGCAGAGCAATTGCTCAACGAGAAAATTAAAAACAGGCCGCTTAAATAAAAAGCCCCGGCAACCAATTATTGGCCCCGGGGCAACTCGTCTAAGCGGGTAAACCGCTGAAACTACGACTCAACGTTGTGGTAAACGTTTTGGACATCATCCAGATCATTAAGCATGTCCATAAACTTCTCAAACATTGGCACATCGTCGCCTTCAATGGTGGTGGTGTTCTGGGGCAGAAACTGAATTTCGTCCACGTCAAAATCACTCACACCAAATTCAATCAGCGCTTGCTTGGCTTTAAAATAGTCAGTATTCGGCGCAAATACCGAGATTTTACCATCTTCATTCTCGATATCCGTTACGTCTACATCGGCTTCCATCAGCGCCTCTAAAACACCCTCTTCATCATCGCCGGAAAACACAAAGATTGCCGAGTGATCGAACATATGGCTGACGCTGCCCTGGGTGCCAATTTTGCTTTTTGTCTTGGTAAAACACAGGCGCACATCACCAAAAGTGCGGTTCGCGTTATCGGTCAAACAGTCGATAATCACCATACAATTACCCGGCCCGTAGCCTTCGTAGCGCGACAGCGCAAAATCTTCGCCGCCACCACCTTTGGCCTTATCGATGGCTTTTTCAATGACATGTGTGGGAACTTGGTCTTTTTTAGCTCGCTCAATCATGCCCCGCAGTGCCAAATTACCCGTCGGGTCGACCCCGCCGGCCTTGGCACACACATAAATCTCACGCCCGTATTTGCTGTAGACCTTGGCCTTGGCATCTGAGGTCTTAGCCATAGAATCTTTGCGGTTTTGGTAGGCTCTGCCCATTGCGCTGCTCCGCTTTATTAACAAAGAGCCTGATTTTACAGACCGAGGTTTAGATAGGGAATCTTTTCGTGGAATTAAAGCCTTACATGTGCGCCGCGTAGGCCACAGTAAAAGCCGCTTCCTGAAATGCCTTTAATCCGGTGTCTGCAAATGGAATCGTCAGGGGGTTCTCAGCCAAAGCCGCCTTAATCTCAGTTGGCGTCAATACTCGCACCTCAAGATTAGCAATAAGCTGAAGCGTCGCTTCTAATTTAAAGCTAATAGCGCCGCCGGCAAACTTACCCTTGGGCATCCGCCCTCGAATCGCCACAGAATCCACTTTATAGTCACCCATCAGCTGCGCAAAGGCCTGTTGGAACTGCTGCAGATCATGGCGGGTGTGGTCCTTGGGTAAGCTCAGTTTGCGTACCCGGCACTCGGGTAAATTAAACTGCTGTTTGTCGTAATTCAGCAAACATACAACGGCGTCATTGCCGGTCAACTCAACACCACAAATTTTCATCGGTAATCCTTGGTTTCGCTCAGCGGCGCGCAGTAAAGTATTTCAATCGTTTAAAAGCGAGGTCTGGCCTCGGCGAGGCAAATATACACCGAAATAAGCGAGGCATGGTTCTGCGGGCGAGAATATCACCATTTTCACGTCAATAACCGGCGAATGCCCATAAAAATGGGCATTCGCCAAATATATCGTGCTTTCTAATTACTTAAGCTGGAAATAATAAGCTGAACAAATGGAATAAGCAGAAGTATGGCAACAGGGTACCAGGATTGCAGAATCCGACTAGGCTGAGCTATTTTTGTACGACCTGCATTTTCAAGATGACGACTAAAATTCATATTGCAATTTACCTTTGGCCAAGTAATAAGACAACTCGTCGGAAAAACGAAGATAAAGCCGACGCTTATTCACAAGCTAGCAAGCATTCTGCCGTTATATCTAAGCTATAGGTATAGTGGATATTAACTTTTGTGGGCTGTTTCACAGGTTTTTCTTCAAAGCTAAGCGTAAGCGTTATCTGCGGCCTTCGACCAGCAAAGCCCATGGAAAGTTCACTATCAAGCTACAAAATGCGTGTTTAAATGTCGCGAGCCAATGAATAATTAGGCTGCACCGAGCTAGGCACAAAGAATATAATGCCCCATGTCGACATCTGCATTTTGAAAGGCGATGCCGCGCTCCACTAAACTTAAGAAATACACCCAAGCCCATGCAAGATATACTCAACGACATCTACGCGACCATGAAGGACCGCAGCGAGCGCGGCCAAGTCGCCAATTACATTCCCCAGCTCGCCTGTGTGGATCCCAATCAATTTGGCATTACCGTCGCCCTGCCTAATGGGCAAATATTTAGCGCCGGCGATGCCGACACCTTGTTCTCAATTCAAAGTATCTCCAAGTTGTTCACCCTGACGATTGCCTTAGGTAAGTTGGGTGACGCAGTGTGGTCTCGGGTTGGCAGAGAGCCCTCTGGTGACCCCTTCAACTCTATTGTGCAGTTAGAGCATGAGAGCGGAAAGCCCCGCAACCCCTTTATAAACGCGGGCGCAATCGCCATTGTCGACGCTATAATGATGGGACATCAGCCCAAGGAAACGCTGGCAGAAATCCTCCAGTTTGTACGCTTTATTGCGAATGACAATAGTATTGGTATCGACGAGAAAGTCGCTCAGTCTGAGCAGTTAACCGGTGACCGCAACGCCTCGCTAGCCCACTTCATGGCCTCCTTTGGCCGTTTTAAAAACCCTGTTGACTGCGTATTAGGTACTTACTTCCACCACTGCTCCATCAGCATGAGCTGCAAGCAATTAGCCCAAGCGGGCTTATTCTTGGTGTCTGACGGCGTCAATTCAAGTACCGGCGTGCGTGTTGTCTCTGCTCAGCGTGCACGCCGCCTCAACTCCCTTATGCTAATGTGCGGACACTACGACGGCTCAGGCGAATTCGCCTACCGTGTTGGCCTACCGGGAAAAAGTGGCGTAGGTGGTGGAATTTTAGCAATAGCACCGGGCAAAGCCTCTATTGCAGTTTGGTCCCCCGGCCTGGACAGCATTGGCAATAGCAAGCTAGGCACAGAAGCCTTAGAGATGCTGGTTCAGCACACTGGCTGGTCAGTATTCGGCCATTAGTCTGAACGAAAAAAAACCGGCGCGTAGGCCGGCTTTCTTCTGCACCCATACTTGGGCACTTAAGCCACTTATTTAAACTGGGGCTTTAGCACGGCACTTATACTCGCCGTTGCGGGTATCGATCTCGATCCAGTCGTCGATTTCACAGAAATCAGCCACTTTAACCACCGTGCCATTACTCAATTGTGCAGGCTTCATCACTTTGCCAGACGTGTCACCCCGCGCAGAACCTTCGGTATAGACAATCTGGCGAACAATTGTGGTGGGCAGGTCGACTGAGATCACCTTACCTTCAAAGAAGACCGCTTCGCACTCATCAGTCATACCGTCAACAATATAAGGCAACACGCTTTCTATATCGTCTGCGCTCAACTCATATTGGTTGTAATCTTCATCCATAAACACATAGACGCCGTCTGCAACGTAGGAATAGCTAACGGTAATACGGTCAAGAATAACCGGCTCAACCTTGTCTTCTGACTTGAACACCGTCTCAGTAGAAGAACCGCTCAACAAGTTTTTGAGCTTCATTTTAACGATGGCGCTATTGCGACCAGACTTAGTGAATTCGGCTTTTTGAACTAGCCAGGGCTGGCCCTCGATTAGCATCACGCTATTGGGCTTCATTTCTTGTGCGGTTTTCATACTTGCATCCGAAAAAGGATTAATGGGATGCCATCAATTGCGGCTGCGTATCATAACCAGTTTTGGTGAAATTGCACTAGCGAATCTGCAAGATTTTCAACGGCCTCCTGCGCCGCACACCAAACCGCTGCATGGCCCGTCAGCGCTAACGATGCGCCAAATAAGTATTGCCACCCATCAGCACAATCTGCGCCCTGATTCCAACGTCGCCAGCAATCTGTCATCGCCGCACTCAAATCTGCTGCCAAGCCCTGAGAATAACGCTGCAGGAAGGCTTCAAGTTTAGGCAGATGAGCGTCATCTTCTTGAGGGTAAATATGCCAAATAAAGGGTCGAGCTGCCCACTGCGCACGGACAAATGAATCCTCACCTCGCACAATATTGAAATCACAAGCCCATAACAGGCGATCGTAATCGTCCTGACTCAAAAACGGCAATACTTGAATTTGTAGGGCACCACGCCGATAAACACGGCCAGTTCGAAGGCCGACTTCACCAAGGTAATTTGCCAGGTCAGGGATGACCCGGCCCTCGGGCACCAGCACATGACTGACGTCTTGGGCCACCGCCAAGACATCAAGCCACGTTGATATACGTGTATTCTCATAAGAAAAAAGCGAAATCAAACGGCAGTCCGCCAGGGGCTCAACACCAATGCCCCGCAAAAATTCAGCCTTAGCTATGGGGCTTCCTTGAAATACTTGGCGTCGCTGAACCAATCCCGCCTCCCGCAGCAAGCCGCCGGTTTTAGCGCTAAAACCAGGAAAAAAGAAATACTTTGCTAGGCCGTTGCCCTGCAAAGACGGCAGGCCATGGCAGCCCTCTACCCAACCTTCCGCGCTCAAATATTCTAGATTTAGCCAAAGCGGCGGCTGCGCAGACTCGGTCATCGCCACGATATAGTTAGGGGGCAAGTCGCAGGCAAAGGCTTCAATCACCACGTCGGCGGCGTCTACCGCTAGCCAATTCACGGTCCAGTGATGAATAGCCACACCGCAGTGATATTGAACCTTAAGGCGGGGGTCGCCTTGGGGGCAAATCCGACAAAAGGCAGCGAGGTCGTCCAACCACAGCCGGACGTCAACATTGTGCTCAGCCGCCAATTGTCGCGCCAAGCGCCAGCTCACGCCAATATCGCCGTAATTATCGATAACCTTGCAAAAAATATCCCAACGAACGGGCATGACAACCTGCAATATTAAGGCAGAACACCCCAATGGCGCCTACCACGCCATTATGCCTAAAGCTGCGCCGTGGGCAATGCAATTAACCTTGCTTGGCAAACCAGGTTCGCAGGGCGAGGTAGTCATGAAGCAGGGTCTCTGCTTCATAGTATTTACTGCCGTCTCGCGCGGAGATCGGCGCAAGGGAAGCACGCAGCCGAGCTTGATCATCGAGCAAATACAGACGGAAACCGTGAGCGATTTGCGGACCGCTCGCACCGTCATTTTGCAGTGCAGCGCCATCGGCAGGCTCGTCTGAATTTGCGGTGTAGCTCTGCAGCCCCAGGCTCCTCTCAAAGATTGCTGCTTGCTTAGCGTCGTCCGCTCTCAAACCAAGAAATCGGCGATCGAACCACGGTACATAATTGGCCAATTTTTCAACACTGTCACGCTCAGGGTCGATGCTGTAAAACAGAACTTGCAGATCAGCAAATTTACTTTCTTGATCGAGTAATTGGCGAAAGCCCGCCAAACTCGACAACATTGTCGGGCAAATATCGGGGCACTGCGTGTAGCCATAACTGATTAACTGCCAGCGGCCCTTTAAATCAACTTTGTGTACTGGCCTACCATTATGATCTCTTAGCTCAAAATTTGGTAACGCTAGCGGCGTCGCCAGCACCGCACCCTCTATTTCTGGGGCTTGCTGGGGTGCGGTGCGTACAATAACTGCGGCCATTACGGCGCTCGTTACCAGCACCGCAGCGAACAAATAGGAAATAAATGAGCGCGGAATTCGACCCAGACTCATGTCCCCCCCGACATAAAAGTGAGGCGGCTCAAAAAGGTGTAGTCCGCCTCTACCGCCATAAAACCGATAAACACGATTATCGCGATCACTGGCAATCCTAAGGCGAGTTTGAGGGTGCTCGATTCCCATGCAAAATGCATAAACACGGTAATAATCAGTCCGGCTTTAAGAAACATAAACACGAGTATCAATGTCCACCGTAGATAACCTACGAAGTGAAAATAATCGACGGCGTAAGACATTGAACTGAGAACAAAAAGCAGTATCCACACTTTAAAATACAGGCCAATGGGGTGCTGCTGCCCCTCGCTATGACTCGCTGAATCAGCTTGAGTACTCATGCTGAGCTCCTTACCAGAGGTAGAAAAAGGCGAATATAAAGACCCACACCAAATCGACGAAATGCCAATACAGGCCGGTGATCTCGACTATTTGAAAACCTCGCTCATCGTAGTGCCCCCTCAACACCTTGAACGCGACTACAGTAAGATAAATCACCCCAATGCTCACGTGCACACCATGGAAGCCGGTGATCATAAAGAAGGCAGAACCAAACTGAGCGGCCCCCATCGGGTTGGCCCAAGGCCTTACCCCCTCATCTAAAATTAACTTACTCCATTCAAAGGCCTGCATTCCCACAAAGCTGGCACCGAGAATAGCGGTGGCAATCATTAATTTAAACGTCGCGGCTTTATTCCGTTGATAAGCGCAGTTCACGGCCATGGCCATTGTGCCGCTGCTGGTAATAAGGATGAATGTCATTATTGCGATGAGCAGTAAAGGTATATCGGCACCGCCGACATGGAGGGCAAACACCTCGCTGGTCAATGGCCATGAGTCCGTTGCCGACATCCGAACATTCATATAAGCAATGAGAAAAACACTGAAGATAAAAGTATCGCTGAGGAGGAATATCCACATCATCAGCTTTCCCCAAGAAAGCTTAAACACTTCCCGGTCCGCACCCCAGTCATTGACAAGATTTTGCCAATAGCTGTTCTTTGCATTTACTCCTGGCGTACTCGTCATGGTCTCATCCCAGGCCGCAGGCTGCGGCAATCAAAGCATACGTTTCCGGTGTACGGGTCAGCATAAAAAACAATACTAACCAGAGTCCCAATAAGTAGTGCCAGTAGACAGCGCAGGCTTCAATCGCCGCGTGACGGTTTTGCAAATTGCCCTCAAAACGCATGTTATTCACTACTCGACCGAGCGCGAACAAGCCACCAAGCAAATGCAAAGCATGCAAACCCGTTAAGATATAAAAATAGCTATTGGCTGGGTTACCCGCAACGCTATAGCCCATGCCCGCCAAAAATTGCCAAACCGAAATTTGTAAAACAATAAATAATGCAGCCAACACCGCACCAACAGCCAGAGACAAAAGTAAACGAACGCCGTGATTACAGCGCAGCGCATACACCGCACACTGCATCGCCACACTCGCGAGAACTAATACTCCAGTGTTAATCCACAAGCGCATCGAATTGGTAAAGGGCTGCCACGGTTCGCCCGCCAAGGCCAAAAAGTCATCGTATTGGGATCGACTAATAAAGGTGACAAAAAACAGCAGGAAAAAAACACTAATAACGCCCAGTAAAAATCGAAGCGATATTTTCACCGCCGGGGTATAGGCCGTTCGGCCCCACTCCGCGGTGGTCCCTTGCGCCTCTGGAATCCACGGCTTTTCAGATAAAATCCCGAACCAACTCATTATTCGCCCTCCCCTACCCGGCGACCACCGGCTTCGTACTCGACATCCTCTTCGGCAACGTGCTGAGGAATAAAGTCCTGCTTAGCACCCGGTACACTGTAGTCATAGGCCCAGCGATGCACCGTGGGCAATTCATCTCCCCAGTTGCCGTGTGCCGGTGGCACGTCTGGGGTATGCCACTCGAGTGATGCCACGCCCCATGGGTTGCGAACCGAACGGGGGCCTGAGCGCAGGGTCCAAATTACATTAACCACAAAAACCAGCTGAAACAGCGCGACAAGAATGGCGGCAATCGTAATGTCTTCATTTAATACGTGAGCTGACTCCGGAATAAACGAGGTATCACCCAAGGCGTAGTAGCGCCGAGGCACGCCGAGAAAACCTAAGTAATGCATAGGCAGGTAAATCGCATAGGTTCCCAGAAAAGTACCCCAGAAGTGCAACTTTCCGAGTCCGGTATGCAATTGCTTACCGCTGACCAGCGGGAACCAATGATATAGGGCCGCAAACAGCACCATGATCGGCGACACTCCCATCACCATATGAAAATGAGCAACCACAAAGAAGGTATCTGACAGGGGTAAGTCCACCACCACATTCCCCAAAAACAGGCCGCTCAAACCGCCGTGGGTAAATGTAAAAATAAAGCCAATGGCAAACAACATAGGCACGGTGAGATGAATATTACCCCGCCATAAGGTGAGCACCCAGTTATAGACTTTGATCGCTGTGGGTACCGCAATAATTAAGGTAGTGGTCGCAAAAAAGAAACCAAAATAGGGATTCATACCACTAACATACATGTGATGAGCCCAGACGATAAAGCTAAGACCGCCGATAACGACAATGGCCCACACCATCATGCGATAACCAAAGATATTTTTACGGGCGTGAACACTCAGTACATCACTAACCATGCCAAAAGCCGGTAACGCCACGATATACACTTCTGGATGACCAAAGAACCAAAACAAGTGCTGGAATAATATCGGACTACCACCTTCATGATTAAGCGGCTCGCCCAAAGACACGATGGCGGGCATAAAGAAACTGGTGCCCAGCAACGCGTCGAACAACATCATAATGGCGCTGACTAACAGTGCCGGAAACGCCAGTAAACCGAGGATAGTCGCGGTAAGAATACCCCAGATGGTTAACGGCATACGCATCAAGGTCATGCCCCGTGTCCGGGCCTGAAAAATCGTGGTGACGTAATTTAAACCGCCCATGGTGAATGCAACAATAAAGATCGCCAGCGAAAGCAGCATCAGCACAATGCCGCTGCCCGCACCGGGAGTTCCCGCTAAAATGGCTTGCGGCGGGTATAAAGTCCAGCCGGCGCCAGTGGGGCCACCGACCACAAAAAAACTACTCACCAAGACAATGACCGACACCAGATAAAACCAGTAACTGAGCATATTCAAATAAGGGAATACCATATCCCGCGTGCCAACCATCAGTGGAATCAGGTAATTTCCGAAGCCACCAAGCAACAGTGCCGTCAACAGATAAATAACCATTATCATGCCGTGCATGGTAACGAACTGGAGGTAGGCATCCGGGCTAATAAAATTAAATTCCCCGGGAAAGCCCAACTGCAACCGCATCAGTACGGACAATAGCAAGGCGATTAAGCCGACAAAAATAGCGGTCACGGAATACTGAATCGCGATAACTTTGTGGTCTTGGCTCCAAATATATTTGCCTATAAAAGTCTTAGGATGATGTAAATGAGCAGTCTGATCAGCAATGGCAATATGTGTCATGGTTGTTGCGTCCCCTCTGCAATTGTTGCCTCAGCAAGCATATCGTGATGAACCCCAGGCACAGGCAAGGTTGCAATATAGGCCAGTAAATCTTGTAAGCGCTCAGGATTTTGAATAGTGCTGGTCATTAAGCGCATTTGGGAACCGTACTGATCCTTGGGGTGCTTACCTCGCCAGCCCATGCTGAAATATTTAAGCTGATTATATAAATACCAATCGGCCTGGCCGGCCAATTGCGGTGCCTGCAATGCCCGATTCCCCTGGCCATTGGCACCATGGCAAACCACACACGGCTGGTAAACCTGCGCACCACGCTGGGGGTCGCCACCCAAGCTTGGTGGCGCCGCAACGGCTGGCAGACTTTCGATATAAGCGAGGAGATTATGGAGATCCTCCGCCTTGGGAACAGACTTCGCCATAGCCGCCATTTGTTGACCACTACTATCTGCTCGATGGGCACCCCGAATACCCTCACGGTAATAGCGCAGCTGCCGATCCATATACCACGCTTCCAAGCCACTTAAATTAGGTGCTTGCATGGCCTCTAAACCGCTGCCGTTCATGCCGTGGCAGGCAGCGCAAGTGGAATAAAGTTGTTTACCTGCGACCAAGTCAGGCGCGATCCTGCGTTGAGTTTGCGCAAAGGTGGGCTGGCGGTTAAGCCACTGTAGATACTCATTTTCCTCTTCGATAATGACCTGCGCTCGCATCGTGAAGTGAGCAACGCCGCAGAGCTCTTCGCAGAGAATATCAAAGGTGCCTACACGGCTAGGTTCAAACCACTGATAGGTGACCGTACCCGGCACCAAATCCATTTTTACTCGAAATTGCGGCACGGCGAAATTATGGAGAACATCATTTGAACGCAGTAACAGCTTAACTGGCTTGCCCACGGGCAAGTGCAATTGATGGCTGTTAACAATGAGATCGTCTTGCCCCTTTGGATCTTCTGGGTCAACGCCATAAGGGTTGTTTTCAGTCACAAAGCGGGCATCAGCGCCCCCCAGTTCACCGTCTGCACCGGGAAAGCGAAAAGTCCACTGCCACTGCTGGCCGATGGCCTCAACATTGGTGGCATCGCTGGGTACATTCACCACCCTGGCCCAGGCAATCAAACCCGGGGTGAGCATGGCAACAACCCCGATAGTAGTGAGACCAGTTAACCATAGTTCAAGTTTTTTGCTCTCAGGTTCGTAGTGGGCTTTGTGCTTACCGGTATGTTTATAGCGCCATACTACCCATGCCAAAAAGCAGTTAACTGCAATAAAAACTAAACCCGTAATCCAGAAAGAAATTTCGATGGTTGTGTCAATAGCGCCCCAATTCGAAGCGATTGGGGTTAGCCACCAAGGGCTGTAAAGATGGAAGAGAACTGTGATTACCACCAGCCCTAGAATAATTAGTGCTATTACCATGACGCATCCCTTATCGAGTTCATCAGGTATCAGTAAAACCCGGACATCACTGCCGGACTGCGTTTACCGCATCCCATTTCACCAAAGCAACAGTCCTTATAGACTGCTTATTCTAATCTGCGAATCCGCTGCTAGGTTAAAACGGCAGGTTTAAATCGCGAACACTACCGAAATTCGCGTAATAGACTAGCACTTAGCCCTGCCTTACAAATGATTGATCAGCAACGATTTATCGCACTGTAAGCATAGCGGCATGTTGTTGAATTACCACTTCAGTGCCACTACTTTATTTTTATAAATTTACGGCTTTGCTATAAACCGATCGCGTGCTCCCGGTACGACCGATGTTGCCAACTAAACTAAAGCAATTACCGACGTTTTAAAATTATTTGAATATAAATAAAATTTACTAATTGCCACAAAGGCAGCAAATCACCCCGCCCGAACCCCCCCAAAAAAACAAATAATACATATAAAAAATAAATACTTAGGTGCATACCAAAACACATTGAGCGACACAGCTAACCCCATTAAAAATAAGAATTGATTACTACCAGCTCTGTTTTAAGGCCAAAACGGTATAACGCCGCAAGATGTAGCTAATCCGCTTGTTGCCCATGCGCCAGACATACTATGACGAAGAGAAAATACGTGAATGCCAGTTGGTGGCGAAATCACAGCCGAACACACCGTGTTAAATGCTTAGGCACTGAGGCTTATGAGACTTTGCTGTTTCTTTTCGAAAAAAATTCTGCATAAAATAGACCACAAAATACAGATCAAGCCCACAGGAACACCAATGAGCACTAATTTAAGCCGTCAAGACGTCAAAATTCTTAGTATTTTGCAATCTGATGCCAGTAAAACTTCCACCGAAGTCGCGGATATTGTTGGGATGTCCCAATCGCCCTGCTGGCGCCGAATAAACCGAATCGAGCAGGATGGTCTCATTCAGAAAAAAGTCGCCCTACTCGACCGGCAGGCACTCGGTATGGATTTAGTGGTCTTTGCCACGGTTAATTTGACCACCTCGGGTCGGCAAAACCTGGTGGAGTTTGAATCCTCAGTGCGCAACTTCGACGAGGTGGTTGAGTGCTACACCATGACAGGGATATGGGACTATATGCTGAAAATTATTGTTAAGGACATTCGGAACTACGAAAGCTTTGTCCGCGACCGTCTGCTGGCATTGCCAATGATCCGCGAACTGCACTCCCACATCGCCGTCACCGAGATAAAAAACACCACCGAATTGCCACTCCAGACTCAACTCTAGACTAAAAATTTTGCTCTACCACTGGAAGTCAGGCGCAAATAGGCTATGTTTCTGATACCGATTAGAAGCGAGCAGTCTATTGAAAAACAATATTAACAAAATACTAATAATGAGCAGTATATTCACTTTCTCCTGCTCCCACGCACTCGCCGCAGATGTGCGCAACAGTCGCGCCGGCATCTTAGACTTTAACATCTACCCTTACCTAGCGGATGTCGATAACGACAGCGTTTTCACCCTGAATATTGCCGCCGCACTAGGAAATCGCTTTTCCTATTTTAGTCTGCTAAATATCGGCAACCAAGCGGCCGACAGTGAGTTAAACGACACCACCAGCTACTACACGGAACAGAATATTCGCTGGCAAATGAGCAATACTTCGCCGCTAGATTTAACCGTGCAATACAATATGCGCAGCGGCGAAGACAATGATCGCCTGCGATTTGGCGTACGCTGGCGTATGAACGACAGCCCAGCGCTACAATCATTTTTTGCCAAAATGCACCTAAAATACGCTATTAACTTGCATGCAATACAAATTGACGACAGCGATAAACGCGTCTGGCAGCTCGAACACGCCTTTACGATGAACTTCCCTTACCTTAGTGACCGGCTCTATTTAGCAGGCTTTATCGATCACACTTTCAATGAAGAGTTAGCCCCGGAGATTCCAGAAAACCCCATTGTCGCCGAGGCACAACTCGGCTATCGGTTAGTAGAAAATCTGTACTTTGTGAGCGAGTATCGCCTGAATGAGTATCGCCGCAGCGACGTTAACAACCTCGCCGTTGGCATGGAGTACAAAGTGAAGTGGTAGCATCACGGCTTAGCGCAAAAACGCCTGACCACCG
>NZ_JBFJWS010000045.1:0-16877 GCF_041623545.1 Zhongshania sp. | reverse complement strand
GGCAACCTGCTCTGTGCTCGCCGGCCTAACGACGTAAGCCGGTTCAGTGCTGTATTTTTTGGTTAAATCAGTCTTATAGCGTTCATCAATATCACCGCCAGCAAACACCTGCCCAGCACCGACAATTGCACCTAACGCTTGTTCTAAGTCCTTTGCCATATTCAACCTTTCCTCACCGGTTCAGTGTTATTTGGCGTTCGCGTATAGCGACTCGTCAAGGTTTTACCCAGTGCTGCGTTTCCAGCAGCGGCATTCCGCAAAAAGGCAAAATCACTGCCTATCGCCACCAGGCGTACACCTCTACGCAGTAAATCTTCGGCGTTATCCATACCCAGCGATGCGCAGCCAGCGATGATTCCGTATTTTTCACAGCAAAGAACAACTTTGTCCATGGCGTCCAAGACCTGTGGGGGCATCTTCATCGCCGCGCCACAACCTAAGCTCAAGGCAAGGTCGACAGGTCCAACGAAAATACCATCTAGGCCCGGTGTTGCGGCGATGGCATCGAGGTTATGCATGGCTTCCGCGGTTTCTACCATAACAAAACACAGGGGCTCGACCGGCTCGGCCGATACTGTGTAATAGCTACGCACCGGGCCGAAGGAGCGAATACCCGCAGGGGGATAACGAATCGCCGCCACGGCCTGAGCAGCCTCTTCAGCAGTGGAAATCATCGGCACAATGACACCAGCAGCGCCAAGATCAGCCGCGCGCATAATCTGCGCGGGGTCGCGCCACGGTACTCTTACCAAGGCTGGCGTTGCACTGCCTAACACCTGTAATGCGGGGAGAACTTGATCGAATGTAATCCCGCCGTGTTGGGTATCGAGGATCAAGAAGTCGTAGCCAGATTTACCCATGACCTCGATCGACTGGGTATTACCCAGTGAGACCCACGCGCCACATACCGGGGTACCGGTTGAGATACTCGCTCTAATGACGTCCATTACTCAATGACCACCGGCAAATTATTCCAGCCCCACTGAAAACTAGAAGGATGGCGTACGGCCTTATCCATATCGAAATGAACCTTGTCTACGCGCTTTAAGAATTCCTCAACCAATATCCGAATTTCCATACGCGCTAAATGGATACCAATACAGAAATGCGGCCCCTGACCGAAGGTCATCACCCGAGGGATTTCGCGATCCCAAATAAACTCATTGGGTCGATCGAATTCGCGCTCGTCGCGCAGCGCTGAGGCATATACCGCAAACACCCGCTGGCCTGGCTTAATCTCTTGGCCACACACGGTGATGGGCTTGTGTACGGTGCGCATAAACCACTGAGCCGGGGCGCAGAATCGCAGCATTTCCTCAACAACTTTCGGTATATTGGTTTCCATATCGGCGCGCACCGCCGCCAACTGGTCGGGACGCGCAAGCAGCTCCATCAAGCCAACCGCCGTCACTTTAGGTACTGTTTCGATACCACCAATAAAGGCGCAGGTTAACTGTCTTGCCACTTCAGGCGCAGTCAAGGGTTTACCGTTAATTCGATATTTAAATAAGCCATCGACCATTGGCACGCTGCCATCTGGACCCGCGTCCATCCGCGCTTGAACATAGGGTAAATACAATTCCAATGCTTTGTTCGCAACAGCTCGGCTGTCGAAACCACCAGACTCAGGATCAGTCCGAGTGCCGGAATTAATAATCGCCAGCGACTGCTCTGCTAACTCCAGCGGCATGCCCATCAAATGCATAATCATACTTGAGGCAACGATACCGCCGTATTCGGACACCAAGTCGAATTGTTTACGAGGCAGCAGTAAATCCAGCCGCTCATTCGCCTGTTTTCGCACAAAATCCATCAAATCTTTGACGGCTTTGGGACGCATAGGCTTGTCGTGAGCGCGGCGAATATCAGCGAGTACTGGCTGACCGAGCTGCTGCGCCAGTGGAAAGGGATCAACCGGCGGAAGCGCAGGCGCCTCGGAATTGCGGTTTTGCAACAAAAACGCCGGCGTTGGCAATGAGCCTTCACTGGTAATCAGTTCGTTTTTGGTATGCGAAAGCAATTCCATGATGTCGTCAAAACGTGTAAAGAAAAACCCATCATATTTATCACTGTAATAAACTGGGTGCTTATCCCTTAACTCTTTGTATAAGGGCAAAGGGTTTTCCATTGCTTCACGTGAAAATGGATCATACTCAAAGGATGACGATGCTGTAGTACTCATATTATACCCTTGGGCAATCTAATTGCCTTTTCGCCGTGGCGGCCTAATAACGACATTCATACCACGATTATGCTTGAAAACTATAAACAATGTAATGCAGTAGGCGCATTGCATCGTGCCATATAAAAACACTTAAGTAATGCGTTTGCTAGCAAATATATTAGTGCAGCTAACGCCAGCTAAAGCCGCCATCTAGCACGATCTCTGTGCCAGTAGCGAAGCTCGAATCCTCACTGCTCAGATACAGCGCAGCCTTAGCGATATCCTCAGCCTCGCCCATCTTTTTCAAGGACACGCGATCAGCTGTGCTGGCTGCCCGCGCAGGGTCTTCCCAAATATGCCGGGTCATCTCAGTTTTAATGACACCTGGGCAGATTGCGTTAACCCGAATATTCGGGCCCAGCTCAAAGCCAAGACTTTTGGTCAGCATTAGTATGGCCGCCTTACTCGTCGAATAGGCCGCCGTTCCCGCCATTGGCAGATAACCACTGATCGATGCGATATTGACAATGGTTGCCGACGACGCCTGCCGCAGTGCGGGCAGTGCCGCTTGCAATAAATGGTAAGGGCCGGTGACATTAACGGCCATAACCCGATTCCAGCTTTCAATATCGGTTTCTTCAAAAGATTTGGAATAATATAGACCGGCGGCATTCACCACGCCGTCCAAGCCGCCCAGCGCTTTAATTGCAGCCGCAACACTGTCGGCAACCTGCTGCGCCGATGAAATATCGCATTCGATACCAAAACCCTGCAAATCCTTTGCAAGCTCAAGCACCGCTGGGCCATTTAAATCCAATAAAGCAACACGGGCGCCTTCACGCGTAAAGAGCTCGGCAATAGCGCGGCCCATACCGCTAGCCGCGCCCGTAATCAGAATACGCCGTCCCGCAAGTTTACCGTCCCTGTTGCTCATTGATTATTTACTCCATTACTCGCAAGAATGCAGTTTTTCAACCAGCTGGCCGAATCTGCGACCGACTGGGCAACTTCGGGAATCGCTCCCGCCGCAAAAAAATACGCGTGCAACATATCCTTGCCTTCGATTACCGACACGGGCACACCACTTGTGCGTAACAGCTCGGCGTAGGCTAGCCCCTCATCTCGCAGGGGGTCTAGCTCAGACACCACAACCATAGCCTGAGGAAGTCCGCTTGCATTTTTTAGCCGCAGCGGTGACACCAATGGGTTATTCCTGGCATCAGACTCTGCGCAGTAGTGCCCCCAAAACCACTCCATGTCGGCACGCGATAACAACCAATTTTTATCACCAATAGTGCGATAGGATTCGGTTTCAAAATTATGATCGGTCACTGGGCTCGCCAATAGCTGAGCAATAATTGCGGGGCCTTTTTCGTCCCGCGCGCGAATTGCCGCCGCCGCGACAAGATTCGCGCCAGCACTCTCGCCAGCAACAATCAAGGGACGACCCAAGCCGCTCGCCCATTGCACAACGGCATACACGTCATCTAAGGGTACTGGGAATGGGTATTCAGGAGCCAGCCGATAATCAACACTAATTACCTCAACAGAGGCCAATCCGGCAAGTCGTCGACACAGATTATCACCCGATTCTAAGTCGCCAATAACCCAGCCACCTGAATGTGCGTAGACACAAGTACCAAGAATCCCCCCTTCTGGCAGGTAGCGACGGATCGCAATTGCCCCATTTGGTCCCTGCACGTTTTCATTGTTAACCGACGCCATCACCGGCAGGTCAGTTGGCTTTGGCGCAGCAGATATAGAAGCCGACATCATGTCCCGCGCCACCCCCGGCGTTACCTGATGAAAAAATGGTCTTTGCGCCGCGGCGTAGGCGTCAATAATCATTTGAAAATAAGGATGCATGAACTCTACCTATGTTATTTTGTGCTTGCCTTAGAAGCCAATTCCAGCAGCACCGCGATCAACTCAGTGGCCGTGCGATAAATGGCGAGCCATGCGCAACCCGCCTTGACAGCCTTTGAACATTATTAAACTGCGCTCTCTTTTTTTTGGCCAGCTGCCAATGACACAACATCAAATTCGGAGAAATCAGGTTTGCGCGTCCAATCCCAATAATCGAGCAATGACCACGGCGAGTTTGCGATAACCTTACCCCGCGAGTTTTTATACCAGTTACCCGTACTACCATGAGACCAAGTAAAGCCCTCCAGCGCTTCTTCCATGCGCTGACTATAATCTTTATATACAGACTCTTTTACCTGTATAGCAGGAAGGTCATTAAGGATCTGATGACGGAAACTCTCCATGATATAGCGGGTTTGACACTCGGAATTAAATATCAAATTTCCATTAAAGCCTAAGTTAGTGCCGGGGCCGTACATCATGTAAAAATTCGGAAAACCGGGAACAGTCATACCCAAATAGGCGCCGGGATCCTCACCCCAGTAATCTTTAATATTCACGCCACCAACACCGCGAATCTCCATTGGGGCAAGGAAATCCATCGCCTTGAATCCCGTCGCGTAAACGATGATATCGAACTCGTGCTCGCGACCACTCGAATCGATCAAGCCCTTGCTCACTATCTCTTCAACGCCATCAGTAACCAGTTCAACATTATCTTGCTGTAAGGCGCGATAATAGCCACCGTCGCCGGGATTTGGACGTTTTACAAAAGGCGGATATTTAGGAATAACCTTGTCTAACAGTTCGGTATTTTCTTCACCAATCGCGGCTTTAATATTGGCCGTCAATCGCACCCGCCGCTCTTCATTTGCGGCACTCACCGACAGGCCGTCCTGGGGCCAATTTGGATCAATTTTTAAATGCGCTGGCGAACCATCAATTCCCCAGCCGTAATTCATTATGCGATACCAGCGCGCATAGAATGGCAGATGCGTTAATGCCCACTCCTCCGCGCCACCGATCTCTTTGCGATACTCTGGGTGAATAATGATCCAGTTTGGGGTGCGCTGAAAAACCGTTAAATGGCTCGCCACTTTTGCCAATTCTGGAATGAGCTGCACTGCCGTGGCTGCAGTACCAATGACCGCGATGCGCTTACCCTCCAGCTCAACATCTTGCTGCCATCGCGCCGTGTGAAATTGATGCCCGGCAAAACTGTCGCGACCTTTAATCTCTGGAACCGACGGCTTGTTCAACTGCCCTACCGCACTGATGACCGCTCGGGCACGCAGCGTTTCTTTGCCCTGAGCACCGCGCAAGCTGACTTCCCATTCAGCTTGCTGCTCATCATAACGCGCACCCAGCACTTCGGTTTCAAAGCGAATATTTTCACGCAGGCCAAAAGTGTCCGCAAACTGCTTAAAATAGCGATTTAACACCGGCTGAGGTGAAAACTGATTCGGCCACTTATAGTTACGCAGAAACGAAAATGAATAGCAGTGACTTGGCACATCCACTCGACAACCGGGGTAGCGGTTTTCATACCAAGTGCCGCCAACTTCGGGGTTTTTCTCAACGATCGTAAAAGGAATACCCGCCTGCTTAAGGCGGAAGCCATTGAGCAGACCAGACATACCAGCGCCAATAATCAGTACAGGGAAGGCATCAAGCTTTTCTTTATCGACGGGCTCGTCCCAAGCAAATTGGCGCGCATCGCCGTCTGGCCCCAGCTCTTCCTTCAACATTGGCACGTAGCGAGCATCCAAGGGTGCACCCGCTAAGTAGCTCATCATCTCGTGGAGTTCAGCGTCGGTCGGGTGGTAAGGCGCTGGACAGCCCGCATCCCGCCACTCACTAATCGCGGCAAAGGCCTCATCGAGAATTGCTTGTTTCTGTTCCGGCGTAAATCCGCCGGTGCCATCGCCAGAATACAGTGGCAGTTTTGCCGCCGGTGCCTTGCGGATAATGTCCAGCCGCCCCGTAATATGGACAACTGACAACATGAGTACGGTGGTTGCTAAATCGGGCAAGACAGCGCGGATGTATTCATCATCTTCGGTCACGGGTGTGAATGTTTCTGCTTTATTAGTATAGCTGGGCACGATATTACCTCGCGGTTACCCGGCAAATCACGGGCTTTAAATAAATGATTATAATGCACCTATGGATGTGCATTATGCAGTGAAGCGGGAAAATTTCAAGACCTTTCGGCATCAAATAAAATGATATACACTAGGTGCATTGCCTTAATTGCGGGTACTGGAAGTCGATAATAGCCCCGCATACTCAGCGGAAGCTCCCAATATTCCTGCCCCACCTAGGCTGCCAGTATAAGACCAAGGAGTAAGACATGTATTTAGCACCCGACGACGACGAAACTCAGATCGCGGACGAGGCCCACCGGATACTGAGCAACGTAACGCCGATCTCGCGCTTGCATGACGCAGCCAAGGCCCCAGAATTATCTGCAACTGCACGGCAATCATTAGCCGAATCGGGCTGGTTCGCACTCAGTTTGCCGGAAGCCTACGGCGGCTCGGAGATGTCTGAAGTCGAATTCGCACTTTATTACCGCGAAGCTGGGCGCCAGTGCAGCTCAGTAGATGTGCTTACCCAAAACTTAGCCATACTACTGGCCCAAGATAAGCCCGAAATTCGCGACCCACTTATTAGCGGCACCCAAAGCGTTGCACTCCTTGTCAGCGACGCCAGCGGCCCGCGCTTGCTCGGTGGCAAAGCTGACTGGGCACTGCACGTAGAGCCGAATTCCGCGCAACTCTACAAAATAGACAATCTCACCTTGCAATCCATACCAGCACTCGACCCCGCCGTTAGCATGTGGCGGCTGGAGCAGGATCTTGGTGAAGCGGTTTTAACGGCGCCAACGGAAAAAATCTGGCGCCAAGGCGAACTGGCCGTGTCAGCCATGCTGGTCGGCGTCGCCGAAGCTGCACTGGACCTCCTCGTCGAATACGCCAAGCTGCGAGAAACTTTCGGCAAAGCCATTGGCTCCTATCAAGCGGTGCGCCACCCCTGCGCAGATATCGCCACGCGACTCGAAGCAGCACGCTGCCAACTGTGGTTCGCGGCAGCCGCAATGAAGGAAGGCCGTGGCGACGCCATGAGCCATCTCGATGCAGCCAAACACCTCGCCAATGAGGCTGCGGCCTTCGCTACCGACTTGAATATTCAATTGCACGGCGGCATCGGTGTCACCGACGAATACGACGCTCACATTATGATGAAACACGCTTTATTACTGCGGAAGTTGTTCGGTTCCAAACGCTCCTTGCTCAACCTGTTACTTAACGCTCGCTTGGAGGCCTAAACGGTGGATCTACACTACAGCGAATCAGACATTGAATTCCGCGCCCGCGCCCGCGACTGGCTCAGCAACAATGTGCCCAAAAATAAACGTCCCGCACATGGCGACGCCGCTGCCCAATTTGACCGCGACTGGCAACGCAAATTATTTGACCACGGCTGGGCGGGCATCAACTGGCCAAAAGAACACGGCGGCTTGGGGCTCAATGGCCTTCAGCAAGTCATCTGGTATGAGGAGCTGGCGCGCGCCCACGCCCCTCACCATATCAACACCAGCTATGTTGCCCTAATGCATGCGGGGCCAACGATAATTGCCCGGGGCACCGAGGAACAAAAAGCATTTCATTTGCCGCGTATTCTGTCTGGTGAATCGCTGTGGTGCCAAGGTTTCTCTGAGCCCAACGCTGGCTCAGATCTCGCAGCCTTGAAAACCAAAGGCGTCATCGATGGCGATCACATTATTGTTACAGGCTCGAAAACCTGGACAACCGACGCCAAACACGCCGATTTCCAAGAGCTACTTATTCGCACCGATCCAGAGTCCTCTCGGCACAAAGGCTTAACTTGGGTGATATGCGATATGCGCACGCCTGGTATCGACATCCAGCCGATTCGCACCATGATGATGGATGACCACGTCAACACCGTCTTTTACGATTCAGTCAAAATCCCACTTAGCAATGTCGTTGGGGAGATCAACGGCGGCTGGTCAACCGCGCTATCTACCTTATCGTTTGAGCGCGGCCTCGGCTTTATCGGCGACCAACTCGAGCTATTTGAACGCGTCGAGCGCGCCATTGAACTGGCCGGAAAACTGCGCTTGGAAGATGGCACCTTGGCAATTGAAGACAGCCATATTTGCCAGACCTTAGCATCACTGAAAGCCGATACCTTAGCAATTCGCGCAATGACCTTAGCCGACATATCTGAAACCGATCGCACCGGGATTCCCGGCCCCAAAGGCTCACTGATGAAGCTGATGGTCACCCGCACCCACAAAGGGCTTAGCGAGTTGATGGCAGAGATTCTCGGCTGGGGCTTCCTCGAATTTGACGGCGATCGCTCGGCGAACCCTTGGACCTATGAGTATCTGTGGAGCTGGGTGTTTTCGATTGCTGGTGGCACCTCGGAAATACAACGGGAAATCGTTGCCGACCGTTTACTTGAATTACCGCGATCTCGCTAATTGAAGCAACTGGCAGAGCCAGCCGAAATAAGAATACAGACAGGCAGATATAGACCCATGGCAAATCGCATCAATAATGTTTCTCGGCCAAATCGCGACAAAGCGCTTGAAGCGAGCTATATCACAAACGGCTATTGGCGCACAGAAACCTTAGTAGACGTGGCACGCAAGCGCGTCGCAGAAAAGCCAAGCCAGGCGCTGGTCATTGAGGGCGAGATCAGCCTCTCCCGCGAACAAGTTTGGACGCAAGCCTTGCACTTAGCAGGCTTTTTCCGCACCCGCGGCCTTATGCCTGGCGACGTCATTTCATTTCAGCTGCCCAATTGGACCGAGAGTGTTGTTATAGCGCTAGCGGCGCGGATGATGGGCTTAGCCATTAACCCCATTCCACCGATTTACCGAGAAGCTGAACTTAGCTATATCCTCAAGGACTGCGGCTCTAAACTGCTGTTCGCACCGGACACCTTCCGGCGTCACGCTTATCGACCAATGATTGACAGTATTCGCGGGGAGCTGCCTGAATTATGCGACGTCGTTTATTTGCGCGGCGCCGCTAACGGCGAACATGACTGGCAAGCCGTAATGGCTGGCCCCGCGCTATCGTCTGATCAACTACCGGAAATCGACGCTGCGTCAATCATGATGGTGATGTATACCTCAGGCACCACCGGTCGCCCCAAGGGCGTACTACACAGCCACCATAGCTACGATTACAAAGCTCGCCAGATGGGTGAGTTTTGGGGCATAAATGAGACTGACGTTATTTTCATGCCCTCGCCCGTGACCCACATTGCCGGAGCGCTGTGGAGCTTTGATATTTGCTGGTTACAGGGCGCAGCCACGGTCCTTGTCGACGAGTGGAAACCAGACGAAGCCATAGACTGTATTGAATCCAACCGCTGCACTATTAGCGGTGGCGCGACACCGTTTCTCCAGCAGCTTATGGCTGCCGCAGAAGACAAGCCAGGCTGCCTTGGCTCATTGCGCACTTTTTTTTGCGGCGGCACGACCGTTTCGCCGGACCTTATTAAGCAGGCTTCGGCAACGTTTCCCAACTGCCTATTTTTCCGCGCTTACGGCTCTACGGAAATGCCCACCGCCGCCATGGGCATTCGCGATCGCCGCTTTGCCATGCAAGGCGCCGAAACCGACGGCGAATTAGTACCGCCAGTAGAAATTAAAATTGTCGATGATCATGGCCGCGAGCTCAGCGACGGCGAAGAAGGCGAAATTCTTGCCCGCGGCCCAGAGTTGTTCGCTGGCTATTTACACCCAGAAGACAACCAAGACTGTTTTACCAAAGATGGCTTTTTCCACATGGGTGATTTAGGTCAGCGGGTTCAGGGCAATTACTTGGTTATTACCGGCCGCAAAAAGGACATTATCATTCGCTCTGGCGAAAACATCAGCCCAAAAGAAGTTGAAGATTTACTCCTACTTCACCCAGCTGTTGTCGATGTCGCCATCGTTGCCATGCCTCACCCAGTAAAGGGAGAGATTGGCTGCGCATTTGTTATCACTAAACCTAAGACGACCATCGACCTTCCCGAAATTCAGCGGCACCTTAGCGAGGCCGGGTTGGCCAAGCAAAAATTTCCCGAACACTTAGAAGTTGTCGAAGAGTTACCGCGAGTCCCATCCGGTAAAATTAAAAAAGATATTCTCCGCATCCAAGCGCGGGAAATCGCTACAGGAGCAAAATAATGAGCGAAGCAAGCATGGTCCGCTATGAAAAGCCGACAGAGAATATCGCGAGAGTTGTGATGGCCCGCGCTGATAAGCACAACGCGATCAATCCGCAAATGATCTTTGAAATCAATGACGCATTCAATAAAGCGCTCTACGACGATCAAGTCAAAGTCATCATTCTCGCCGCCGACGGTCGGAATTTTTCCGCTGGTCACGACATCACCGAAACGGTGGAACAGTATCAAGCGGCAATCCAGGCCCAGCCCAACAAAGTCGGCACCTGGAGTGGCTTCCAAGAATCAGAAACTCACGGTTGGTACGCCGCCGAAAAAGAAGGCTATCTAGAGACCGCTCGGCGCTGGCGCAATCTATCCAAGCCGACGATATGCGCGGTGCAGGGCAAGTGCATTGCCGGCGCACTGATCTTCCCCTGGGTATGCGATCTGATTATCGCGGCGCGGTCAGCGCAATTCTCCGACCCAGTGGTGGACTTCGGCGTATCCGGTGTCGAGTGGTTGGCCCACCCGTGGGAGCTGGGGCATCGCAAGGCCAAGGAATTTCTCTTCACAGCTGACAGCTGGTCTGCCGACGAAGCTTGGCGCTTAGGCATGGTAAACCACGTTGTCGATAACGAGGAGCTGGAGAATTTCACCCTTGAGATGGCGAAGAAGATTGCCAAAAAACCCGCGTTTGCACTCAAGCTAGCAAAAGAAGCGGTTAACAAAACCCAGGATATTCAAGGCCAAGCCAACGCCATTGACGCTGCGTTTTCACTGCACCATCTGTGTCATACCCAAAATTTCCGCCAATTTGGCTGGGGCATGGACCCCACGAACACCCCCAGCCTCGCCAATGTACCCAAAAAAACCAAGTAAAATTTGACGGCCAACGGTTGCCTTAGGGAGAATTGAATCGCCATGGGAAAATTCCACCCATGGCGGTGGTAGCACTTCAAGAACAGCCTATTTAGCATCGCACTCAATTAATTCCGGCCAGCCGCACTAGCGAAGATATGTGCATTTGATGCGGCCAAATAGGGAACGCTGATTTTTAATGCTTGGCAGGAATGCAGCAATTTTGACAAAGTTAGTACCCACCCACTATTATAGCGCCTAATTTCGTTACCTCGAGTAACGTACAGCTGCTACCAAACATTGCATTGCCATTGCGCCAATGTATAATGATTTGTAAACTAAGAAGATTCTTATCGTTCTTTCAATGGTGCTTACATGATAAAGAAAGTTTCAACACTCGCAACGACCAAAAAGAAAACGCCTAAGCGCCGCTACAGCCAGGGCCGCCCCACACTGGACGATTTGGAACAGCGTAAATCCCGAGTTCTTGAAATTGCCACTGCACTTTTTGTTGAGCAGGGTTTTGCCGAAACATCATTAGTTGAAATCGCCAAGCACGCCGGTGTTGCAACGCGTACCATTTACCAACACTTTGGCAATAAAGAAGACATTTTTAAAATCGTTCTCGACCAACGCATGGCTGAGACCGACGGCGGTCTACCGACTATTAATGAAGACCAACATCTATTTGGTGTACTCATGGACACCGCACATTATGTCTGTGCACTCGCTGTAGGTGGGAACGCAATCCCTTTCCAACGCCTAATGGTAGCGGAGAGTCAGCGCTTTCCGGACTTAATGCTTGAAATCTTTGAGATGCTTTTTCATCGTCTTCACAATCGGATTATTTCAGTATTTGAGAATCTTACCGCTAAAGGCATGATCCCCGATGGTAATCACAGCGTGACTACCAAATATTTCATCGATTTACTGCTTGGTACCGCACCACTGCAACTCACGATGAATTGGGTCAGTGAAGGCCCCTCAGAAAATGAACTTCAAGAAAAAGTTGAACTGTTCATCGCTGGCCGTTTTGGTTTAGTACCCGAGCGTGAACCAGCGCCCGAGCTTCACCAAGCTTAAATATCATTCGTTCTAATACGCTGATATATCAATTTCTACGGTAACTATCGTTGTCATTGGTATACCAGCGAACAGGTTAGCCTAAAAGTAAAATCTCTCTTCGAATCAGCGCCTTAAGTTCGTTTAAATTGTTTATAACATGAGTTTTCGGTCCAGCTAAACCGAGCACCAACGGCACTGCAAACAATTCTGCTTTAAGCGGTGCTGCCAGAGACCACACGCTCTCATCAGCATTCGGCCCATCAACAAATCCCCTTCGACGAATTTCACTGAGCCGCGCATAGACGCTTGACTGTTCGGCGGGCGCTAAGCGGGCTCGCTCGGCAAGGCGAGCAATTTCCCGATCTGTCTGAGTGGCAAGATAGGCCGCACCAATAACACTGCCAAAAATAGAAACACTAAGACCTCGTTGCTCACCGCCAAACGCCCTTGCATCTGGCTCAGCGCCAACAATATCGACAACCTGCATAAATAAGTCGTTAGGCGTTGTTAAGGTAACGATTACACCAGACTCCGCCTGCACATTGCGAATTAATCGCCACAAGCGATCCCCCCCGTAGGTATCGCTAATCCAATGACTAAAGCGCGCTAGTCTCGGTGACGGCAAATACGTTTTTGCACTACCATCAAAAGTAAGGTGCGCCGAACCGACCATTGTCTTCAGTAGCTGATTCGTAGTTGAGGGGTGCAGATTTAGGGCTCTCGCGATTTCGATGGCGCGAAGTGGCCGCCGCATCAAGCCAAAATATTCAAGAACATCTAAAGCACGGGTTGCCGATCGCGAACGGCTGCGGCGGTCACTTGCGAGCTGCACCTGAACGGCCCTCGGCTTGCTAGCACCCTGCTCTGTTGTCGCCATTTCCAATACTCCATTTCCGCGGTTAAGAAACTGCTAGGCCACCAACCCAAATAATCATTCAAGTTTAACGACTCCGAGACAGCCTATTTCTGACTTTACGCTCAATAGCCCGCTCCTCATCGCGGATAACCAGAATATCAATCTACATCGCGCCCGCGGCCCGCGGCCAACACTCGGTACCACTGCTCATGACTCATCGATAGCGAGAGGGCCGCAACGGCTTCTTTGACACGCATGATGTTACCGCTCCCCAATACCGGGAGTGGTTTCGCGGGTAACTTCATCACCCAAGCGTAAATAACTTGCTCGATAGAATTCGCACCTAGTTCATTTACCAATTGGTAGAGGGTGTCACGTAATTTCTGCATTCCCTCAGAGCTATCGGTATACACTCGACCACCAGCGAGGCAAGACCAGGCCATTGGCCGAATGCGCTGTTCCTGAAGATAGTCCAGCACCCCTGATTCTATTACCTGTAAATTGACCGGATTAAGCTCAATTTGATTGGTAACCAGTGGCGCGTCAAGACGCGACTGCAATAAAGAAATTTGCGCATAATTAAAATTCGACACACCAAAATAATGCACTTTTCCAGCTTGCTTTAAAGCTTGAAACGCAGCGGCAACCTCGTCGGCATCCATTAAAAAATCGGGACGATGGATTAATAAAACATCAAGATAGTCCGTACCCAAACGCTGTAAAGAAGTGTTAACTGAGGCGAGAATAGCCTGCTTACTGGCGTTGTAATGAGCAACTTTACCGGGATCCGCTGCCTTGATCCCGCACTTGGAGATGATTTCAATTTTATCGCGCAGCTGCGGCGCAAGCTTTAAGGCCTCACCAAACAATCCCTCGCAGGCGGGGTCACCGTAAATATGGGCGTGATCAACCGTGCTGATACCCAACGCCACATGAGATTCAATAAAGGATAAGCGCTGCTGCGCATTCATATCCCACTCGGCTAAGCGCCAATAACCTTGAATCAAATTCGAAAGTTTCGGACCACCAGACGATAACTTTACTTTAGAACAAAACGTCATTGATTAATCCTTACAAGCGGCCCCAAAGCACCTAATTTTTCCATTGAACGATAATTCACTCGCACAAATAGGTGTTGTAAGCAGCCACCGAGGTACAGCACCTGCAGCATTATTGCCACAACATCACTGCATTATAATCGATGAGCAGCAACAGGTGTCACTAGCGTAAACGGCCAGGTTCCCTAAGTGGCCTGAGTAATATTGTTCTTAGCAATATCGCGGAGGCAAATATATGCTGAAACTAAATTTTTAGCTCGATCATGTCGCGTGACCTCAGGTACGTTTTCACACATACTACGCCGTAGTTTACGCAACCACGGCACGATCAAGTTTAAATAATTGCGCCATAAGGCTGAACGCTGGTAGGTAGAAAAATAGGGACATAGTTACCTGCGCTTTATTATTAAATTTGGCCCGTATTTTATCGGCAGCCCGGCCCGCCAATATAAAGAGATGGAACATCCCGGTGACAGAAACCCCAGACACACCCAATAACCAAACTGGCGACGCCCCCACTTCCGGCAAAAGCGGCGCACTTGCACCGCTGCGAGAACCGGTATTCTTTCGTATTTGGACCGCCAGCTTCTTAGCCAATTTTGGCCAATTGATACTTGGCGTCGGTGTCGCCTGGGAAATGACCCGCCTGACCTCCTCGGCAAGTATGGTTGCGCTGGTACAAACCGCGATGATGCTGCCGCTAATGTTAGTAGCACTTCCTGCTGGTGCGATTGCAGACATGTTTGATCGTCGAAAAGTGGCAATGCTAGGACTGGCGATTGCCGCATTTTTTGGATCTATTTTATCCGGCCTAGCCTTCTTCGAATTAACCAGCCCGTGGATATTGCTGCTTTTTTGCTCCTTGATTGGCACAGGCGTCGCACTTTATGCCCCCGCTTGGCAATCATCAATTGGTGAGCAAGTAAAACCCGAGGAACTGCCCGCAGCGATCGCTTTAGGCACCATTAGCTACAATATTGCCCGTAGCTTCGGTCCGGCGCTTGGCGGTGTCATTGTTTTAGCTGCCGGCGTACAAACCGCCTTCGCAGTAAATGCATTAGCCTATATACCCCTCATTTTTGCTTTTATGCTGTGGAAGCGCACCCATGTAATGTCGCGCCTACCGCCAGAACGCCTCACTCGCGCGATTGTATCTGGCGCGCGCTACGCCTTTCATTCACAGACTATTCGCACCGTGCTAATTCGGGCGTTCATTTTCGGACTCGCGACCGCGACTGCCGCCGCAATGGCCCCACTCATTGCTAAAAACCTCCTCAACGGCGACGCAAGTGTTTACGGTATTTTATTAGGCACTAACGGCATCGGTGCGGTGAGCGGCGCATTACTAATCAATTTGCTTCGCGAGCGCTTTAGCACCGAAAAAGCCACGGGCCTAATGGCCATATTAGGCGGCCTAGCGATCATCACCATGGGCTTTAGCCGCTCACTCCCCCTAACCTGTCTCGGTATGTTTCTCATTGGCGCGGCCAGCATGGTCACCATTGCACTCTACAATATCTCGGTGCAGATCTCGGTGCCACGCTGGGTAACGGCAAGGGCGATCTCGCTGTATACCTCAGCACTGACCGGCGGTATTGCGGCGGGCTCTTGGTTTTGGGGGACTATTGCCGGCGCATGGTCAGTAGAGGTAGCAATCATTGCCTCAGGACTGTTCATGCTAACAATGCCCCTATTAGGGCTATTTTTACGACTGCCCAAGGAAATTAATGCTGGCGTTGAATTAAAGACGCCAATTCTTAATGAGCCCGAAGTTGAACTCGCCATAACGATGCGCTCCGGCCCAATCGTTGTGGAAATCGAATATGCTGTCGACCCCGACAATGCGCGGGGTTTTTATACAGCCATGCTGGACATTCAGCGAATACACCTTCGCAATGGCGGTTTTGACTGGTCGATCAGCCGAGATATAGGTGACCCCAAACTGTGGGTCGAACGCTATCATTGCCCGACCTGGGCAGATTACCTGCGAATGCGCGATCGTTTAACTCAGACGGACATGGACGCCCATGCCGTAGTTGATAAGTTCCTTATTGAGGGGCAGCCGCGCCGAGTTAGACGCGGCCTTGAACGGCCCTTCGGCTCAGTCCGCCGTCACGCTGACACGCCAGACCCGCAGCAAGACACCGTTGCTTATACCGGCCCATAAGGACTGCTGGCGACAAACGTCTTATGCCTTTACCAGACCGTGTCACCGCGCTGTATGGCGTCGCAGCCACCGTCGGCATAAATGACTTGTCCAGTGATATAACGATTGTCCGGCCCAGACAGGAAGGCAATAAGCCTCGCCATATCATCCGGCGTTCCGAAGCGGCCTATCGCTGATGGCGTGCTTTGCTGTAATTTTTCAGCGCCGCCCGGTTGCTCCAATAGCGGTGTCGTCATGCCAGTATCGGCAATCATCCCCGGCGCAATGGCGTTGAGTAAAATACCGCTCCCCCCCCAATCTGCTGTCACCGCCTGGCGCCTCACCCAGCGCGCCAGCGCCGCCTTCGTTGCTGCATAGGGTCCGTACGGGCTCGATGACGACGCCTCGGCAAAACCCTTTGCGGCTATTTCGTCGTCTGCCAAACAGGCCTCCACAACACGCTGGTCGCAGGGATAGCGGGCCGAAATTGATGACATAACCAGAGCGCGTGGCGATGTGCTTTTTGCCAACAACGGCCGCAGCCCTTCAAGCAAACGCGTGGCGCCAAAAAAATTCGCCGCTACTACCGTTGCAGGTTCACCGCTAAGCACCCCCGCCGCGGCAATCACCCCATCTAGACAGTCTACTTTAGAGCGCACTGTTTCC
>NZ_JBFJWS010000044.1:0-16992 GCF_041623545.1 Zhongshania sp. | reverse complement strand
GCGATTAATGGCGGTTCATCAACTTGCGGAGATTTATTAATTAACTCACCATCGGCAGGCGCTTCTACAATTGCCGTAGTAACTTCACTCTGCTCCTGTTCCACGTTTGTCGGCGCGTCGCTATTTGCAGGTATTACTGCAGTCGTCTCGATCTCAACGGTCTGCAATTGACGGTACTGACTATTAAGACTATCTAATTGCGCTTGCAATGCAGCCAAGCGATCAGTCATTGCACTGATATTTTTAGACACTTGGTCGACTTCGCTTCGAACTGAACCAAGGCTTTGCTGCAAAAATTGCTTTTCTGTCAAAACGCCATCACTGTCGCCGATCGCAGCGGTGTTATTAATTTCATCCTCACGACGGTTTAAAATCACCTTGTCTTGAGCTAGTAGGTCACTGGGGCCTCCCACAGAACTGGTGGCGATGATTTCGGTTTTCTTAAGCTTTGGCTTAGCTGCGGGCATTGCTTGGGGGTCGGTATCCAGGGGTTCCGGGATGCTTTCAAACAAGTCTAGCGTCATGCGCTCTTTGAGAAGATTTCGATTTCCACGAATAAACGCCTTGGGGTTATTGGCGTAAAGTCGATCCATCCACAGATTTACTGAGCCACTTTTTACCTTCGCAAGGCGCAGCGCAATACTCCATAGACTGTCGCCACGGACGGTGGTGTACAAACTAGACTCAGCGGTGATCACCTCAGCAGCCCTAACTGGGCGAGATTGGCGCGGTTCGCTGCGACTTGCAATCGCCCCTGTTGAATTTCGATTTATATTTTGTAAAGCCGACACGCCAGAGGCGGCACTGCTAACGGTGTTCGCTGGCGGGTCAAATAACAGCGTATAGGCCCGACTCAAGCTACCATTGGGCCAACGCACGGTTAACATAAAATGTAAAAATGGTTCGACCAACGGCCGGTCGCTACGTAAATAAATAGTTCCATTGCCAGTAAGGTCTACTTCACCAACCGCTGAAATAGCGCGCGTATCCACGGTACCTACGTCGATACCACTTTCGCCATCCTTTACTGGGCTCAAGGTGACCAGCAATTGCTCACTGCCCAAGCCGTCAGCCCGAAAGATGGGAACACGGGCGAACAGGGGCTCACCTAACTCAGAGTCTAAGCTCGCAGGCCCCAGCCCCAAGGCCATTGCATTTTGACCAACTAAAACCGCCAAGCAAAGCGGCAACATCGCCGGCATTTTGTATTTAGCCATACTCACATCTCATTCAGCGCTTCGTGCCCACTCGGGATAGTTTTGCTTAAGTATAATACCTGATTGCTCTTTATTTTTAGCAATAAACTCTAACACTTGCCATTAAACGCCTGTAAAAACATGAAAACAATGACAAAAGTAGCCTAATTTAGCTTATCCACACTCATCCGGACCAATTGGGGCCCAAAAGTGAAATATTTGACCAAAACCCGCGCCAGATAAAAGTTTTCCCCAATTTAGGTGAATAAGCTTGTGGATAACATTGTACAGGGCCACCTTGAGCGAGCATTCATGGGCCTTTTCAAGGTACGGATAAAAAGTAACCAGACTGGCGCCTCCCTTTTTTTGTCTTGACTTAGCCCCTTTCACGCCGAGATTTTTACAAGCCTAAATCCACCTCTCTTACTTAAGATAGCACTGTTAATCTACATTTAGGGTTAGCCACAAGCTGCATTAGTAGCGTCGATTAAATACAAAGGCCGTATTTTCACGTCCCTTAAGCACACAGTTATATTACACTAAAGCGCAGCTCACCTAGGAACGATGCTCGCAATGCCCGACAACCATCAAAAAATTGCCCTCAGCCAGCGCTGGCTCAATAAGCTTGAACGTGCCGGAAATCGACTCCCACACCCTGTAATGCTTTTTATCTATTTCTGCGCCGCCGTAATATTCGTCTCGGCACTGAGTAATTTTTTCGGCGTTAACACCGACCACCCCATTAGTGGCGACAATATCGCGGCGAAATCACTATTGTCGGCGGATGGTTTGCGCTGGATGGTTAGCAGCTCTGTTAGCAATTTTACTAACTTTGCCCCCGTTGGATCGGTTATTGTCGCCATACTCGGCATTGCTGTTGCCGAAGGTTCTGGTTTACTCGCCTGCGTCCTGCACGCCTTGGCAAGCAAAGCGCCCAAGCCCATGCTCAGTAGCTTTATTGTCTTCGCCGGTGTGATGTCGAGTATCGGCTTCGACTCGGGGTACGTCGTTTTAATCCCCCTCGCCGCGCTAATCTTTCGGGCTGCCGGACGCTCACCCCTAGCGGGTATCGCTGCGGCATTTGCTGGTGTATCAGGAGGTTACAGCGCAAATTTACTACTTGGCCCAGTAGACGCAATTTTGTCAGGGATTAGCAGTGAAGCGATTGGCCTAGTCGCCCCTGATCGACAGGTGCTCACTAGCGCCAATTATTACTTTACCTTGGCGTCGACCGTATTCATCACCGTTGTTGGGGCTTGGGTAAATGAAAAAATCGTAGAACCTCGCCTTGCGAAACCAGCGACCGACACAGACACGGCTACACCGATCGACAACTCCCTGCAAAGCAAAGCCTTGCGCCGAGTTGGCGTGTTTAGCGTTATTTTCGTAGGCTTTTTATTCGCCTTAGTGGTCCCGGCGAATGGCCTAATGCGTAACCCTGACCCCAATGGTCTCGCCGCACTACCCTTGCTCAACGGTATTGTGGTGTTTATCGCGCTGTACGCAGTAATCGCGGGAGTGCTTTTTGGCTACAGCACCGGCAAATTCAAAGCCCAGCACGACTGGATAACGGCAATGGAGTCCGGCTTGGCTAGCCTCGCCAGTTATTTAGTGCTGATGTTTTTCGCGGCCCAGTTTGTCAATTATTTCAATTGGACAGGGCTTGGCGCAATTACAGCAATCAATGGTGCACACTGGCTCGCTGGACTCGCACTATCAAAAATCAGCCTGTTAGTTTCCTTCATTCTGATTAGCGCGATGATTAATTTGTTGATTGGCAGCGCGTCGGCCAAGTGGGCGCTGATGGCCCCCATTTTTGTGCCAATGTTATTCCTGCTGGGAGTCGATCCCGAGTCTGCGCAAATGGCCTACCGCATTGGCGATTCAAGTACCAATATTATTACGCCTTTAATGCCCTACTTCGGGGTGGTCGTTGCCTTTGTCCAACGCCACGATAAAACAGCGGGCATGGGTACACTCATGGCACTTATGCTGCCCTATTCGCTGTGCTTTTTACTGGGTTGGTCGCTGCTATTGGGATTGTGGCTAGCGGCTGGACTGCCGCTAGGCCCAGGCTAAGCGGGCGAAAGTTATCGCCCACTGCCTCACTTACGACTGATCTTGGACCGTTGCCGCCATTTCTTCGATATTAACATGGCGTACATTCGCGCCTTTAACCAAGTAAATGACATGTTCGGCAATATTACGTGCGTGGTCACCGACCCGCTCTAGGGAACGCAATGCCCACATCACCTGCAAAACCGAAGAAATAGTACGGGGATCCTCAATCATATACGTCACCAAACTGCGCATGGCTGTGCCGTACTCAAGATCTACTGCCTTATCTTCTTCTGCAACCTCCAGGGCGAGATCGATATCGAGGCGTGCAAAGGCATCCAGTGAACCCCTCACCATCCCAGCAACATGATCACCAATATGGCGGATTTCAAGTACACTGCGGGGTAGTCCACCAAGCTCAGTTAGCTTTATTGCACTATCGGCGACTTTACTGGCCTCGTCACCCATTCTTTCGAGGTCACTTAAGACTTTGCTTATCGACAAAACCAAGCGCAAATCACTGGCAGCGGGTTGGCGCCGAGCTAGGATGATCGTGCAATCTTCGTCAATGGAAACTTCCAAGGCGTTTACTAATGCGTCGCCTTTGCGAACCTCTTCGGCCAAACCAGTATCCAACTGCATAAAAGCATTGGTCGCATCTGCAACCTGCTTTTCAACCAAGCCCCCCATCTCTAGCATCCGCGTTTTAACATCGTCGAGCTCAGTATTAAACTGCTGGGATATGTGGTGGGTATGTGAATTTTTTTCTTTCATGTTAATGCTCCCAATAATTCATCAGCAAACAGCGATCTACCACCGATTTACAGCAGCTTATCCATAGCGGCCGGTAATATAATCTTCAGTCTGCTTATTTGTCGGGTTGGTAAAAAGAACATCAGTATTATCGAACTCAATTAACTTTCCGATATACATAAATGCCGTATAGTCCGACACCCGCGCTGCCTGCTGCATATTGTGCGTCACAATTACGATTGTGTATTTATCCTTAAGTTCGTAAATCAACTCTTCAATTTTTAAAGTCGAAATTGGATCTAGAGCAGATGCCGGCTCGTCAAGAAGCAGAACTTCAGGCTCCACCGCGATCGTACGAGCAATGACCAAGCGTTGCTGCTGACCACCGGACATACCGAGGGCGTTGTCATGCAAGCGATCCTTGACTTCATCCCACAGCGCCGCGCCGCGCAAAGAGCGCTCCACCACTTCGTCTAAAACCCGTTTTTTATTAATACCCTGAATTCGCAAGCCATAGGCCACATTTTCATAAATTGATTTTGGGAAGGGGTTGGGCTTTTGAAACACCATACCCACGCGACGCCGCAACGTGGCAACATCCACGCGTTTGTCGTAAATATTAGAACCATCTAAGGAGATCCCGCCATCGACCCGGCAGGTGTCGACCAAGTCATTCATTCTATTGAAACAGCGTAATAAGGTCGATTTACCGCAACCGCTTGGACCGATAAACGCCGTAACTTTTTTCCTCGGAATAACCATATTGACGTCAAACAACGCCTGCTTTTCACCGTAATACAGATCTAGGTTGTCCACTGACAGCGTAATATCTTCATCGTGAATAGATTGTTCACTACGATTGCGACCCAGTGATTCCATATTGATGGCATGTGACTTCACTGCCGATTTATCTGTCGTCATAAAATTCGCCGCCTTTTCGATTACTTTATTCACGCGTTTACATTTCCAGTGATTTGTATTTTTCACGCAAATGATTACGCAGTGCCACCGCACTCAAATTCAGTAACGCGATAATCACTACCAGCAAGAGCGCAGTCGCGTAAACCAGAGGCCGTGCTGCCTCAACATTCGGGCTTTGGAAACCCACATCATAGATATGAAATCCCAAGTGCATAAACTTTTGATCCAGATGGAAATAAGGGAAATTGCCATCTACCGGTAATGAAGGAGCCAACTTCACGACCCCCACCAACATTAACGGAGCCACTTCACCAGCGGCCCTCGCTACCGCTAAAATCAGTCCCGTCATCATTGCAGGACTAGCCATAGGTAGTACAACTCGCCAAAGTGTCTCCGCCTTGGTAGCGCCTAGCGCAAGACTGCCTTCACGCAAATTGCGTGGAATCCGTGCCAAGCCCTCTTCAGTGGCGACGATGACCACAGGTAAGGTCAGTAGCGCTAGCGTCACTGACGCCCACAGTAAACCCGGGGTACCAAAGGTCGGGGCCGGGAGCGCTTCGGCAAATAAGGCTTTGTCCATCTCTGCACCGAGGAAATAGATAAAGAAGCCTAGACCAAACACACCGTAAACGATTGACGGTACACCAGCGAGGTTATTCACCGCGATTCTTACAATGCGGGTCATTAGGCCCTGCTTGGCGTATTCACGCAGGTAGACCGCCGCAACTACACCAAAGGGTGTAACCAGCACCGACATAATCAACACCATGATGACCGTGCCAAAAATCGCTGGGAAGATACCACCTTCAGTATTGGCTTCGCGGGGATCCTCAGTGAGGAATTCTCCAAACTTCTGAACATAAAACACGAGCTTCTGACCGAGGTGCATGGCATTGGGCCGATACGCCTTTACCACCGTTGCCATGCGCTGCTCGCGAAGCACGCCACCGTTGGTTTCTATAGTGAAGCTATCTCGGTTCCATTGAGTATAAAGGTCAGCCAACTGACCCTGCAGCGCTTTATATTGAATATCTAACTCTGCCCGCGCCAGCGCAATATCCGTTTCAATTGCCTGTCGGCGTGAAGATTCAAGGTCCGAGTCTAGGGCTAAGCCCCGCTCCTTTAAGCGCAACTTCTCAAATTGATAGTTGATACTGCCAATTTCTTTTTTCTCGATTTTTGCAATTTTGTCGTGTATTTCACTTGCTCGCGCAATTCGTTCTTCAAAGACTGACCATGCCACGTGAGCATCGTCAGCGGAGCTCGCCACAACCTGCCCCTGTTCCTTTACTTCACGTAAAAAACCGTAAAAATTGCCCCACTCTCTACGCTCGACAACCACGGCGTCTAAGGGGTATTCAGGGTTTTCAAGATGACGAGATATCACCCACTGGAAATCGGCGCCGCCTACGTCGCGGTTGCCCACTTTAACCAATTCGCGCTTAACGAATGCTTCGTCGGCGTTAATTTTAAAGCCCGCACTCAAAAGCTGTTCAATAGGAACACTTTCGACCTCGACTCGTTCAGCTAGTATCGGAACAGAGGATTCACCGGGCAAGCTGTATTGAGCCTGCACAACGGACGCTGGCCAAAAATGGCCAAAACCTCTAACAGCTAACAAAAGCAGTAAACCGATAACAGCGAGAGTGCTTACGGTAACCGCTGCCGCGTTCATCCAAATCATAGGTTCGCCGCGCTTACACCACTCGACGAGGCCCTGCTTGTTATCATCGTGCAAAGACATTGGTAAATTTCCTGTATTTCAGCCCACTGCGCCAGTAATGCTAAAGATTTCCGTAACGCATGCGCAGGCGCTGACGCACTGTTTCCGCAATCGTATTTACAAAGAACGTGAACATGAACAACACAAACGCCGCCAAAAACAAAACTCGATAATGGGAGCTAGCAACTTCGGTCTCACCAATTTCCACCGCGATATTTGCAGCGAGGGTTCGCATACCTTCAAAAATATTCGCATCCATAATCGGGGTGTTACCGGTAGCCATGAGTACGATCATCGTTTCACCTACGGCTCGCCCCATACCAATCATAAGTGCCGAAAAAATGCCCGGACTTGCAGTCGGCATAACAACACCAACCAAACTCTGCCAAGGAGTGGCCCCCAACGCCAAAGAACCGTAACTGAGATGTTTGGGGACAGAAAATATCGCGTCTTCTGCAATAGAGAATATCGTCGGAATTACCGCAAAACCCATTGCGATTCCAACTACCAAGGCATTGCGTTGATCAAAGGACACGCCCATATCATTGGTTAACCATGCGCGCATATCCCCGCCAAAAAAAGCGCGCTCCATGGGTGCACCCAAGGCAACGCAGGCGGTAACAATACCGAGCACGACGGGGACTAACAGCACAGGATGCCAGCCATCTGGAACATGACGACGTAAACTTATCGGGACTTTCGACCAGGTCCAGGCAAACAGCAGTATCCCAAATGGCAACACCAAAAAAATTGAAAATACGGCAGGCATATTTTTTTCAATAAAGGGCGCCAACCACAAACCGGCTAGGAAACCGAGAATAACCGTTGGTAGCGCCTCCATTAGTTCAATTAGCGGCTTTACCTTTCTGCGCAGCGCTGGGGCCATAAAATAGGCTGTGTAAATTGCCCCGCATATCGCCAAGGGGGCGGCAATAAGCATCGCGTAAAATGCGGCTTTAAGCGTGCCAAAGGCCAGTGGCGCAAAACTGTATTTCGGTTCAAAGTCATTAGTGGATGCGGAGGACTGCCAGACATAGTCGGGTTCTGGGTAGCTTTCGTACCACACCTTACTCCACAACGCCGACCAGGACAGTTCTGGGTGCTCATTGTGGAGTTTATAGCGGTACCGAGTTCCGCCCTCGTTTTCAATCAAGAGCATATCGGCCCGTGGCGATATTGCGATTGCACTAATACGACCCACATCTAAATCGGCATTGAGCAGACGGCGGTGAGAAGTGGTGTAAAACAGGTCTAAATGCCCTTGTTTGCTTACGCTGACGAAGCCCTTACGGCGATGTTCCGTCACTAAGGTAGCGCCGCCACCCTCTGGTACGGCAAATTTCCGAACAGCTTGTAGACGGTAGCCCGACTCGCGCTCGCTATCGCGTACGACAAACCACTGCCCCACTTCGCCCTGATCGCTGGCGGTGAGGAGGGATATCCCACCGAGCAAGAAACGCGCTTCATTTAGCTTGCCGCTGTCAAAAAGATAGCCGCGATCCGCCACGTTCACGCGACGCAAATCGATTAATCGATAACCGCCATCATTACTCATTACATAGAGCCATCGCTGATCTGGGCCAAGAAGTACCCGGTCAGCGCTCATCTCCAAAACTGGCAGATCAACCGACTTTTCGACTAAGGTAACCTCTTCACTGAGGAAGTCCTCTTCTTTCACCCAACGACGCCCGATCAGCTTCCCGTTGCTTACCCCCACCAACAGCAGCTCGTCATCACTGTCGCTGATCGCTAATTGGTCTATCGGTTCACTTTCACTGAGTAATAAACTCTGTTCACCGTAAGGAAAACGCAAAACGGGGGTAATTAAGCGTTTATCATCTGGGAAGCTGGTACGGTAATCGTGCTTGGCAATAATCACTCGGCCGTTACTCAAGCCGAGTGCAAAGATCCGGCTAACTTCTGAATCCAAGGCAAAGCTGCGTATCTCTGCGCCACTCAGGGGAATCTCTTCTCTAAGCAGTAATTCGCCGTCATTTGTTTGAAAAAAATCCGCTCGCCCTGAACGACCTAGGCTAAAACCCACTTCAGCTTGTTCTTCCATCGCTAAATACAGGCTTGGCGTATCGCTATTGGTGGGGAACTCATTGCCGGCCTCCAATGAAGCCGACTGAAATAAGGGCATGATTTCATAAAGGAGGTAGAAAAAAATCAGGAGTATCGCAAATAGTACGCTTATACCACCCGCAGTGATCGTAGCGGTTGCCATACCATCTTTGACTTTACGCCACTGACGATAGGCGGAAGCGGTAGCTCGAACCTCAGACTGACTCATGTATTTCGCTCTCTAAAAACCTGCGTACACAATATGACAAATTTATTACATTAATATGACAAAAGGTCATCAACAAAAAAAATGCCGCAAATCCATTCTGCGGCATTGTGTTGTCATGACCAACTACAACTCGAGTTACAGCTCTAGCTTAGCTTTAATTTTAGCAACAACACTGGCTGGTAGAGGGATATAGCCATCTTTTACAACAACTTCTTGACCCTGCTTAGACAATACCAGCTTGATGAACTCGCGCTCTAAAGGCGCTAATGGCTTGTTCGGGGCCTTATTTACGTAAACGTAGAGAAAGCGTGACAAGGGGTAACTACCATTGGTCGCATTTTCAGCGCTGGCTTCAACAAAACGGCTCTTGTCATCTTTAGCTAAGGGTAAAGCACGAACGCTGGAGGTCTTATAACCGATTCCAGAATAGCCAATACCATTAATTGATGTGGAAACCGACTGCACAACAGACGCAGATCCCGGCTGCTCGTTCACACCATTCTTAAAATCACCTTTACAAAGTGCTTCTTCCTTAAAGTAACCGTAGGTACCGGACACCGAATTCCGGCCAAACATTTGGATATCCCGGGCTTTCCAGCCCCCAGTCATCCCTAATCCACCCCAAGTATCAACATTGGCACTGTGTCCGCACTTATGAGTACTCGAAAACACGGCGTCTACCTGTGCGATTGTCATACCTTGGAGCGGATTATCCTTGTGAACAAAGACTGCCAGCGCGTCTATAGCGACCGGAATCGCTGTAGGTTTATAGCCAAACTTGGTTTCAAAGGACTCTAGCTCTTTGTCTTTCATTTTACGGCTCATTGGGCCGATATTAGAGGTGCCTTCGGTCAACGCTGGCGGCGCAGTAGATGAACCTGCGGCCTGAATCTGAATGTTAATATTTGGGTAATTCCGCTTAAAGTCTTCGCCCCATAAGGTCATTAAATTGGCTAGGGTATCTGAACCGGCGCTAGACAAATTACCTGACACACCAGAGACTATGGTGTAATCGGGCAAAGCGCTATCCACTCGGGTATCAGCAATTACGCCCACAGCAGACGCCGCTACAAATGCACTTGCTACTAAATGTTTAATCTTCACTTCGACACTCCTAAACCAAGGTAAGCTACTTCAGTGAGGCTACTTTATAGTCGAATTATGACAACTTTGTGACAAGCACTGTAATAATTACTTTCAAACTATTCCTTTCCAGATACTGGCACCGCCACTGATTTCGGAAAAACACAGGTAAAGACGCTACCTTGATTGGGCGCGCTGCGAATTCGCAATTCTGCTCGGTGCCGAATCAGGACATGTTTAACAATCGCCAAACCCAAGCCAGTGCCCCCGGTATCAAGAGATCGACTCTGATCTACCCGGTAAAACCGCTCAGTTAAGCGTGGAATATATTGGGGCTCGATGCCGATACCCGTGTCTTCCACCTCAAAATAGGCGTGATAGTCATCCTGATACCAACGCAAGATAATTCGGTCATTTTCAGCAGTATATCGGGCCGCATTGACCGCTAAATTCGAAAAAGCACTGCGCAATTCATTGGCATTACCATTAATTGCAATATTATCGTCACAATCAATTTCAATACGGCGCTTGCCTTTCGCCGCCGTACCACTCTCCTCGCGGATCATTTCCATTAAGGGTCGCAACTGAATAAGGCTTTCATCAGCCAGTTTTGGCACTGACTCTAAGCGCGATAGCATCATCAAATCCTGTATCAGTAAATTCATACGCCGCGACTGTTGCAGCATCTGATCCACAGCTCGGTCCCAGCGGGGGTTTGCACCGCCGTGCTCGGCAAAGGTTTCCAGGTAGCCATTTATTACAGTCAATGGTGTGCGTAATTCATGGGAGACATTAGCCACAAAATCCTTACGCATTTGCTCAAGCCGGTGAGTCCGAGTGACATCGCGGGCAAACAAAAGTCGATTTCGCTTACCAAAAAAGCTCACACTAATACTTAGGTGGATGTGGCCATTCACCGGCGAGACCATTTCCAGCGGGGCCTGATAGCGCTCGGCCTCGAAATAACGTAAAAAAGCAGGGCTCCGTAGCAGGTTGACTAGTTGGCGCCCTTTGTCACCTTCTTCCCTTAAGCCCAATAAATCGTGGGCCGAGGCGTTACACCACTCGATATTTCCGTAGGGATCGAGCATAACCACCGCGTCGGACATCGAGGCAAATGAGGCGTGTAAATAATCAATCATTGCCTGCAAGCGATCGCTATCTTGGGATGACTCCCGCTGCATATCGTAAATAACATCAAACACTTGGCCCCACATACCTGCAGCCTCTGGAGGATCTGACCGAGCGCCGCTATACAGCCAGTCCGATAAACGCTGTAAATGCCGCAGCAACCATGCACATGCGAGCAAGGCCGTGCCCAGCAAGGGCAATAGACCAAGGTCAAATAGCGCGCAGCCAGCTGCAACCACAAAAAGAGGTATAGCAACCCGTATTAACTCTGTCTTCCAACTGTAATACCGCATTATTTAGCGCTATGCGCAAACACCTGTTGTCGAAAACCGATAGCCAGTTCCACGAACGGTTTGAATTAGCAGTCCACAGTCTCTTAGGTCAGTTTGCAGGGCTTTACGAAGCCGGCGAATATGAACGTCGACGGTGCGCTCTTCAACATAAACGTTAGTGCCCCACACCTGATCGAGCAGCTGGCCGCGACTATACGCCCGCTCTTGATGAGTCATAAAGAATTTTAGTAATTTAAACTCCGTGGGCCCCATGTCTAAGGGCGTGGCATCGACAAATACTCGGTGGCTGCTAGGGTCTAATCTCAGCCCCGCTACTTCGATACTGCCCTCCTCGTCGCGGCTAATCGAACGGCGCATAATGGCTTTGATGCGAGCCATTAGCTCCCGAGACGAAAACGGCTTAGTGATATAGTCGTCAGCACCGACATCAAGCCCTTGCACACGGTTATCCTCGTCATCTTTGGCCGTCAGCATAATCACCAATAAGTCGCGAGTTAACTCATCCCGGCGTAAACGCCTTAACAGTTCAAGGCCACTCGTCACTGGCATCATCCAGTCGAGTAATACGAGGTCAGGACGTTTATCTACGATAATACCATGCGCCTCTTGGGCGTTACTGGCTTCGAGGCACTCGTAACCCGCTAGCTCAAGACCAACTCGAATCATCTCTCGAATTGCTGTTTCGTCGTCAACTATCAATATGGTGGCTGGCGTCATTCCATTAACCTTTTATTTGCAAAATTAGTAAGCTGCATTAAAACCATTTTAAGTGACAATTTTATGACAGTTTAAATTTCACCAGATTAATCAAACACTACCGTCTTATTCCCATGTACTAAAACTCGGTCTTCAAGATGGTTGCGCAGCGCCCTCGCCAGCACGGATTTCTCTACATCCTTACCCAGCCGCACAAGGTCATCTTTTGTATGGCGATGGGAAACTCGAATAACGTCCTGTTCAATGATTGGCCCCTCATCTAATCGTTCGGTCACATAGTGGCAGGTCGCACCAATCAGCTTAACACCTCGATCGAAGGCTTTTTGATAGGGGTTTGCACCAATAAACGAAGGCAAAAAACTGTGGTGGATATTGATCATTCGGCCGGCGAACGCGTGGCAAAATTCAGGCTGTATGATTTGCATATACCGCGCAAGCACGACGCAATCAGCTTGATAAGCTTGGGCCATTGCCATGATTTTAGCGTGAGCAGGTGCTTTGTTCTCTGGATCAATAGCCACATATTCAAAAGGAATTCCGTGCCACTCCACCATACTGCGCAGGTTTTCATGGTTAGAAATAACACAGGGAATCTCGCAGTCTAATTCACCGCTGTGCCAGCGGTGTAAAATATCGGCGAGGCAGTGGGAAGCATGACTCGCGAGTATCACCACCTTACGTTTCACTGCGGAGTCAACCAGCGACCAGTTCATGCCATATTCTTGTGCAATTGGCGCGAACGCCTCTCTGCAACGCTCAGCACTCACTTTCAATGATTCAGCGCGAATCTCATTGCGCATAAAAAACCAATTACTTTCGGCATCGGCATGATAGTTAGCCTCAGTGAGCCAACCGCCCTGCTCCGCAACAAACTGACTCACCCGTGCGACAATCCCGACTCGGTCTGGGCAACTGATCACTAATCGATAAGTATGGTCCATGTAAAACACTCAACCCCGAATTAAACTTTATTTAAAATACCGCGCAACGCCTGCGGTAAGTCAGCGGGTAAAACCACCGTTTTCGCATTATCAGATGAGGCAAGCTGCAATAGCGTGTCGGCGTATTTCTCACCCAATAAATACAACACCGGCAGTTCTTCACTGCCGACAGCCTCTGACACTAGGCTTATCGCCGCGCCACTCGCCTTAGCCAGGACCACTTGTGCTTGAGCATCCCGGCGGGAAGCCTCAAGGCGGCCATCAGCTTCCAAAATAGCCGCCTGCTTTTCCCCTTCAGCCTTGGTCACTGCCGCGCGACGCTGCCGCTCTGCCGCGGCTTGCTCTTCCATAGCTGCCTGCATCGTCGGCGACGGATTTATGTCCTGTATTTCAACGGTTTTTAGGGTAATACCCCAATCGGCGATATCCTCAGATATCGCCGCTTTTAGCTTGGCCTTAATCTGGTCACGGGACGACAGCGCAGAATCCAGCGCCATCTCACCAACAATAGAGCGCAGTGCAGTTTGCACTAAGTTTTGGATCGCAAACGTATAGTTTTCCACCCCATAAACAGCCTTTTCTGGGGCAACAATATTAATATAAGCGACCGCATTCGCAATGATTACCGCATTATCCTCAGTAATAACTTCCTGGGATGGTATATCAAGCACAATGTCTTTGGTTGTTAGTTTATATGCCACGTCGTCGATGTAGGGAATAATGAAATTTAGCCCAGGGTTCAAGGTGACGTGATACTTACCCAACCGTTGAACAATGTGTTTATAGCCTTGGGGAACCGTTCGCACCCCCTTCAAAACCGTGACAATAACCAAAATTGCCAACGCGATTACTACCGCCAAGCCATCCATCGCTATACTCCTAAAGTTCTGATTCAATCAGTCTCGTAATTTACACGCCGCTGCGCTGCGAACGCACGACGAGCGTATTTCCCGAAATCTCCTCCACCGTAACCCTCTCACCAACGGTAATTTGATCCCGGCAAATAAACTGCCATTCATCACTGCCGAGCACGGGAATCGAAAAGCGCATCGTTCCCTGCTCAATTTCAGGGCCAAGCCTAATTACCATGCCTTCCTGCCCAATCACCTGCTCCCGCGACATACCCGACAGCGTCCGATTTTTCATCTTGGGGTGAATAAACTTAAACCACACCACCAAATCTAACACCGACAAAGTAAGCCAAATTAGCACCTGTACGGTCAGGCTCATGTCGACAACAGCCAAGATCAAGCCGACCGCAATAGCACTGGCACCAAACCAAATCATTACAAAAACAGGAATAAAGATCTCTGTTGCCACTAGTAAAAGACCAAAAACCATCCAGTGCCAGTAGGCAATATTCGCGTCTAACCACTCCATTTCCGACCCCTTTTCTTATAGCGTCGCATTTCCGATACTCATTTATCCCGTATTTCTCTAAATATTCAAGCACTTAGTGCAGCTATTTATATTTAGCGGGGACGACTTAACATCCAGCAAGTGTTGCCGTTTTCACGTATAATGCTCGTTTATCCGGATTCCTGCGTTACCTCTATGTCTTCAGCAATACAAACTCCAAAACTCATCTTTAGTCACCGCCCCTACTGGGCCGAGTGTTTCGGCACCGCATCTTATTTGCCCACCTCTCGCGAGGAAATGGATGCCCTAGGCTGGGATAGCTGCGACATCATCATTGTGACTGGTGACGCCTATGTCGACCACCCCAGTTTTGGCATGGCCGTCATTGGCCGAGTACTGGAAGCTCAGGGCTTTCGCGTGGGTATCATTGCCCAACCTGACTGGCAATCCGCTGAGCCGTTTAAAGCCCTAGGGCAACCCAATCTGTTTTTTGGAGTAGCGTCCGGCAACATGGATTCCATGATTAACCGCTATACCGCTGATCGTCGCCTGCGCCATGACGACGCCTACACGCCGAACAACGAAGGCGGCAAACGCCCAGACCGCGCGGTTATTGTTTACTCCCAGCGCTGCCGCGAAGCCTATAAAGACACCCCAATTGTAATTGGCTCGATTGAAGCCAGTTTGCGCCGTATCGCCCATTACGATTATTGGAGCGACAAAGTTAGGCGGTCAGTATTACTTGATTCCAGGGCCGACTTGCTACTCTATGGCAACGCCGAACGTGCGATTATAGACGTGGCACACCGACTTGGCCGTGGCGATAGCATCGACAGTATTCGCGATCTGCGGGGCACTGCTTTTGTCACTCGCGACGTGCCCGATGGCTGGACAGTCATTGACTCCTCAAGTGTTGACCAAATCGGCAAGGTCGACAAGATCACCAGCCCTTACGTTGACACTAGCGCCACCGAGAGCTGCAAAAAGAACGAGGAAAACCCTGACGCGGAAACACCCGTCGAGGCAGTGCAAACCGTCCGCATTATTGACCCTCTGCAGGCCCGCAAGGCAGGAACTGACGCAGCCAAGACCGTTATTCGCCTACCCGATTACGAAGTCGTTAAAGCCGATCCGGTGAATTATGCTCACGCCGCTCGAGTATTGCATTTAGAAACAAACCCAGGCAACGCCAGAGCATTGATTCAGCGCCATGGCGACCAGGAAGTATGGCTGAACCCACCGCCAATTCCGCTTACAACTGAAGAACTAGACTGGGTCTTTGAACGCCCATTCCAGCGCAAGCCCCACCCAATTTATGGCACGGCCAAGATCCCAGCGTATGAGATGATCCGCTTCTCGGTGAACATTATGCGCGGCTGCTTCGGTGGCTGTAGCTTCTGCTCGATTACCGAGCACGAGGGCCGGATAATTCAAAGCCGCTCCCACGATTCCATTGTCAAAGAAGTGGAAAAAATCAGGGATATGACTCCGGAATTCACTGGGGTCATATCTGATTTAGGCGGCCCCACCGCCAATATGTGGCGCCTAAACTGCAAAAGCACAGAAATTGAAAGTCGCTGCCGTCGCCTGTCCTGCGTATACCCCAGTATTTGTAAAAGCCTCAACACGGATCAAACGCCGCTAATTGATTTATACCGTGACGTGCGGGAGCTGAAAGGCGTCAAAAAAGTCTTAATTGCCTCGGGTTTGCGCTATGACCTCGCGATCGAAACACCGGAATATGTCAAAGAACTGGTAACCCACCACGTCGGTGGTTATTTGAAAATTGCCCCGGAACATTCCGAAGAGGGTCCGCTGTCGAAAATGATGAAGCCGGACATGAGCAGTTACGACAAATTCAAAGTCATGTTTGATAAATACTCCAAACTGGCGGGTAAAGAACAGTATTTAATCCCCTACTTTATCGCTGCACACCCCGGCACCAGTGATAAAGACATGATGAACTTAGCGATGTGGTTAAAGGGTAATAGCTTTCGCGCCGATCAGGTGCAAGCCTTCTACCCCTCGCCAATGGCGAATGCCACAGCCATGTATTACTCCGGCAAAAACCCGCTTAAGAAAGTATCGCGGACCAGTGAAGATGTGGTCAGTGCAAAGGGCCTAAAGCAGCGTCGTTTGCACAAAGCTTTGTTGCGCTACCATGACCCAGAAGGCTGGCCGTCAATACGTGAAGCACTTCTGTCCATGGGCCGCAAGGACCTGATTGGCTACGGTAAAAAGCATTTAGTGCCACCGCGCCAGCCAGTTAATTGGACGCCAAAACATGGCAAAGGCCGCCGCATATTGACTCAACATACAGGACTGCCGCCGCGAAAAAGTAAATAAAATTCCATTTCCGTGGACCAAAGCTCTTCCAAAGCCACTTTTTTATATGTATATAATAATCATGCTGGCTACGGATGCAGCTTGGTTTTATGTATAAGCACCACGAAGTCGTTTTAAGTACCTCGTTCTGTTTCATAAGTCCCTGCCTATCTCAGCTCAAGCACCATAAAAGGCATTT
>NZ_JBFJWS010000043.1:0-17412 GCF_041623545.1 Zhongshania sp. | reverse complement strand
CGTCGTCGTTTTGTTGGGCTGGCGCTACAGTATCTGGTTTGCCTTAATTGTCGTCATTGCGGTGGCTTGCTATGTGGCATTTTCAATTTATGCCACCGAGCGCCGCACCGCCTATATCCGCCGCGCCAATGAGGCGGAGTCTCGCAGCAGTAGCAGAGCAGTCGACAGCTTACTCAATTTTGAAACGGTAAAATATTTCGGTAACGAGCACTATGAGGCCCAGCGCTACGACGAGGAGCTCGCTGGCTGGGAAGTCGCCCGCCGTCAAAATCGCCTCAGCCTGTTTGCCCTTAACGGCGGCCAGGCCTTTATTATTGCCGCAGCCATGACCGCTGCCATGATCCTTGCTGCCAGCCAGGTCTTGGCAGAAAAAATGACCTTAGGGGATTTTGTGCTGATAAACGCCTTTATGATGCAAATTTTTATGCCCCTTAATTTCCTCGGCTTTGTCTATCGCGAAATGAAGGGCTCCATGGCCAATATCGAAGCCATGTTCGCGTTACTTCGCCAACGCCCAACGATTAATGACACGACAGAAGCGCCAAGTTTACAATTACAGGATGGCTGCATCGAAGTTGAAAACCTTAACTTTCAATATCACAGTGATCGCCCCATCCTTAATAACATCAGTTTTAAAGTGGCGGCCAAGCAAAAAGTCGCCATTGTCGGCAGCAGCGGCGCGGGTAAATCGACCTTGCTTAAATTATTATTTCGCTTCTATGACGCCAGCAGTGGCCGCATTCTCATCGATGGCCAAGATATTAAGTCAGTCAGCCAAGCCTCGCTGCGCGGCGCGCTGGGCATCGTGCCCCAAGACACCGTGCTGTTTAATATGTCGATACTCGAGAACATCCGCTACGGCCGCATCGACGCCAGCGACGAGGATATTTATGAAGCTATCCGTATGGCCCATCTCAGCGAGTTTATCGCCAGACTTCCCAAGGGCGTCGATACCTTAGTCGGAGAGCGCGGTTTAAAACTGTCTGGCGGTGAAAAGCAGCGGGTTGCCATTGCCCGGGCGCTACTGAAAAAGTCGCCGATTATGATCTTTGATGAGGCCACCTCGTCCTTAGACAGCGCCTCGGAACGACTCATTTTAGAAGCGATAAAAGACATTGCCCGGGAGCACACCATGCTGGTGATCGCCCACCGCCTATCAACCGTAGTCGATGCTGATCACATTTTAGTACTGGATCAAGGTGAAATCGTTGAGCAGGGCAATCACGAGTCCTTATTAGCTCAACAAGGGCAATACGCCCACCTCTGGCTAATGCAGCAGCGCGAACGCAGCTCCGCCCCAATACCAACCCAATGATTGCCTGAATCCCCAGACTCTTATAGGCTGGCAGTCACCTACACAAAAAGGGAATAATATGCAGCAGCTCTCCGGTCAGGACGCAATGTTCATCCACACCGAAACCACCGGCATACCCCAACACATCGGGGCGCTGAGTATTTACGACCAATCAACCGCCGAAGGCGGCTTGGTCCGCTTTAAACAAATATTGCAGTTAATTGAGAGCCGCGCCCATCTTTCCCCTATTTTCAAGCGCCGGCTGCGCCGCGTACCTCTTGGCCTTGACCAGCCTTATTGGGAAGACGTCGAAAATCTCGACGTAGAAAGCCACATCCACCACATTGCCCTGCCCCAGCCCGGCGACTGGCGCCAACTCTGCATTCTCGCCTCCCGCCTACATGCGCGGCCCATGGATTTAAGTAAGCCGCTGTGGGAAATGATTGTAATTGAGGGTCTAGACAGTGTGCGCGGCCTCCCCAAGGGCTGCTTCGCAGTGATGATCAAAATTCACCATGCCGCGATGGACGGCGCCAGTGGTGCGCAATTTATTCCGCTGCTTCACGACCTCAGCCCAGACATTATCGAACCTAGTGCAGCGCCCCAAAGAGTTGTCCAACAATACAATAACTGGCATATGCTGAGTCGTGCCGTTGGCAATAACCTCAAAAAACCCAAGCAAGCTATCAATCTCGTCGGCAGTTTAATCCCGGCCTGGCGGCGAATCCGCCGGGGCAAAAAAGAGCAGGATTTTGCCAGCCTCGACGACAAACAAAAAACCTTATTCCAAGGTAAACTATCCCCGCACCGCGTGTGCGACGCCGTGCCTTTTGCCTTTGAAGAGATCCGCGCAATTAAAAACGCAGTACCCGGGGCGACAGTCAACGACGCTATGCTCTGCGTGGTGTCCGGCGCGCTGCGTAAATACCTGAGCGCCAAGCAAGCCCTCCCCGAAAAGACCTTGGTCAGCGGCTGCCCCATTGATGTTCGCAGCGATGCCGAGCGCAGCGGTGGCGGCAATATGGTGGGCTTTATGACCGTATCACTGCGCACTGATATCGCCGAACCCAAGGCGCGACTGGCAGCGATTCACGACGCGTCCATGAGCAGCAAAGCTTACGCCGAAGCCCTCGGCCCTCGGGTCGCGGTAAACGTGACTGATGTCGTCCCCGGTGGCATGTTATCGCTGGCACTGCGTGCCGCTTCGTCCACCGGCTTAACCGAATCAGCTGTCATCTTTAATACCGTGGTCACCAATGTGCCCGGCCCCACAAAACAGTTGTATTTTTGTGGCGCCAAGATGGTCGACGGCATGAACTTTGGCCCTCTCTTGCCCAATGTCGGCTTGTTTCATATTGTTTACAGCTCGGTGGTTAACAAGGTCGGCACCATCTCTATCTCCTTTACAGCCTGCCGTAAAATGCTGCCAGACCCCGAGTTTTATTCCGAGTGTTTGCAAGCTTCCTTTGATGAGTTAAAGGCCGCCACCCTCAACAGTAAAGCAGCGCCAAGCAAAAGTACGGCACACTAAACGTACACGGAGTAGCACCAGGGCATGAATGACAGTCACGATCTGCGCCTGATTATCGAATCGCGGACTCCCGTGATTATCATTGAAACCTGGGAGGAGCGCCGCGCCTTGACGCTCCTCACCAAACTCGGTATTCAACAGGGCCTACCGGTTTTTGCTTGGTCGGTAAGCGACGGCCTGCGCCGCGCTGATTTCGACCAAGCCGCCAACCAGCCCCTTACCGCCGAACCAGAGGCGGTGCTAAAACATATTCGCAGCAGCGGCAGTGCGGGAATATACGCACTCTGTGATTTTCATCCCTACCTCAATGACGAACCCCGCAATATCCGTCTGATCAAAGAAATTGCCATGCAGGCGGAAGACAGCGGTAAAATTCTTATTTTTATTAGTCACGCCTTTAGCATTCCCAGCGAGTTCAAACGCCACAGCGCCCGCTTCAGCTTATCAATGCCTGAAGATCACAAGCTCCGCGCCGCCATTTACAAAGAGGCACAACGCTTCAGCGACACAACAGGCCGTAAAGTTAAAACGGACCGAGACGCCCTCGACAAACTCATCAGCAATTTGCGCGGACTGTCCCTCGATGACGCCCGCAAGCTCGCCAGAGGCGCCATTTTCCAAGATGGTGCAATCACCCACTCCGACCTCAGTGACGTAAATAAAGCCAAGTTTGAATTACTGGATATGGACGGCGTCCTGAGCTTTGAATACGACACGGAGAACTTTGCGAATGTCGGCGGCCTGAACAAATTCAAAGATTGGCTAAGTAAGCGCGAACTCGCCTTTCAACAGGGCGGCGCAGACTCTCCCAAAGGCATTATGCTAGTGGGCGTGCAGGGCGGCGGCAAGAGTTTAGCCGCCAAAGCCGTTGCCGGCCTATGGGGCATGCCTTTGCTGCGCATGGACATGGGCGCGCTCTACAATAAATTTTTTGGCGAATCTGAGCGCAACGTGCGCGAGGCCTTAAAGCTTGCCGAAACCATGGCGCCTTGCGTGCTGTGGATAGACGAAATCGAAAAAGGCATCGGCAGTGACGACCACGACGGCGGCACATCAAAGCGAATACTAGCAACCTTGCTCACCTGGATGGCCGAACACCAAAAAGCCGTTTTCATTGTTGCCACCGCCAATAAAATTCAGCGCCTGCCCCCGGAACTGATTCGCAAGGGCCGCCTCGACGAAGTATTCTTTGTCGACTTACCTTCCGAGGCAGTCCGCCAGCAAATTTTTGCCATCCACCTTGAGAAACGCGGCTACCCACTGAGCAATTTTCGCTGTGCCGAGCTGAGCGCGGCCAGTGGCGGTTTCACTGGCGCCGAAATTGAGCAGGCCATTGTCGCGGCACGCTACTCGGCGAATGCGCGCAATGAAGATTTATGCACGGCCCATATTATTGCCGAAATCGACGCCACGGTGCCGCTATCCGTGACCATGAGCGAACAACTCGACGCCTTGCGTGCCTGGTGCCAGACCCGAGCCGTTGCAGCAGACTAAAAAATATCGCCTCGGCTTTGCAGTCAAAGTGGCATAATAGCGGGCAATCCACCGCAGCAATTTTTATCGCCCTATCAAAAATGGACCAGCCATGCCGCTCCTTGCCTTAGAAACCATGCTCTGCCCGCTGGACCAATACCCATTACATCGCGACGCTAAAACTTGGCGTTGCAGCAACAATCACTGTTTTGATATCGCCAAGCAAGGCTATGTCAATCTACTCCCAGTGCAAAACAAAAAATCTCTGGACCCCGGCGACAGCCAAGTGATGATTCAGGCTCGCCGTCAGTTTTTAGATAGCGGCGCCTACGCGCCACTCGGCCACGCATTGGCAGAAAAAGTTGGCGAGCTGAGTACCAAAAACAGCGCGCTGAGCATTCTCGATGCAGGCTGTGGCGAAGGCTACTACCTCAATACCGTGTGCAACAGCTTACTCGCTGCCAGACCAGAACTTGCGCTTACCGCTACCGGTTTAGACATTTCCAAATGGGCCGTGCGCGCCACCCGCAGCCGCAATGTCGGCCTCAATGGTTTGGTGGCCAGCAATAGACAAATCCCCTTGCCCGACAATAGCCAGGACATTTTGCTGTGCACCTTTGGCTTTCCAGTCTTTAGCGAGTTCCAGCGGGTTGTCAAAGCTGGAGGCCACATCATTATGGTCGACCCCGGACCAGAGCATTTAATCGAACTACGCCAACAAATTTACGAGGACGTTAAACGCTCCCCACCTTCCAGTCTTAGCGCTGGCATTAGCAATGAGTGGCAGCTTAGTAGTGAACGCTCACTGCAATTTACCACCCCCGTATTGAGCGCCGAATTATTTGAACAGCTACTGATTATGACACCCCACCTCTACCGCGCCAGCAAAGCTGGACGGGAGCGAGCCGCCAAGCTAGAACAACTCGCGCTCAGCGCGGATGTCTCTATTAGAGTGATCAGCCACCGAGCTTAAGTCCTCTCGTCATTGAACGTGGCCTGTTTATTGCTGTCACTTAAGCACTAGTTAGTGACGGCACTTGCCGCGCCAGCACCGCAATAACGCCGTCACTTTCTGTCTGTAAGCTTGTTATACGCGCTTGTGCAAAAACAAGACGTGTTCACACAATAATGGATGGATTCGCAATGCAGCAGCTCAATGGCCTCGATGCCCTCTTCGCCCACAATGAGCGCCAACATGCGCCCATGCATATCGCCGCACTTATGGTATATACCCCGCAAACTACCAAGCACAAAAAATTCCGCTTGCAGGAGATTCGCAGCAGTATCCAGCAGCGCTTGTCAGTATCCCCGGTCTTTCGGCGACGCCTATTAACCGTGCCCTATAACCTCGATCAACCGTACTGGCTGGAAGACAAAGACTTTCAACTCGACAATCACATTCACAGTCACGATCTACCACGTAAGACCAGCGAGTCCGAGTTTCACAGTTTTATCGCCCAGCTCCACGCCGAGCCAATAGCCATGCAGCGCCCCCTGTGGGAGGCCCACGTCATTCACGGGCTCGACAAACTCCCCCACTATGCCAAGGGCAGTTTTGGAATTTATATGAAGGTGCACCATGCCGCGCTGGACGGCGTCTCCGGCACCGATATCCTCGCCGCATTACATGGCGTCGAGCCCCAAGCGTTTAAACCCGTGGCCGTCACTGATCCTTGGCAGGGCGAGGCACCGCCCTCGAAATGGGCGGTCACCCGCAACGCCTATTTCAACAATCTGCGCAAACCTCAGCAGCTTTTTACTCAGGCCCGGCAATTGATACCCAAGCTACGTCGAGAATTACAAGAAGTGCCAACAGATCACGCCCCGCCTCTCAGCTGGCAAAAGTCGCCCTTTAATGCCCGTATCGACGGCCAGCGGCAGGTGATGGTGGCCCGCTTTGACTTCACACGACTGCGCGCTATTCGCCGATTATTCCCTCGCACAACGGTCAACCACGTCATTCTTTGTGTTGTCGGCGGTGCCCTGCGTAGCTATTTAATTAAACTCGATCAACTACCAACAAACTCACTGGCATCCCTTGTCCCAGTGAATGTACGTAGCAAGGACCACGATAGCTGCGGTAACGCCATTAGTATGTTGATTGGCAATCTGCGCACCGATATCGAAGATCCGCTGCAACGCTTAGTGGCGGTGCGCGACGCCGCTAACGCCGCTAAAAAACTCAGTGACAATATTGGGCGCAGTACCTTAAGCAATATTTTCCGAGTGTTACCAAGCAGTCTAGAAGCGGCTGCGCTGCGCACTTTGTCGGCGCTCGCTTACTGGCCCGGCGGCCTCGCGATGCCCGCCTGCACCTTTGTCAGTAATGTGCCGGGACCACCGGTACCATTGTATTTTAACGACGCCAAATTGGTGGACATGCTCGGCCTCGGCTTGATCATGGATCACGTAGGCTTATTCCATGTTGCCATGAGCTACAATGGCGTACTGAGCTTGTCGGTATTGAGCAGCCCCAAAACCTTGCGTGAGCCCGAGCTCTATCGCCACTGCTTGCTAGAGTCCTTTGCAGCGCTGGATCAAGCCGCTCAATGCCAAGTCGCACAGGCTTAATCGCAATTTAGCCTTGAAATAAATGATCAAACCCCCATTTCTAGTGTCACATATCGGCAACACAAAACTCGCTCGCTAAGGGACCGCCCTCAATGACGGAAAAAAACGCTATTGGTCAGTTACGTAATTGGCTAACATCGCAAATTATTGGCCAGCAAAGCTTGGTCGACCGCCTGCTAATCGCGCTCTTGGCCGACGGCCATTTACTGGTTGAAGGCGCGCCGGGGCTGGCCAAAACCAAGGCTATAAAAACCCTCTCAGACGGTATCGCCGCAAGCTTTCAGCGCATTCAGTTCACCCCAGACCTATTGCCAGGAGATGTCACCGGCAGTGACATTTACCGGCCCGAGACTGGCGCCTTTGAATTTCAACCCGGGCCAATTTTCCATAACTTAGTCCTCGCCGACGAAATCAACCGGGCCCCCGCCAAGGTGCAATCTGCACTATTAGAGGCCATGGCCGAGCGCCAAGTCAGTGTCGGCAGTAACACCTTACAACTGCCGCCCTTGTTTCTGGTTATGGCCACCCAGAACCCTTTAGAGCAAGAAGGCACCTACCCTCTTCCTGAAGCCCAGCTCGACCGCTTTCTAATGCATGTCAACGTCGCCTACCCCGACGCGGCTGCCGAGCTAGAGATACTGCGCCGGGTGCGCGCCGAAGCGAAAGGTGAGGTTCATCAACCCGAGCCATTAAGCCAAGATATTTTGCTGGCGGCACGGGAGCAAATACTCAATTTGCACATGGCCGAAGCCGTTGAGGAATACATGGTTCAGCTGGTCATTGCCAGCCGCGAACCAGCTCGCCTCGACGTGGAGTTAGCCGGCTGGCTAGAAGTGGGTGCCAGCCCTCGCGCGACGATCGCCCTCGATCGCTGCGCCCGCGCTCACGCTTGGCTCAACGACCGCGACTACGTCAGCCCCGACGATGTGCAAGCGGTTGCCCACGACGTTCTACGTCACCGCCTGATTCTCAGCTTCGAAGCCGAGGCCGACGGCATTCGCAAAGACCATATTATCGACCGCCTTCTACAGGTGGTGCCGGTGGCATGAGCAGCTTGCCACGGGGCAATTTTAGCGCGCCAGTGCAGGGCGCTATTGTGGATCAGCAAACCCTGATCCACACCCGTTTTGCCGGTGCCCAATTGCGCGCCACGCCTCGGCGGCGTCACTTTGCCAAACAGAGCGGCAGTCACGCCTCGCCAGTCAAGGGCCGCGGTTTGGCCTTCCACCATGTGCGTGAATATCAAGGCGGCGACGAAATTCGTCATATCGACTGGCGAGTCACGGCACGTACATCTAAAGCACACACTAAAATTTTTGAAGAGGAGAAAGAGCGCCCAGTAGTGCTCTGTCTCGATCAGCGCAATGCCATGTTTTTTGGTAGTCGCCACTGTTTTAAATCGGTACTGGCCTGCCACGTTGCGGCCACCCTCGCCTGGGCAGGCCTAGACAATAATGACCGTGTTGGTGGCTTGGTATTTACCGACAGCGAACACCGCGAAGTTCGGCCCCGACGCAGCCACCGCGCGGTGCTGAATTTCATACACACGGCCGCCGACTACAACCGGCAGCTAGCCGAAAAACCAGCATACTCAGGCGACAGCATTACCCCGCCGGAAAGCCTCGCCAAGGCCTTTGAAGAGTTGCGGCGCATCACTCGGCCAGGTTCCACGGTATATGTACTCAGCGATTTCAATGGCTTTGATCAAGACGCCGAGCGCCAACTGCATTTAATCGCAAGACACAACGATGTCATCGCTATTTCGATTGGCGACCCGCTGGAAGAGAACCTACCGCTATCTGGCATGTACCCAGTGAGCAATGGCCGAGAGCGACTACAGCTAATGCTTAGTGCCGGTATCCGCCAACAATTTCACGACCGTCATGAGCAGCGGCAGCTCGCCTTAAAAGCGAGTTTTCGCCGCGCCGGCATTCATCACATTGCACTCACCACCGATGCGCCATTTTTTGATCTTTTGCAACGGGGCATGATGGGCAAATGAAGCCTGTCATGACAATGCCACTATGAATACTCCCAGCCCAAGTCAATCAGCCATCGGCGCCAATCCACTAGACCAGCTCGCGGATATTCATTTGCCACCACCGGTAGCCAATTTTCCTTGGGCACCGGGCTGGTGGGCATTATTGGTTTTGACAGTTAGCCTTGCCGCGCTATCGTTCTGGTTGTGGTGGCGCTACCGCAAGCGCACCGCCTACCGCCGCGCCGCAAAAATGGAATTGACGACGCTACAGGGCATTACCGATGACGCCGAGTTTGCCCGTGAGCTCAATCAATTACTGCGCCGGGTAGCCATTCACGCTCGATCAAGCAATACCTCATCCGTAGCCGGTCTCAGCGGCGCGCAGTGGCAAGCATTTCTATTAAATAGCTGTGGCGATAAACCCGCTTTTAATCAACCCCAGCTCGACGCACTGACCGCCGCGGCCTATCAAGCACAGGCACCAGCGCTAGATCGCCAACAGTTATTGGTGCAGGCGCGACTGTGGATCAAACGGCACCGGAGTCATTATGTTTGAATTTCAGTGGCCATTCCTTTTTCTGCTACTCCCTCTGCCCGTACTTGTACGCTGGCTGTCAAAAGCTCGGAGTAACAGCAGCGTCGCCGCGCTTAGAGTTCCGTTCTTTGCCCAGTTGCGCAGCTTAAGTGGTGAACAAAACACCCCAGTTGTAAGCGGTAATAAATTCAATTTACTTTTAATGAGCTTGCTGTGGTTGGCCCTGCTTGCGGCCGGCGCTAGACCGATCTGGATTGGCGACGCCGTTGCCATGCCCACCAATGGCCGAGACTTAATGCTGGCCGTCGATATATCCGGTTCGATGTCCCAAGAAGACATGATTATCCAAGGCGAAGCTCTACCCCGCCTTGCTGTCGTCAAAGCGGTAGTAAATCAATTTGTTGAGCAACGCCGTGGCGACAAGCTCGGCCTAATACTATTTGGCTCACAGCCCTATATTCAGTCACCGCTGACCTTTGATCTCGACACGGTTAATACCTTGATGAACGAGGCCCAAGTCGGCTTTGCCGGTAAACAAACGGCTATCGGAGACGCCATTGGTTTTGCAATTAAACGGCTGCGGGATCGCCCCGAAAACAGCCGCGTAGTGGTTTTACTCACCGACGGCGCTGACACCGCCAGCAACTTAAAACCCCTTGAAGCCAGTAAATTAGCCGCCGCGGAAAATATTAAAATCTACACCATAGGCGTTGGCGCCACCGAGATGCGCGTCCCCGGCATATTCGGCAGCAACTTTGGCGCCCGCACCGTAAACCCCTCCGCAGACCTAGACGAGGGTACTTTGCAAAGTATTGCCGACAGTACCGGCGGCGCGTATTACCGCGCTCGCAACCCAGCCGAACTTCAGGCGGCCTACGCGGCCATCGCGGCATTGGAACCCGTGGAGCAAGAGCAGGAAATGCTCAGGCCTGAACGCTCACTGCTACATTGGCCACTCCTCGCCGCCGCTGCACTTTGGCTGATACTTGGGCTCAGCCGCGCACTGCCAAGCTTGGTCATGCGCGGCAACACGCCAAGCAACAAAAATGAGGCCACGCAATGAATCTGCCAAGCCTACACTGGATTCGCCCAGACTTGCTGTGGACAATCATTCCACTGCTCATCGCCGCACTATTACTTGCCAAGCAAAGTCGCCAACAGGGCGCTTGGCACAAACATATCGATCCTAGTCTGCTGCCCTACTTACTTGACGGCCAACGCACCGACAAGCCCGCGCGCTCGATCGCACTCTCACTCTTCGCCGCGCTACTCGCATGGCTGGCCTTGCTTGGTCCGGCTTGGCAGCAAGCGCCCACCCCGCTCTACAAAAACAGTGACGGCCTCGTAGTGGTATTGGATTTATCACCCTCGATGTTGGCCGAGGATATTCAGCCGTCACGTATTCGCCAAGCCCGCTTTAAACTCCGGGATTTATTACAACTGCGCCAAGACGGCCAAACTGGCTTGGTGGTATTTGCTGCCGACGCCTTTGTGGTTGCACCACTGACCGACGACATCAATACCTTACTCACACTGATTCCTGGCTTGCATCCAGGAATGATGCCCCAGACCGGTAGCAACCCCTTAGCAGGTTTAATACTGGCTAAAGACCTATTAGACCAAAGCGGCGGCGACGGCAGAATATTGCTGATATCCGACGGCGTTAACGCTTCGCAATTAAAAGGTTTAACAAACTTTCTCAAGGATAGCCCCTACACCCTATCAGTACTCGCGGTAGGCAGCCGCGACGGTGCGCCGATCCCCCTGCCCGACGGCGGCTTTGCCAAAGACAATAGCGGCAATATTATTGTGCCCGCCCTTAGCAGCAGTGAATTAAAGGCACTAGCCAGCACAGGCGGCGGCGTGTATCGCGAGCTGAGCTTAGACGACAGCGATATTCGCGCCCTGAATCCCGACGCTGCGACCTTGGCTGAAAATGCCCAAGATAAATCCAGTGCCTTTTCTGACCGCCACTTTGATCAATGGGTAGATGCTGGCGCGTGGCTGGTATTATTGCTGCTCCCGATTGCGCTACTCGGTTTTCGGCGCAACTGGCTGCCAAGCCTACTACTGCCCCTACTCGTAGTCGGTCAGCCCCAGCAGGCCCACGCCATAGACTTCGACTCGCTGTGGCAAACCCCAGATCAACGCGGTGCCGCCTTATTTGAGAGCGACCCCGCCGCTGCAGCGGAACACTTTAATGACCCCGCGTGGAAGGCTAGCGCCCAGTATCGCGCCGGCGATTATACCGCTGCTGCCGAAAGCTACGCGAAGCTTCCAGGCAGTGATGCAGCGTATAACCGTGGCAATGCTTTAGCTAAGGCCGGAAAATTAGACGAGGCCATTGCCGCATATGAGCAAGCCCTGACTCAAGATCCCGAGCTAAGTGATGCCCAGCGCAATAAGAAAATTGTTGAGCAACTAAAAAAGCAGCAAGAACAGCAGGAGCAAAATCAATCTGGCGAAGGAGATCAAAACAAGGATCAGCAATCCCAGTCATCGGACCAGCAAAATCAAGAAAGCCAAGACGGGCAACAGCAAGACCCGTCTAACCAAGAACAGCAAAGCCAAGGCAGTGAAGGGGAAAAAGCCCAAGACAAGGAAAAGCCAGGCAATCAAGATCAGGAAAACACTTCGTCACAGGATAAAGCTGAAAATAATGCTGAACAAAAGGAAACGCAGGAGGCTGAACAACGTGACGCTAAATTAGCGGAGGATTACGCCAAGCAAGCGGCCGAACAAAAGCCAGCACCAACAACCGACGGCGAAGCCAATCACGAGGAAAGCACTACACCAGCCAACGTTGCGGAGAGCCAGCAGCCTCTCAGTGAGGAAGACCAATCCCGGGAACTACTGTTGCGGCAAATTCCAGACAATCCCGGCAATCTGTTACGCAATAAATTTCAATATCAACAGCAGCAACGCCAGCAGCGTGGCAAGCAGATCGAGAGGGAGGATTATGCGCCTTATTAATTGCGGCATATTTGCCCGAACCCAGCGCCCAATAGGCAAGAATATGAACTTTCGCACACTTGGTTTTCCGCCACTAAAGACTGCCACCTTCAGTCTTTTAATATTGTATTTACTCGGCTGGACAGCCGCTGCTACAGCCGAAACCAATGTGCGTGCAAGTGTCGATCGCAGCCACATTTCGAGTGAAGAGACATTTATTCTGTCACTGGTCGCGGACACGATCTTATTTACTGGCGAGCCCGATGTCAGCGCCCTCGAAAAGGATTTCCACGTTATCAGCCGCCAACAAAGTAGCCGCACCAATATCATAAATGGCAAGGTGAACAGCAGCCGCCAGTGGGACTACACCCTCGCGCCAAAGCGCGAAGGTAATTTAACCATTCCAGCCATTCCCATGGGCAAATATCAGACCCGCGCGTTAACGATTACAGTCGACAAAGCTAGCAATCAATCCCGCGGTAGCAATGGCGATAGCGTCTACTTAGAGTCCGACGTCACCCCACGCACAGCCTATGTTCAAGCCGAACTGCAGTACACGGTAAAAATATTTACCTCAATCAATTTTCTCGACGCCTCGTTGGAGGCCCCCGAGGTCGACGACGCCGTGGTAGAAGCCACTGGCGAGCAGCGCTATCAAACCTTGGTCGACGGCCGCTATTACCAAGTCATTGAACGTCGCTATTCCATTTACCCGCAAACGAGTGGAGAACTGACGATTCCAGCGCTGACCCTGCAGGCACGGGTTGAAGGCTATCGCCCATCGATGCTCGACCCCGGTCGTTTGGTAGTTAAACGTAGTCAAGAACATCGCCTACGTATTCAGCCGCCGCCGGCCGAGTTTAAGGGCGCGGTATGGCTGCCAGCCAAAGAACTTGTCTTAACAGAAAGTTGGAGCAATGATCTCGATGACATTCAAATTGGCGACTCCATTACCCGCACAGTCAATGTACAGGCTGTTGGCTTACTAGGCTCGCAGTTACCTGCACTGCCGAGCTACAAACTCGACAATGCCAAAATCTATCCCGATCAAGCCAAGATTGAAAAAGCCGATGAGCAATCGAAGTGGAGCGGCATCCGCAGTGAGTCAATGGCCATTATTCCAACCAAAGCCGGCGAGTTTATTTTGCCCGAAGTGCGCATACCATGGTGGAACACCGTCACCAACAAAGCCGAGGTCGCTATACTGCCGGAGCGTCGATTCACGGTCTCAGCACCGCCGCTAATTGGCGCATCCACGCCACTGACCGAGACGACCCAAAACGCTACACTTCCGCTAGCAGCGGAGTCCTCAACACAATCAGCCATGGCAGACTATGCCCCCACCAGCCCGCTGCTATGGATAATTATAAGCGCGCTCAGCCTAAGTAATATTGGCTTTGCGGCAGCCTGGTACCGCGCTCGTAAAACCGAGACCCCAAGTAAAGCGACCACACCACACAGCGGCAGCGAAGCAACCGCCTTTAGCAAACTCAAAAAATGCATACAGACTGGCGGCGATGCGTCGAGTCTACGCGCTGCACTCATACACTGGGGGCAGTGTTATTATCAACGGCCATTAAGTCTAAGTCAGCTGGCTATGTGTGCCGATGAACTCCGAGTCTATTGCCACGCGCTCGATGCCCAACTGTTCGGCGGGCACAGTGACGTCATTGACACCAAAGCGCTGCTTGACGCCGTAAAAAAATGTAGAGCAAATGCCAACGTAAAAATAACAAGCCCTGCACTCTCGCCACTTTACCCCTCGTAAACGAAAACCTTAAGTGCGACCTTCGGGCTCGGGCGGGCTGCGCAATACCAGAACCCCGCCAATAACCACAAAGACAATGCCAAGCAGCGTGAGCTGGTCTGGAATATGATCCCAGACCAGCCAATCTATAAGGCCACTGAAGACAACCGCAAAATAATTAATCGGTGCCGACACCGCGGCTGAAATATAGCGGTAGACCGACGTGTAGAGAACAAAACCAAGGTAAATTACCACGCCCATATACACTAAGCCCGGCCACGCTGTGATTGGAATTGGCTGGTAATGCCAGCAGAAAAACGGCAGGGTGACGATGACTGAAATTAAAAAATAATAGAACAAAATACGATTTTGCGGCTCGCTCTGCATTAATTCTCGAGTACTCACCATCGAAACAGCAAAGCCCAGAGCCGATAACAGTGCCATCACATGCCAAACACTAAAACCACTAAAGCCAGGTTTTAAGACCAAAACCACCCCGAGAAAACCGATAATCAATGGGGGCCATGCATGACGACTAACACCTTGTTTGAACCACATATAGATGACGAGCGGCACCATTAAGGGGGCTGAAACCCGCAAGAGTGTTGCCTCCACCAAGGATATGCGACTAAGCGCGAGGTAAAAAAGATAGAAGCACGCACAACCGCTTAGCCCCCGAATAATATGTAAACCCGGACGGCGTGTCCTCAAACTGCCTCGACCTGCACGCATTATTGAAGGCAGCGCAAACAAAAAGCTAATACCGTATTGCACCATCACAATGCTGGAAACATGAACTTCTTGCGAGACATGCTTGCCCACTGCCGCCACCGTGCTCGACAATAGCACCGTCAGCAAGGACAGCGCCAAGCCCGTAAGCAGTTGTTTTTTAGATACAGAAATATTGAACAAAGCCAGGTCTCAATAGTGCCTCGCCGCAGTCGCGAGGTGAGCTGGCACACTATAAAGAGGCTGCGACCAATAGGCCAGCGCGATTGCCCATACTAAAAATAGCCTGCTCCCCAGCCCGTCAGGCGACTAGGGAGTAGGCGATGACAACATAATTACTTTTTAGCGCCGCACTTAGCTTCGCCACACTTGCCTTCTTTCGCCGCCTTGTCAGCGCCGCATTTGGCTTCTTTCGCGGCTTTATCGCCACCGCACTTACCTTCGCCACACTTACCTTCTTTGGCCGCTTTGTCAGCACCGCACTGGGCTTCTTTCACGGCTTTATCGCCACCGCACTTACCCTCTCCACACTTGCCTTCAGCGACTTTGGCGTCATTATTCAACTGGTAGCCGCTGCTCATTACCTTGGCGGCAAAGGGATTGGTATCGGCTACTGCAACAGAAGCCATTGATGAAGCAAGCATTGCAGCACTGAACGCAGTCATTGCAGTTTTTTTCATGTTCTTGTCACCTTGTATAAATGAAGTTTTCAATTGGTCGTCAGATGACGACACTCACCATTAGAGGAGTCTCGTCGCTAAGCGTTACAAAGCGAGCACAAATAAATCAGTATTCTTTTTTGTAACAAGTTTGGGTGTTCTGCGTCTCATCGCCAGCGAATAGGCAAGCACTGCATTGCCTCCCTTTACGGAGTAATTTTCATGCTGGATTTTTTCCGCCACATACACCACTGGCAAAATAAGCTCGGCCAATGCATAACAGGTATCGACGGCCTGCCAGCGCTGGGCCTGCGACTTTATTTAGTGCCCGTTTTCTGGATGGCCGGTAGCACAAAGATGGCGAACTTCGCGGCGACCGCCGAATGGTTCGGCAATAACGATTGGGGACTGGGCCTACCTTTCCCCGCCGCACTGGCCTTCTTGGCGACCGCGACAGAAGTGCTCGGCGCCGCCCTGTTACTGCTTGGCCTCGCTACTCGTTGGATTGCCATTCCCCTGTCCATCACCATGGTTGTTGCTGCTATTAGCGTGCATTGGCAATTTGGCTGGCAGGCCATAGCAGATAACAGCGCGCCCTTCGCCAATGCGAGAGTTGCAGAGTCGGCTGACAAGCTCGCTGCCGCTCGATCCCTCCTTGAGACCCATGGCAATTACGATTGGCTTACCTCAAGCGGCAATATTGTCGTGCTCAACAATGGCATTGAGTTCGCCGCGACGTATTTATTGATGCTTTTGGCATTAATTGCCTTGGGTGGGGGTCGCTATGTCAGCGCAGATTACTGGCTAGGCTGTATATTTGCGCGCCGGTTTTGCCCACAAGCGAAAAGCTAAGCAGGGCTCTATAGAGAAAATGTGATGGCTTACTTGCGCGAACACAGCGAGATCAGTGACACTAGTGGCATAATCCGGGTTTGGAAGTCTCCGTGTCACAGTTCATCAATGATCCTAAATTTATTGCGCGCCTGCAGTCTGGAGACAATAGCGCCTTTAAATTACTGATCAGCGCTTATCACGGCAAATTGCTCATCATCGCTCGGGCGATCGCCGGCGACGTATTTGCAGAGGACGTTACGCAAGAGGCATGGGCATCAATTTATAAGGCCATTGCCAAATTTGAGGGGCGCTCTAGCTTGTCGACATGGATGATTCAAATCGTGAGCAACGAAGCAAAGTCACGACTGCGCCGCGAGAAGCGCCATAGTAGTTACGGGGATATTGACGAGGTTGTGCAAAGTGTCGATCCCGACAACTTTAACAGCAGCGGGCACTGGAGCAACCCGCCATCGCACTGGGACATCAATACCCCAGAACTGATGTTACAGGAAGACCAGCTGCGCCAGTGCATCGAACACACATTAACGGTGTTACCGGAGAATCAAAAAGCGGTATTTTTATTGCGGGATGTCGAGCAAATTGCATTGAGCGAAATTGCTGAGACTTTAATCATTAGCGAGGCAAATGTGCGAGTGCTATTGCACCGCGCTAGGCTGCGACTGATGGCCACAATCAACCACTATCAGGAGACCGGCGAATGCTGAACTGCAAGCAGTTTACCGATCTTGCCAGCGATCATCTCGATGCTCAGCACCACAGCTGGAAACGCATCGATATTCGCCTGCACCTGATGATTTGTCGCCATTGCCGCCGCTTCAATCGTCATCTTGAGCGCAGCCGCCGCACTGCGGCCGTACTTGCACATACACTATGGCAGACCGACCAGAGGTCTAGTGAACACATTTTCTCGAAAATTCACCTACCGGCAAAAACACCAGACGACCAATAATTAATATTCGGCGGCCGGCAAGTAGACGCGAATCTCACAGCCATTGCCCTGTTCGCTGTGGATTTCTATTCGACCCTCACATTCATCCATTATCCGCCGACAAATAGCCAAACCGATTCCCGTGCCCTCGTAGTCG
>NZ_JBFJWS010000042.1:0-18242 GCF_041623545.1 Zhongshania sp. | reverse complement strand
TTAAAGTGACGCCGGCCCACCAAAAATACTTCCAAGGGAGACCAAGGAAGGCCTGAAACCCCAGTAAATCTGGGTTTTTTTGTGTCTGTAGCGTCCATAGGATTCTTGGGCATCGGCTGTGCCCCATAGTCGGGGAACGGCACTCATCTCACCTTGTTTGATTTGGCGGTGGATCCGCGAAGACGTTGCTCGGAACGGCGGGAAAAGTATATAGCTTGAAGTATCGTCGATTGCTAGGCGAAGTGTTTAGCAATCCTGCCACTTTCAAAATCTATTTAATTCTAAAATCCTCATGCAATTTGCCCCAATGCTCCTCCAATTTTTTCTTGTGCATCTCATTCATTGGAAGATCTTCAATTGCTTCTCGCCAAAGAGTTCTGGCCTTGTCCATAACGTCATCTAAGTGAGGTTTAATTACTCTCCATGGAATTTCTGCACGATCAGCCCACAACTGAAAACTTGCCATTGAGACCTCATACCAATCTTTAGTCTTTGCTAAATTGAGTGCGAAATTACGCTCGCCATCGATATATACGCTTGTAGTAACAATATCGTAGGCTGGCGAAATCCTTGGTGTGATTTTATCTGAATAGATCAAACTCCAATTTTTTAGATGTGCATCACCGTTGGCGAGAAGTATGTTAGTTAACAAGCGCCTTGCGAATTGTTGTGCATCGGCCAATCCGTCACCAGAATAACCGTAGATGATCCTGCCGATTTGTTCGTAGTTTGCTGAGTTGTATTTTTCATGGGCGTATTTAACTAGTACCTGGGCAAAGTCTTCCGTATGGATACGCGCACTATCATCGCGATCAAACCGCTTGATTGCGAAGGCTAGTTTTTCATCAGGCAGGTTTATCTGAGGAAGATTGTCGAGCTTGCTCAATTCGACAAGCTTAATTTCTGGAATGTTGACGCCAACTAATTCCGCAAGTTTCATTGCGGTGTATTCGTTCACTGGCACATCTTTATGCTTAGTGGACGGGGTTTTTACAATCCAATCCCCCAAGACATCGCCTTTGGAAAGATTGTAGCGGCCATCCCTTTCCTTCATAGAAAATTTCATCTGAACGCCAGCCAGGGAAAATTTATTTTCTGGCGATACTTTGTCAAACCTTATTGCACGAGCTTTGCCGTGAGAATTGAGAACACTATCAGGAACATCGTCAGGCTCCATCGGCTCAGCGACCAAAGCGCCTGGGAGGTCAGCACCTAAATATGAGAGAAGATGGAACTCGTTGTCGATGTGGACTTTGAGCCCTTGCGCAATCAACTCCCGCAAGGATCCCTCCGGAAGTAAATTGGAGAGCGTAGGATGCAATCTTTGGTTTCTTGCCCACGGCTCCGACATTATTTTTTCGGAACGAGGAAACGCTGGGTGGGTAATCAAACTAAATGTAGGACGAGCTGCATCACTTCTGAATTCATCGGCGAAGCTCAGCACATTTCTACCGCCTTGAAAGCCAGCCAAATAGCCAAGCAGCCTTTCGTGCAAGCTCAACTTGAGTACATTTATTTCATCGACTTGTGCTTCGCTCATGATTCATCCCCCAGTAAATCCTGCCACGGATCATCTGAAAGACTTTTCTTCGCTTCTTCATTTAAAGGCTTTTCCGCCTGAGACACATTTATCGTGCCTGACTCGGAACTCTGCTGTTCAAGTAGGGCCATAACCGCGCCAAGCTTTTCCTTTGGTATGAGCATAAGTTCGCTATTCAAACCCTTCGCGATCAACTCCAAGGTGTCTAATCGAGGATTTCCTTTGGACTCCAGGCGCTGATATTGCTGACGAGATACACCTACCCGCAACATCATATCGTTCTGTTTGAGGCCTAGCGTCAGTCGCCGCTGTTTTATTTGGTCGAGTATCGAATTCATCGCTGTAAACACGTAGGTTGCTTTTACTGATAATAGCAATACATTAGTTGCCCACGCCACCAAAGGCAACTTATTAGTTGCTTTTGCGTGGTTCGCCACATCAGAAACAGAAAAAGCAACTTAAATGTTGCTTTTTTGATATATTTAACCTTCTTTGTCGTTCCAGCGCTGAGCTAGTGATGCTTAGCGACGGTGCCCCCCTTAAATGGACGACACCGAAGGGATTTGCTGCTTGATTTTGAGGCTGCTGGTGGATCGGCGGAGGCAGCTTTCCTCAAAGGCTTCAACCTCGACCAAGCGGTACATCACTCGACCCGCCGCAACGAACTGATCGCCAACAATCCCATATCGCGGAAAACCAACCCGCATTCAATCCTCAACTGACCACCGAAACATCAGTGCCTGCTTACCCATAATTGTTGTTGGGATAGCTTCGTCGCAGGCACTTTCAGCCATGCCATAACAAACGTGCAGCGGCAGTAGATGCTCTTCTCTTGGGTGACAAAAACGAGCAAAGGGTGCGTTTTCCCAATGTGTTAAGCGTGTGTTTCGGTCAGCTTCACTTATGCCCTCACTGGCGAGGGTTTCAGTTAACCATTTTTCAAAGGCTGCATTTTTCTGATCGAGCTCATCTGGCGCTGCCGAAAAGAATGCCGGTATATTGTGAAACGACGCGCCTGAGCCAATCACGAGTAAATTGTCCCATTGCAGTGATTGCAAGGCGCGGCCTATTGCAAGGTGGTCAGCGGCATTCAATGATTGTTTCAATGAGAGTTGTACACAGGGTATTGCAGCGTCTGGGTACATTATTTTCAGCGGTACAAACATACCGTGATCGTAGCCACGCCGGGGGTCAGTCGTAGCGGTAATACCTGCATCAGTAAGTGCTCGATGTATTTTCCTTGCAAGCTTTGGCTCCCCCGCGCAAGGATATTGAATTTGATAGGCCTCAGGCGGGAAGCCGCCGTAATCATAAATTAGCGGTGGTTTTTTGCCGGCGGTGATAGTGGGAATTTGCGCCTCCCAGTGGGCGCTAATAACAAGCACCGCGCTTGGCTTTGCCATGCCCTTGGCAAGGATTTGCAAGCTCGCCACCATTTCACTATGACCGGGATCGCCTAGCAAGGGCATTGGCCCAGCGCCGTGGGAAATGTAGATGATATTACAATTGCCCGTCATTTACTCTCGCCATTTTTATCGCTCAATTCGTGGCAGAATAGCATTTGGCTGATTAGCTCACCACACGCGACAAACCCGTTTGCTCAGCGCCATTACATATGCCGCTTAAAACTGGCTGGAGATATCCTGCATCTCACTACCCTAGCCAAGCACTGAATTACACATAAAAAAAGGCGAACCACTGCTGGCTCGCCTCTTCACTTGTACCTGTACAATTACCAGTACTACATCAGCATCAGCCCACCACTAATACCTTACCGTCACGACCACCCTCGGCCGCCGCTGCAACGGCTTGCTTGATTTCGCTAACGGGGTATTCAGCATGGATTGGGGTATGCAATTTACCTTCAATAATGTACTTCGTGATCTGACCAAAAACGGCCATTTGCTCTTCAGGAGTGGCAGTGCGGAACCAGCGTGCCAACCAGAAACCTTTGAGCGTAACGTCGCTAAATACCAAAGATTTTGCCGACAATTGGCAGGGTTCACCGCTCATCAAGCCGTAGTTCACCAAGGTGCCACCCACCGCGAGACAGGCGCCAATGCGATCTGTTGCCGCGCCACCAATGGCGTCAATCGCAAGCTTCGGCAGTTTATCACCGGTAATCTTTGCGACCTCCTTGGCGAGGCCAGGGCCGTCGACCAGCACAGCATCGCCACCTTGGTTTTTTACGCCTTCGACAGCAGATTCGCGGCGAACAATATTGATCGTTTTCAGGCCTTTAATTTTAGCAAGCTGAACAAGGTAGCTACCTACTCCTGAGTTAGCGGCGTTTTGAATAACCCAATCACCCGCTTGCAGATCAACAAACTGCTCAAGCATCAGCAGTGCGGTTGGCGGATTAATACTCATCATTGCCAGCTGTTTCGGATCAGCTTCATTCGGCACGGGAATAAGTTGCGCGGTTTTACAAACCATGTGGGTGGCCCAAGTGCCAATACCTACCGGCAACATAACGGTTTGACCAACAGCGGGACCTTTGCCGCCAAGCTTCACGATTTTGCCCACGCCCTCGTTGCCACCAATGGCTGGCAGGGGTGGCAAAATGCCGTATTCGCCAGTAAGGGTCAGTACGTCTGAGGGGTTAATTGGCGAGGCGATTAACTCTACTAGGGCCTCGTCTTCGGCCAGCGCGGGGGCCTCAAACTCCACGGCAGTAATTGAGTTCTGTGGAATTGGCCCGCGCTCGGTGTATTGTGCTTTTAACATAAGTAACTCCTTTGACTTTGCTCCGCGATCACAGGCAGGGCATAAAAATATTCGTTTATTTAATTAGCTTTAGGCCGAAATATTGTTAGCTAAATCGCCTGATACAATTCAGCGATTTTGTCGTAACGCTTACGGTTAAGCCCCATATCTGAATAGCCCGCTCGGCTTGATGAGCGGTAGTGAACTTGCTGATTTTCGGTATCTAACCAAAACTCGACATCGTCGCGGTAACGCATTAACGAGGTTGTAAATACCACATAAAGATAATCGTCAGATTCAGCCTGTATTTTTCCGCCGCCATAGCTCGCTACCGCGCTCTTCAAGGCCGCCATGGTGCTTTCTTGGGAGTCTTTAAATGGCAGGGCAGCTACTTTCTTTGCCGGGTCATCCGCCTGGCTAGAAACATTATTCGGCTTGCTGCTGATTTCCGCCAACTTGCCGTCTTTCACGCCAAGTTCAGGCACCTGATTACCCTGAATAATCACCCTAGCAAAAAACAGCACAACAAGAACGCCGATTACCGAAAAGGCGATTTTCATGGTCTTATTCCTCTCATTTTCCCCGAGCGACTGCTCGGAGCACGATTACCAAAATTACTTTGTGCGCAAAATAATGGCAGGCAAACATTGACCTGTCAATGATTTGCGCGCAAAATATTTTGGACTTCGGAGAACAACATTGACTGACATCCCCGCCCTCAAGCTCAAGAATCAGATTTGCCATTCGCTCTATTCCGCTACCAATGCGCTGATTCGAGCGTATCGACCGCTGCTTGATCAGCTTGGGCTGACCTACGCCCAATATTTGGTCATGCTGGCCTTGTGGGATGAAGACACGGTTATTATTAAGAATCTGGTGCAGCGCACACGCTTTGACGCCGGCACGCTCACCCCCATACTCAAGCGCTTAGAGAGTAAGCAATTAGTAACTATCGCCAAGTCGAGTAATGACTCACGCCAAAAAGTCATTGTGCTAACACCGCAGGGAAAAAGGCTCGCCGATCGCGCCAAGAAGACGCCAGACAACATCACCGGCCAAATCGCCATGTCGCCAGAAGATGCACAGCAACTCAAAGCCCTTGCCGAGCAGCTTTACTCTCTTATCAACACCAACTTACTAGGCGACGTAGAGCCTGAGTAGCACCCTCGCTTGCCACCTTTATAAAACAAAAAAAGGCGAGATAATTGCTTATCTCGCCTCCACGCCGACTAGCTCGTCACCCGATATTTAGGGCTGCTGCCAAGTAGGCTCCCACGTTTTATAAAAGGCCGGACTCGCCCAGCCTGCGGGGAAATCAGCCGGCGTCATTTGCTCACCACCAGTAATAACATCACCTTTGTCGTCTTGGTACTTCAACCACGTTACTGTCCGCTGCCATTCGAGTGGCCGCTTCGTCCAATCACAAACACCGGTCGCGAAGGTTTCCTCCAATAGTGCCCAATCGGCTTCGCCCCAAGTGCTAGCAAATGGGCCGTAATCATCGCTGCGGCTGAAAGGTTTCAGTTGGCACTGCACCTGATCCCCGTACTTGTCGGCACCGGCCTGGGTGCGCGGCGTGCCAAATACCAGCATTAACTCTTCTGGACACATTTGGCCAGGTACGCCGTTACATTGATCCTGCACACTTGCCGGCTTGTTAGCGATAATTTTCTGCGCCAGCGGCGTCTCGCTGACATCTGCCTCAATGGCATCCAACCACGAGGCCATAGCGACCAGCGACTGATTCATGTAATTGGCGTCTCCTATCAAGGCCGTAGCACCACCCCAGTGAACAAAGTTGTCGCGGTGACCAAACTCCCGCTCAAGGCGCCAGCGCACCCAATAGCCGTGCACACTGTCATGTGCAGCGCCTGGGTCAGGGCCCGTCATATTGATAATGGGCACGGTATCCATATTCACGATGGTGTTCAAAATACCGGTACGGTAAGCGTTAGGCAGCGCAGGATAATCCGGCTTTAAGCGGCCTTTGGTTACATTTAAGCTAGGATCTAAACCGCCAATATTGGTATTCAGCGCCAAAAATTGAGCGGGGCTAATGAGACCTTGCTGCAGCGGAATTAAACCATATTGCACGCCCTCATTACCCAGTGGAAATCCCGCAAAACCATAACCGAGATCTTGCTCCATCTGTGACCAGTGGTCGCGCAATGGATCTTCCGCTGGGTAGCGCTCGCGCGCACCAATCATATTCTCCATAAAGGTGAGCACGTCACAGCGCACCCCGCCGGGATTGGTGTCTTTATTAAAGCGCTCCTCTTCAGTCACCCCGCCGCACGACGACGCAGGATCTACCGCCTCGGCAAACAACGCGGAATCAGCAAGTGAGGCATTTACGATACCGTTCAAGTGACCGTACACTTCATTCTGCTGGGAAGCAGTAAAGACCGTGCCGTCACGAGTTGTTGGCGCCACCGGGTTGTCGGCTGTAAGCCCAAAATATTTTAGCAGTATGTGGTAGTCAGCAAACTGAGTTGCGGTACTCATAACATCAGGGTAGGTGCAAGTGGTTAGCAAGCCTTGATACAAACCCGGATAGGCATTAGCAATCATATTTTGTGTAATCGCGCCGCCAGAGCAGCCAGTGCCCACGGTATATCTAAGCTCACCGTATTGCTCAATAAAACGTTCCTTGGCCATCATCAAGGATTCTGCTTGGTAGCTCAGATTACAGTTATGACCAAGGTTTAGCTGCGCGGTAGAGAGAACCGACCAACCTAGACCCAAAGCCGTAATATAAGACTGCTCGATTAACGGGTTACCCGGAATAGTACCCGCATAGTCGTCTGTACGTGCTGAACTGGTATCGTGGTCCCCACGGCAATTACCGCCATGAGTGACCAAGAGGCGACGATTCCACTGAGGCTGAGGCTGAACCGGCGTCCAATCATCACCAACTTTGTACAAGGTGAAAATTGTGTATTGATCACGCGCCTGATAGCCAATTTCCTTGCGCACAATAAACGGAACCGTTTCGCCGCTATCGGTTGTGGTCATCGCCACATCGGTCGCGGGATTTTCTGGGTCGTAATCTTGCAGTCCAGACTGCATCGGATTGGTCGACTTATACAACCAGTGATACTCGGCGGCCTGATTACACGCTTCATCGACCGCGCCATCTTGGCATACCCAAGGCTGAATATGCGGCCCAGTAAAGACTGGCCCACCGGACGGGTGGTTAACCACGGTGACGCTATTACCAATATTGGCGCTAATGGTGTTCTCGCCCACACTCAAACCGTCGACCACGCCCAATAGACGCAGCGGGTTATCTGCTGTGGCTTGCAGCACACTTGTGACGTCACTGTTATTTCGCAGTAACACTAACTCATCAGCCGCTGCGGCATCCGCCAGCACAACCTCAATCAATACATCACCAGCTGAAACCAGATCAGGTCGGTTCGATATCACCTGAACCCGCGCTTTGTCATCAGCGGTGTTGCCCGGATTAGGATTAGGGCTTTGAGCTGGGGCACTTGGAGAATTACCGCCACCACAGGCGGCAAGTGCCAAGGCCATCAAAAGGACCGGTATTATCTTATTCACGAGCGTATTCCTCCGCACACCAGCTGGCGCGCCATTCCAATGCACATTAATTAACATTATCAGCTTATAGAGTTGTTGTGCCGTGTCAAACACTTCGCCTCAGAACTGCTATAGAAGCCACAAACAAACGAATTAGATTAGCTGCAAAAAAGAGTGAATCCGTAATAGCTAGATCGACTTTACATCGACCACCCCCAGTAATGTCTGAGAAAGGCCAAAAACCACGCACAACACTCGAAATCTCCAGCATGTGCTATGTTTAATTTTGCCCTGCAACCACGGTAAACCAGCCAATAACGGGGCCAAAAAGGCAGACAAACTGATCGGAATGATGGCTTTTTGACGTAAACCGCATTTTTTACAGAAATGCCATGCTCAGCCGCTGAGCATTGAATATCATTGGGAGAAATTATGAAGGCTTTTTTCGGCGCCCTAATCATACTGTGCACCCTTAGCTCTGTTGCGCAGGCCCAGCAGCTCATGCGGGTCGGCGTAAAATCAGTGCCGCCGTTCGCCATGCAAGCAGAATCGGGCGAGTGGACCGGCATTTCCGTTGAATTGTGGAAAAATATCGCGCGCCAGCAGAACTGGGAAACCCAGTGGGTGCCAATGAAGTCAGCCAAGGCGCAAATAGACGCCCTCGCAAATGAAAACATCGATGTTGCCGTCGGCGCCCTATCCATGACCCCTGAGCGCGAGCAACTCATCGACTTCAGCTACTCCTTCTTTTCTACCGGCCTAGGCATTGCGACCCCGATCAAAAGTAGCGGCTGGACCACGCTTTTGGTGCAATTGATTTCTCCCGCCTTTCTCAATGCGGTGGGGATTCTTGCCGTTCTGCTACTCGTCGTAGGCGCGCTGCTGTGGCTGGTCGAGCACAAGCGTAATCCTGAGCAATTTGGCGGCAGCGTAGCGGACGGTATTGGCAACGGGTTTTGGTGGTCCGCGGTAACGATGACTACTGTTGGTTACGGTGACAAAGCCCCCATAACCCGCACGGGACGGCTGCTAGCGACAGTTTGGATGTTTGTGAGTGTCATCACTATTTCCAGCTTTACCGCCGCCATTGCCTCATCGGTGACCCTAAACCAAATGCGCACCGCAGTGGATGGGGTGGAAGATTTAGACCGCGTTCGGACCCTTGTAGTAGGCGGCTCGACTGGTGAGCAAGCACTTGCCACACGAGGAATCCGAGCGATCAGCGTAACTGATCCGGAAGCGGGATTGAGCGCATTAAAGAATGGCCAGGCCGATGCCCTTGTCTACGACGAAGCCGTGATGCGGTATTTGTTGCGTAACGACACCGCTAATATAGAGGTGCTGAGCTTTTCCGGCAGCAAGCAAGACTATGCCCTTGGATTGCGATCTGGTTTTGAGGAGCGCGAAAATCTTAATCGCAGCCTACTTGAGGTCACCCGCAGCAGCGACTGGCAGACAACCTTGCAACAATTTATAGGAATTAAATAAACAATGCCTAAATTAATTCCGGCCAAGGTAATTACCAGCCTCCTACTCATTAGCTTGAGCGGATTCGTTATTGCCCAAGATGACGAACGGGAGCGTATAGCCCGAGCAGAGGCTGACATCAGCCAGGAACTCGTGCAAATTGACGGCGACATCCTACGAGACCGGGAGCGTTTACGCAGCGCCGAATCCGCGCTCACCAATAGTATTACGCCCAGTGTTTTAGAAGATGCGCGACTTGACCTCGCCTCATTGCGCTCTCGAGAGAGCGGCTTAAAAACCCGATTAAAGGCGCGCCGTAACAAGCTAACTCAGTTAGACGCCGACATTGCCGACACGGAATCGCGCAACCCAGCGACCCCAGAAGAGGAAAGTGCCAAGCAATTACACCTGCAAGGCATGTATGAGCAACGCGAACTGCTGCACACCCTCATTGACCGACTCGAACGCCTAAATGACCGTTTCCAAACCCGCGTCGCCTTATCACGGCAGCGTCTCAATCTGCTACAAGCTCGTTTTGAGCTACCCGATCTCGATGCCAGCCGCAAAAAGCCGAGCCGCGAAAGCCTCGCAATTCAAGACAAAGTAGACGCGCTGCTCAACACCGCCTCTGCCGCGCGACGGGACGCCACCCTCTTGACCGGCGATCTCCCCGTCGATCGTGCAAGACGTCGCTTACTTGAACTAACCGCATTGGCGTCTGAAGAGCGGGCGGAATTTTATCAACTCAAAATAGTACGCTTGCAGGCCGAACGCATGCTGCAATCGCTGGCAATATTCAGCGGATCACAGGCCACCCCCGTGCGGGTGATCGAAAAAGCCCTCGACAATATTGAAAAGCTGCGCGACGGCCTGAGCGATCAACAAAAGCTCATTAAACAAAAACACGAGCAGTTCAAGGATCAAAGTAAAATTATTCGTCAGCAAGGCGAAATTGTCAGTGGCGTAGACAGCACATTTCAGCAGCGCCTGACGCTTATCACTGAGCTTATTACGCTCGCTGAGCAAGACGAAAACGCCGTGGCTAGCTTAATTGCCAAACTTGACGAAGTGAAGCAGGTTTACCGTAATGACCTGGCGGGAAATGCCAGCACCGAACTCCTTATTTTACGGGAGCTACCATCTGACCAGCAGGCATGGAGCCAACTCGGCAGGAATCTGCTAAGCCTACCGCTTCGAGTCGGGGTGGCCCTAAAACAAGCGCTAGTCAATACCGGCAAAGCATTTTCCCGCAGCGATGACGGCGTCAAAGGCCTCTGCGCCCTCACGCTGATCGGCTTACTGTTCGCCGGCATTCAAGGCCGCCGCCTCCTTGCCAAACAACTGCAGCAGGTCCAAGCCCGGGCCGATAACGAAGAAGCAGCGGCATGGGTACCACTCTCGATTATCCATCGAAATTTACTCGGCACACTGCCCCCCATCTTTGTCCTTATTGTTGGCTCGCTATTAAGCCTGCGGGAATCAGATCTTATTTTACTGCTAACGCCGCTGCTTATTTTCCCTGTGGTCAAACTGTCATTGGATTTTATCAATAATTTACTTGACCACTACACACCCGAACTCAGCCGCGAAAAGACCGCCGTTCTTCTGATGGAAACTCGCTGGGTAATTATTCTCAGCGCCCTCCTTAGTGGTGGGATGGTTATAGCCCACACCGTGGCATTGTCGCCGACTGTGATCGACGCCATTGATCGCCTGTCGATGCTTTGCCTATTATTTATCACCGTGCCACTGCTGCATTTGCGGCGGCTTTTACTCGAGGGCGTGGCAGGTACACTTGAATCAAAAATGCTACGCAGCTTTACCCTGCTGGTTCCCCTGCTACTGCTTGTCTGTGCGATCACCGGATTGTTCGGCTACGTTAATTTAGCCCAAGCCGTAGCCAAGCGCCTTGGCTGGCTGTTTGTTGTTGCCGTTGGTTTACACTTTGTTCGCAATATTTTACGGGCGTGCTTTAAGGCTGCTGGACGCTGGTTTGACCGCCGCGATCACGATTCTGCGACCTATTGGCGACAATATATTCTCGGCCCACTCTATCGCATTGCCGTTTTATTCAGCGTAGTGCTTGGCGCCCAACTCTTGTTCAGCCTTTATGAGTGGAATATGCAAACCCCCGTGGTGCGTTATATCCCGATTGCACTCGACACCACCTTATTTATGGCAGGCGCCACCGCCATTAAAGTTAAGACCTTTGCCTTAGCGTTACTGGTTTTGTTTGTAGCAATCTGGGGCGCGGGCTGGAGCAAACAAGTCAGTTACCGCTGGGTGTATACCGGCGTCAGCGACCAGGGCATTCGCAATAGCTTATCGACCTTCACCCAATATTTTGTCGTGGTCTTAGGTCTCGTCTTAGCCATGAAAATTATCGGCCTAGACCTTACCGCACTAACCGTATTTGCTGGCGCGATGGGTGTAGGCATCGGCTTTGGCATGCAACAGATTGTGGTCAATTTTATTAGCGGCATACTACTGCTGGTAGAGCGGCCGCTGGCAACCACTGACTTAGTGAATGTCGACAAATACGAGGGCGAAGTGACCCGCATTGGCATACGCTCGCTGACGGTGAAAACCTTCGACAACCAAGAGGTCATCATCCCTAACTCCGCAGTGATTACCAAGCCCTTCACCAACTGGACCCGTGGCGACGACGTGATGCGCACCATACTTATGGTCGGCATCAGCTATGACGACGATCCCCATCAAGCGGTAAAACTCATTAAAGACCTGCTCCTTGAGCACCCCGCCGTGCTTGAAGATCCCGGCCCAAAAGTGCTGCTATGGGAATATGGCGATTCAGCACTGATGATTCGCGTACAGTTTCACTCCCGCATTCGCGGCGATGTCGGCAAAGCCGACCTGCGCTCCCAATTACTCTTTGCTATTTGGGATGCATTTAAGGCCGCAGGTATTACCATTCCCTATCCCCAGCAAGATGTTCATCTACGCAACTACCCACCCAAAACAGACTAAGGCAACACTTCCGGCTGTACTGTTAAAGTACAGCCAAAAAAAATTCTCGACCAGATTTTAGCTGTGTAAATCCGCGACAATGGCCCGCCATAATTCATCGCTCGCCTGATAAGGAGCATAAATCGCTAATCGATCTGCGTGCTCCCCATACTTCACTTTTAACAAATCGGCAATGTCTTCAGGCTGCCCTCGGGTAGTAAACGCATCCAAAAATTCATCGTTTACGCTCTCTGCCAATTCATCCCACTTGCCTTCCTTAGAAAGCGTATTAAGCAACGGCTGTAAATGACCAAGGCCAACAGCGTCCATTGCCGGTCGGTAAGCCGGTGTCGACCCATAAAAGCCAAGCAAGCCCTTAACGCTTGCCTCAGCCGCACGGTATTCCTCGTCACTTTCACCGGTGATAACAATGGCATTAATCTGCAAACAAAAGTCGCTACGTACACGCGCGGATTTTTCGAGACCCCGCGCTACCGCTGGTAGAGTAAGCTCATTGATAAAGGGCAGGGTATTAAACGGGTGCACAATCAAGCCGTCGGCGACCTCGCCTGCAACCTCGGTCATTTTCGGACCGAAGGCGCCGAGCATAATAGGGGGGATACCGTAGGGATTAGGGCCGGGATTAAACATCGGTGTCATCAAGGTATGGCGGTAGTACTCCCCCTCAAAATTAAGCGGCTTTTCGTACTGCCAACAATCAAAGAACGCCTTCACCGCCAGAATATACTCCCGCATGCGTGCCGCGGCTGGATCAAAAGCAAGGCCAAAACGTTTTTCAATATGGGGCTTTATTTGCGAGCCAATACCGAGGCTGAACCTACCCTTCGAATATGTCTGTAAATCCCAGGCTTGGTAGGCGATGTGGGAGGGGTTGCGCGGAAATGCCACGGCGATTGCGGTGGCGATATCCAGCTCCGGCGCATGTTCACTCGCCAACACCAAGGGTAAAAATGGGTCTGTACTACCCTCTAAAGTATAAATTCCATCATAGCCAATACCCGCGAGGCGAGCCGCCTCAGTTGCTGCGTTATTCAGCTGGGCGTAGAAAGGGCCATCAATTTTCATCTCTTAACTCCACTTTTATTAATTATAATCAACCAGTTGAGATACATAGCGAATAAAGTTCAGCACTGAACGACCGCCCTTGCCGACAGCCCAGCAAGCCACCAATGTCACAAATTTGCCACATTGCTATTATCGGGTAAGCCAATTTGGGGTACCCTGTGTGCACTGACTACATCAGCAGTTTCAAGACACAATGCAGCCCTGAGACTTTGCCATTTACTAATTTGCAGCCACTACATACGGTCGATTTTATGAATGCTCGCCTACTGCCCTTCATTTTCCTATCCTTCACATTGATTAGCGCCTGCGGCGGTTCAAGCTCATCAAGCTCCAGCAGCCACAACACACCAAAACCGAACTCTGAAGTGCCGCAAACCCGCTTCGCCATGGCAAACGGCTGCTACGCATTGCAATCAGTTAAAACAGGAAAGTATGTCGTCGCCACGCCAGAAGCGGGCTATACCAGCACCGCGACACGCACAGCTGGGGCTGAAGCATTTTTCATGCAGCCTGCGACACTGGGCAAATACTTGTTTTACACCAAGGACAAACGACTGCTAACCGCAGGGGCTGACGCCGTTAGCGGCGAAGAAGCGGCTAGCGACGCTGCGATCTGGACCATCGACCTAGATACCAGCACCAACAGTTTTAACATTGTTTCAGAAAGCACCACCCAAACCCTGCAGGTCAACGACAGTGGTGCTCTTATTGCCGGCGCGGCCAGCACTGAACCAGCGGCTCAATTTAAATTTACGCCCACGATCAACTGCACCAGCTACCCCGAAATGCCAACTTCCATTAGCGGCGAAACCTACAAGGGTAATGGCGTAGACAAACCCATTATCGGTTTTGCAGATATTCACACGCACATGGGTATGTCGAATGAAATGTCCTATGCAGGCGACGTTGGCCCCTCTGCTGGCGGCGTTTTATACGGCGCGCCGATTCACCGTTTTGGCGTAGACCACGCGCTCGAGGACTGTGAAGAACTACACGGCCCAAACGGGATCCGAGACGGCAATAATGTTATTAGCGAAAACCCGACCGACAGCCACGAGACGATAGGCTGGCCGACGTTTGTGGACTGGCCGCGCCGCGACTATTTAACCCACCAAGTGATGTATTACAAATGGGTGGAACGCGCCTACTTGTCCGGGCTGCGTCTGATGGTCAACCACGGCACCAACATCGCTGGCTTATGTAACGTCGGTAAAGTCATTGCGGCTAACCCCGAGGCTGACTGCGACGACATGAGCGTTGCCGTTAAGCAAGTTGAATACCTGTATGAAGTACAAGACTACATCGACGCCCAGCACGGCGGCCCCGGCAAAGGCTGGTATCGCATCGTAAAATCACCTCAGGAAGCGCGTGAAGTCATTAATGACGGCAAAATGGCCGTGGTCCTCGGCGTTGAAGTCGCTCAGGTATTTGACTGCGGCGTAACCTTTTTGCCCGGTGACATCGAACAGCGCAACTGTGACGAAGCACAAATTGATGCTGAAATTCAGCGTCTTTGGGACTTAGGGGTTCGCCATGTCTACCCTTTCCACGACATAAACAGCTCACTGGGCGGCGCCGGCCTCTTTAATGGAAGCACCATGAACCTGCTTAATTTCATGGACACCAAGGCCTTCTTCAAAACCACCGAGTGCCGTGAATACCCTACCGACGAGCCGCTAGTTCGCACGCCCGGCGCGGAAATGGCCACCGGCATTCCCGGCTCTGGCGACGACCCACTGTCCCAAGCATTTTTTGAAGTCAGTGCGGGCGCCGTGCCAGCCTACCCGCCAGGGCAGCGCTGCAACGCCCGCACCGTGACGGACCTGGGCGAGCATGCACTCCGCGCATTGATGAAGCGAGGCATGGTGATTGATATCGACCACTCTGCCTATCACAGCAAAGACATTATGATCGAGCTCGCCGACCAAGAAGTGCCGAAATACCCACTGGCATCATCTCACGACGCTCATGGCGGCCTAACCAGCGATCAAGCGGCAAAGATGCTGAAAAATGGCGGGGTTATCTATCCTTATAAAGGTAACGGCATTAAGCACAAAGAGTTTTTAGAGAAGCTAAAATTCTGGCGGGCAAAGGCCGGAATTAGCGCCAGTGATCAGGTGTTAGGCCTCGGCTACGGCGCAGACGCCAACGGCTTTGGTGGTCACCCCGGCCCCCGTGGCGGCGACTCTGAGCCAGTTCAATACCCCTTTACACTCTTTAGCGGCGACGATTGGGGGCCACAATTTAACGGCTTTAAGCCAGTAACAGTGGATATGCTATTAATCCCAGACAGCGGTAAATATTGGCATATCGACGAAACCGGCATGTCCCACTACGGACTGGTCGCGGACTTTGTTGAAGAAGTGCGCTTAGAAGGCGGCAAAGAAGCCATCGACGCGCTATACAACTCAGCAGAAGCCTATGTGAAAATGTGGGAACGCGCCTATAACCGCAATGAGAATCTGAGCAGTGCTAAATAAGCCTGCTCTGGCCACGCCAAGCCTGTAGGCCTTCGCCATACATGTGCAGGCGCCCCCCTGGCAACACCGCAAGCCTGTGCCTCGCCGGACTACTAACACCCGGCCTCGTGCAGGCGCACTCCTTTGGTGAGCCCTATGTTCTTCCCATGCCCTATTGGATGTATATCTACGGGGCAATGGCAGCACTCATCTTATCTTTCATTGTACTGGCTTACTTTTACAATGCCGACCACGCCAAACGTCCTGCTCGGCAATGGCCGGTCGGCCACCCCCGGCTCACCAAGACATTCACTCAATTAAAGTTAAGCGCCCTGCTAAAAGGACTTGTACTACTAAGCTTTGGCCTTGCGATCATCAGCGGCCTAATCGGCAACCAAGACCGCTACCGCAATTTTAATATGACCTTCTTCTGGATCAGTTTTGCCTTGGGCGCTAGCTACCTCAGCGCCATCTTTGGCAATTGGTACCATTACCTAAATCCGTGGCGCGTCATGCTGAGCCCGCTACAAAAATTCAGTCAAGGCCGACGCCCCTACCCTCACCAGCTCGCTTACTGGCCGGCTGTTGTGCTTTATATGGCCTTCATCTTGGTCGAGCTGTTTGGCAATACCAAACCCTTCTCACTGTCTCTGGTGCTTATTGCCTATACCGCAATTAACATCCTTGCCGTGTGGCGCTACGGCAGCCAAAGCTGGTTTCGTTACGGTGAGATGTTTTCCGTGATGTTCCAGTTAATCGCTAAAATGGCACCTATCCATTATGACCCCAGCGCTAAGGGCCGAACTAAGTTAAGCCTGTGCATGCCGTTCAGCGGCTTATTACACCAGCGCCTTGAACACCGCAGCCTGCTGATCTTTCTTTTGTTCATGCTGTCGTCAACCGCTTACGACGGTCTGCGCGAAACCAGCCTATGGTTCAATTTGTTTTGGAAGGATCCGCTGCATATTCTTGAGCCACTGCTTGGCCAGCACCCACTCCATGCTTATATCGCCCTGCGGCCTTGGTACCTCGCCTTCGAGATGATCTGCTTACTACTCTCACCCTTTATTTATTTATACTTATTTCTATTCTTCCTATGGGCGGGCAAACGCCTCACCCACAGCGAGCTGAGCGTTACCGAACTGTCACTGCGCTTTGGCTACAGCTTGCTACCCATCGCCTTGGTCTACCACATTACCCATTACTACACCCTGCTACTGAGTCAGGGCCTAAAAGTACGCGGCCTCATATCGGATCCCTTCGGCTGGGGCTGGGATCTATTTGGCACCGCCATTAGCGGGCGCCTGCCGATCCTCCCCGACATGGGCCTTATCTGGAATAGTCAGGTGTGGCTCATTCTTATCGGCCACGTCGCCAGCGTATACCTCGCCCACGCCGAAGCCCTGCGCAGCTTCCCTAGCCAGCGCCAAGCCAGCCTTAGCCAACTGCCCATGCTCCTGTTAATGGTGATCTTTACCGGCGCGGGCTTATGGATACTCGCGCAGCCACTACAGGGCTAAGCGAAAAAGCCTATAAATACCGACAAATCCGTATTGAACGAAACTAATTCACATTAATTTAAACTTATTCGGCAATAGGGCTTGCAAGAATTAATTTCCGCTCCTATAATGCGCGCCCTGTCATAGAGAAAACGACAGCAGATCAGTTGCGGGGTGGAGCAGTCTGGTAGCTCGTCGGGCTCATAACCCGAAGGTCGTAGGTTCGAATCCTGCCCCCGCTACCACTTTAAAGAACGGCAAATCAGTTACTTACTGGCTTGCCGTTTTTTTTCGCCTGTTGGTTTTGGACCGCTGTGCCCATCCTGTGCCCACGGTGTGCCCAAACCCTCATCCCAACCGAAATAAATTCCTAGCATCATGACCTTCAGTCACCTGCAAGAATTCAAATACGAACGCCCAAAGTTACTCATCAATACGAAGCGACTCAAACGACATACAGGCGCTCAAGACTAATCTCGGCAACATGAATAAAATAAAGCATACGCCTCGAATTGTTTTTTCCGCCAATGGGCTATACACCATTATCGGGAGATAGCACTCAATTAAACCCTGTTAATCAATGTAAATATCAACCAATCGCTGTCATTCTTGAGTTCGTGTGCGAGAAAGCGCCGAAGCCAGCAGGGCGGAAGGGACCGCCACGACACCCAGCCCAACTGCGAGAACAAGGAAAGTAAACACCTTACCTCCCATAGTGATCGGATATACATCGCCATAGCCTACGGTTGTTAGCGTTGCGACAGCCCACCAGATGCCGTCAAACACTGATCGAAATATTTGAGGCTGAGCAGGATTTTCAAAGATATAGATTCCAACGGCTGCGAGGTAAATAACCAGCAATGACGCTATCGCAAAAACGGCTAATTCGGCTCGTATTTCTATAAACGCTAGCCGAAATCGATTCATTGCTCGACTATAGCGCAGAATTTTTAACATCCGAATCGCACGGACTGC
>NZ_JBFJWS010000041.1:0-18269 GCF_041623545.1 Zhongshania sp. | reverse complement strand
GGCACCCTATATTACGGGGCCTTGGAGTTATCATGATGAGACACCAGAGGATGTAAAGCTTGAACTACAAAGTGCGGTAGTCGATGCCTTGGTCGCCTGTGTGCGCGACAGCCGTTTACCTGAGCCACTTCCGCCTAAAGACCTGCTACCAAAGATGATGGATGTATGCACGGGGCAAAAAGTGCCGCCGGAGTACATGCCAGTTGCGCTCGAAGAAATGGACTTGCTCGATGAGGACCCTCGTGCCGTCCGCTGGCGCACACAGCCAAGTGCCGAGACTTTAGAGCACTTTAACGTGCTGGTTGTCGGCGCTGGCTTTTCCGGTGTCGCGATGGGAATACGATTGAAGCAAGCCGGAATTCCTTACACCATCATTGAAAAGAACGATTCGGTTGGCGGCACTTGGTATGAGAACACTTACCCAGGTATTGGTGTTGATACGGCCAATCATTTCTACTCCTATTCCTTTGATGTTAATCACGATTGGGATCATTTCTTTGCTAAGGGTGACGAGATTCTGCGATACATTCGTCGCAATGCCGAGCGCGAGGAAATTACCGCAAATACCCGTTTCCGTGAGGAAGTTACCCAGGCGCAGTGGGATGACGCTGCAGGGCTGTGGCACGTAAAGACCCAAACTGCCGACGGTACCGTAGTTGATTACACCGCAAATGTACTGGTGAGTGCGGTTGGCCAGCTAAATCGCGCGTCGATGCCGGCAATTGACGGGCTCGACGACTTTAAAGGGCCTAAGTTTCACACCTCAAATTGGGATCACTCGGTTTCTATTGAGGGGAAGCGGGTTGGCATGATCGGTACCGGTGCTACCGGCATGCAGGTTGGGCCAGCAATTGCGCCCGTGGTCGGTAACTTGACTATATTCCAGCGCTCGCCCCATTGGGCTATGTGGAATCCGCTTTACTTTAAAACGGTCAGCGAAAACAAAAAATGGGTATTAAAAAATATCCCTTATTACTCTAAATGGTTCCGATTCCAGTTGTTTTGGTCGTCGTCAGATGGCTTCCATAAAATGTTGCAAATCGACCATGATTGGCCGGACAAACAGCGTTCGCTGAACGCTCAAAATGCCGAAATTCGCAAGCAGCTGGAAGAGTACATCGCCAAAGAGGTGAATTACGATCCTGAGCTGATCCGCAAGTCTGTGCCAAATTATCCGCCATACGGTAAGCGTATGCTGCGAGATAATCACTGGTATCGGATGCTGACCCGCGACAACGTCGATCTTGTGGATACCCAGATTGACCATATCGAAGAAAATGCCGTGGTTATGGCTGACGGCACACGCCACGAAGTCGATGTATTGGTTTTGGCGACGGGTTTTAAAGCGTCGAAAATGTTGGCGCCGATGGATATTCGCGGTCGTGGTGATGCCACTATTCGTGGACGTTGGGGTGACGATGATCCTCGCGCCTACCTCGGCATCACTGCGCCAGAGTTCCCGAACATGTTTTTCTTGTATGGTCCAAATACCAATCTTGGTCATGGCGGCAGTGCGGTATTTCACAGCGAGTGTCAAGTTGGTTACATCATGCAGGGTATCCGTGAGCTGATTGAGTCGGGTTCGTCCGTAATGGAAGTACGGGAAGAGCCGTTTTGGGAATACCAAGAAAAAGTTGATCACAAGCACCGTAATATGGTGTGGTCGCACCCCGGCGTAGGCAGTTGGTATAAAAACAAAAATGGCCGTGTCACGGCTAATTCGCCATGGCGATTGGTTGACTATCGCGATATGACGGCAAGCTTCGACCCCAGTGATTACACATTTACCAAAATAAACTCTACCGATAGCAAGGAGGCTTCTGCATGAGCCTAGCGCCACTTCTTAAACCCAATTCTATTGCAATTATTGGCGCTTCCTCAACGCCGACTCGCGTCGGCGGCATTCCGCTGCATCTGCTTAAAGATGCGGGTTTTAAAAACCTGTACCCGGTGAACCCCAAGAATACCGAAATTGCAGGAATTCCCTGCTATCCAGATATTGAGTCGATTCAAAAGCCCGTAGACTTAGTGTTACTGGCTATTTCAGCAAACGATACCTTGCCTTACCTAGAGCGTTGCCATGCCGTTGGTGTAAAAGCTGCGGTGGTTTTTGCGGCGGGCTTTGCGGAAACCAATGAGCCAGAAGGCATCGCGCTACAGGACGAATTGACTGCTTTTGCTAAGCGCACCGGTATGCGTATCTCCGGTCCTAACTGCATGGGCAATGCGAATTTCGTCGATGGCATCTTTACTACTTTTGGTACCTCGTTTCGGCCAGGGGATCCGGCCGGTAACGTAGCCCTGCTTACCCAAAGCGGCAATATGTGCGCCTCCATGTACCGCATGGCGCGCCGCGAGGGTGTCGCCTTTAGTCATGTCATCAATACGGGTAATGAGGCCGACGTAGAATTTTCTGATTACCTAAATTTTCTCGCGGATGACCCAGATACCACCGCGGTACTTTGCTATATCGAAGCGCTGCGCAACGGCCCGCGCTTCCTAGAAGCGGCCGCGGCATTTAAAGCTAAAGGCAAATTGCTGGCTGTTTATAAGGTAGGTACCAGTGAGAAGGGGGCTGACGCTGCCGCGTCGCATACCGCAGCCCTTGCAGGCAATAACAAAGCTTATGAGGCGGCCTTCACGCAAGGCGGCGTTGCGCGCGCCCATGAATTATCGACATTGACCGATTTGGCCTACCTGCATGGCTTTGGCGCGCGAATTAAAGGCAGTGCCAGTGCGATTATCAGTGTCTCAGGCGCTGGTGGGGCGATATTGGCTGATGCCTTGTCGCTCTACAATGCCGATGTACCTGAATTTCCAGAAGCGGTAAAAGCGAAACTGCGCGAAAGTATTCCGGCCTACGGGATGGTCGCCAACCCGGTTGATGTCACCGGCAACTTGGTGAATAACAACGACTTCCTATTCGACGCAATGAAGCTCGCCGTTGATCCAGAAAACATCGACGTTATTATCGCTTACTTGCCGGGCTATTTTTTAGATCGTGCAATTCCACAGTTAGAACGCTTAGCCAATAGTACCGATAAAAGTATTGTGGTCATTGACACCTTTGCCGTCGCAGATCGCGCTGCCGTAGAAAAACTCGGCATCGCCTATTTCGACGACTTTGATCGTGCAGCAAGAGCCATTGCAATTTACGGTGCTTGGCGCAAAGAAGAAGTTACAGGCGTTGAGTCGCTGGCTGCGAAAGCTACATGGCCTGAACTGCCCGCTGGCGAAGGTGCCTTGTCTGAAGCACAGGCCAAACATGTTCTCGAGCAGTTTGGTGTGCCCGTTGTTGAGGATGCAGTGACTCAAACTGTTGAAGAAGCGCGGGCCGCTGCTGAACGTATTGGCTACCCATTGGTACTCAAATTAGTTAGCCCTGATGTTGCCCATAAAACTGAGTACGGCGTTATTAAGCTTGGGCTTAAGTCCGCTGATGAAGTTGCTGAAGCTTTTGAAGACGTTATGGCCAAAGCCAAGGCGCTGCCCAATGTCCGTATTGAAGGTATTACCCTTGAGCCGATGCTCGCAGGGGGCGTGGAGCTGTTAGTTGGTGTGACTAAGGATCCTGTCTTTGGCTGGATGCTAACGGTTGGTCTTGGCGGTGTTTGGACCGAATTGATGAAGGATGTTAGTCATCGCTTACTGCCAGTGAATGAGGTCGGTGCGCTGGAAATGCTGCGCAGCCTTAAAGGCTTCGGTTTGATGGATGGTTTCCGTGGCCAGCCGAAGGCTGATGTCGAATCAGCAGCGCGAGCTATTGCGGCGCTGTCAGTGGCTGCGCTGGCGACTGAGCCGCGGGTGCGTGAAATTGAAGTGAATCCGCTTCTTGTATTACCGCAAGGGCAAGGCGCAGTGGCTGTAGATGCCTTGGTAATATTTGACGAAGTGGCGGATGCGGCGCAATGAGTGGTTCGGTAAATCACGCAGAAAAGCCCGGAATCGTATACGAAACCGACGAGCCCGTTACTTACCGCGTTGACGAAGCCGGTATTGCTTGGATCACGATGAATCGACCCAAGTACAATAATGCCCAGAATAGTCAGATGACTTACGCGCTTGACGCCGCGTTTGTGAACGCGATAAATGATGATGCAGTGAAGGTCATTGTGCTCGCTGGTGAGGGTAAGCATTTCTCCGCTGGGCACGATATAGGCACGCCTGGTCGCGACGTTGCTAAGTCTTTTGACCGCAAAATGCTACTTCCGGATCATGTCGGTAAGCCTGGTGCTGAGTTTCTTTATACCCGCGAACAGGAAGTCTATTTAGGTATGTGCCGCCGCTGGCGCGACGCGCCCAAGGCGACCGTGGCAATGGTGCAAGGTGCGTGCATTGCTGGCGGTCTGATGCTGGCATGGGTTTGCGATTTGATTGTTGCCTCTGAAGATGCTTTTTTTCAGGACCCCGTTGTACGAATGGGTATTCCGGGAGTTGAATATTTTGCTCACGCTTTCGAGCTACCGCCCCGTGTAGCAAAGGAGTTTTTGTTGTTAGGCGAGCGTATGTCTGCACAGCGTGCGGAAAGCTTTGGCATGGTTAATCGCGTGGTGCCCAGAGCGGAATTGACTGAGGAAACCCAGCGCATTGCAATCAAGTTGGCCGCACAGCCGAGCTTGGGTGTTTGGTTAACTAAACAGGCAGTTAATCATGTAGAAGAATTACGCGGTAAGCGCACGGCGATGGATTCTGTCTACCATATGCATCATTTTGCACACGCGCAAAATGACTTGGTATCGGGGAATGCCCTTGGCGGTTTGGATGGCAAGAGTATGGCCGCTGCAAATAAAAAGCAGGAAGGTAAAGCATGAAGTTGGAATATACCGCCGAGGAAAAGGCATTCCGCATGGAAGTGCGGGCGTGGATGGAAGCGAATGTACCTAAGCACAAACTCCCATCTTTTGACCTTACGCGAGAGGGCTTTGAAGCGCACCGCGAATGGGAACGTACCTTACACAAAGGCCGTTGGGGCATGGTTACTTGGCCAGAAGAATTGGGTGGCCGAGGCTTAGACCTGATTCGTTGGCTAATTTTTGAAGAAGAATACTATCGCGCAAACGCGCCGGTGCGGGTTAATCAGAACGGAATTTTTTTGCTTGGTCCAACCATGATGGAGTATGGCACTGAAGAGCAAAAAGCGCGTTTCTTGCCGAGCATGGCGGCCGGTGACGATGTGTGGGCGCAGGCATGGTCTGAGCCGGGTGCGGGCAGCGATTTGGCTGGCGTACGTGCAACAGCGCGACGCGAAGGTGACCACTATATTCTTAACGGCCATAAAATTTGGTCTACCCGCGCGGTATTTGCGGACTGGGCCTTTGGCCTGTTCCGGGAACCAGGCAGCGAGCGTCACAAGGGCATGTCCCTAATATTATTCAAACTCGACACCCCTGGTGTTGATCGTCGTCCCATTGCGCGCCTTGATGGCGAGCTGGTGTTTGCCGAGATCTTTTTAGATGACGTCAAAGTACCCGTCGCCAACCGCTTAGGCGCGGAAGGTGAAGGCTGGAAGGTGTGCATGTCGACCGCCGGCTTCGAGCGTGGACTCATGCTGCGCAGTCCTGCCCGTTATCAAGTGGCTGCCCAGCGCTTGGTGGCGCTTTACCGCAAACACCAAGATGAGTTAGAGCCAACTGTTCGCGCCAATGTTGCCAAAGCGTACATGGATGCTGAAGCCTATGCCTTGAATATATACGCGTCAGCAAGTCGCTTGATGGCGGGTGGCAAAATTGGACCAGAAAGCAGTACCAATAAGATATTTTGGTCAGAAATGGATATTCAACTGCATCGAACTGCCCTTGAGATTTTGGGTGAGCGCGCCGAATTGCTGCCAAGTTCACCTGATGCAGGTGATGTTGGTGATTGGCTGGGCGATTATATCTTTTCCTTGGCCGGTCCAATTTACGCTGGTTCTAATGAAATTCAGCGCAATATTATCGCCGAGCGCATGCTAAATTTGCCCCGCTGAGAGGTTATGTAAATGTTTGTTCTTACCGAAGACCAGCAGCTGATTCATGAGGCCGCGCGTACTTTACTAGTTGAAAATTGCAGCACTGAGCAGTTGCGTAAAATGTTGGCTGATGGCCAGGTGCAAGACGAGGCGCGCTGGGCGCAAATTTTGGAAATGGGTCTGCCATCGATTCTTGTTAGTGAAGAGCGGGGCGGTCTAGGGTTAAGCGCTGTCGACTTTGTTGGCGTAGCAGAAGCCGCCGGCTATGTTGCTCTACCCGAGCCATTGGTGGAGCAGGGTGGTGTTGTTCTGCCATTATTGGCTGGATTGAGCGACAGCAAAGGTTGGCTGGATCGGGCTCTAGCGGGCGCGAAGATTGCGATCGATCATCCGGCACAGCACTTTGTTGCCGACGCCAACCAGGCTGAAGCCGTTATATTTTTTGTGGATGGCGCAATTCATATCGTCGAGCGCGATCAACTTGAACTGATTAAACAAGAAAGTATCGACCCCTTCCGTGAGTTGTCGCGAGTTGTGTACAGCTTTTCGGCAGAAACACAGCTGGCAAAAGGCGACGAGGCGCAGAAATTAATTGCCGAGGCATTTGAGCGCGGCGCCTTATTCTGCGCCGCCCAAGCACTGGGTCTTGCTCAGCGCTGTGTGGATATGGCAGTAAGTTACACTCAGGAACGAACTCAGTTCGGTAAGCCGATTGGCAGCTATCAAGCCGTAAAGCACATGCTTGCCAATGTTCAAGTTCAAATCGAGTTTGCCCGCCCGGTTATATACGCCGCCGCGGTTGAACTGCCATTGGGCGGCCCTATTGCCGCTGCCCGCGTTAGCCACGCTAAGTTGGCGGCTACCGAAGCTGCTGATTTTGCGGCGCGCACTGCGCTGCAGGCGCACGGTGCAATGGGATTTACTTGGGAAGTCGATTTGCATTTCTTTATGAAACGGGCGCTGGCCCTACTTGCGGCGTGGGGCAAACCAGCCTTGCATCGTAACCGCGTAGTTGAACGTATGCTGGAACAGCCTATTGGTCCAGATTCCCTTTTTGCCAGCGAAATTGAGGCCATAGCATGAGCGATATCAGTCACTTAATCCTCAGCCAGGAGGAGTTGCGTTGCGCAGCAATGCGCAGTGCCGATCTTGATGCTTTGGATAATATCCTAGATGCGGATCTTTACTTTTGTCACGCCAACGGCGTGATCGATGACAAAGCAATCTATTTAGGGAAAATGGCACAGGGCAATATTGTGTACCGGTCAATCGAGTGGAGCGACCAGCAGGTTTCACTATTGCCTGGCCAAACCACTGCGCTGCTTACCGGACGAATGACGTCCGAGGTGTCGGTAAGTGGTGTAGAGAAGCTGCTCGATAATCGCGTTGTCGGGATTTGGGTAAATGTCGATGATCAATGGCGCTTGCGTGGTTTTCAGACCACGCCACTGCCAAAATCCTAAGCAGAATAAAAAATTAATTTATTGAGTGGATATTATAAGCTCAATGTCAGCGTGGGTTCATGAGCTCGCGTTGGCAAAGATAATAAATCATTGTGTGTTGTTCGCTTTTCCAATATTTCCGTCATTTAACTTATATCTCTTCGCGCGGTTAGTTTTATTTATCATCGTGGTTCGATACGAAAATCGATCTTAACCGATTGGGCGCTAAGCTCACGAAACAGAGTAGGTAGTATTGTATGGTGAGTGTAGTAGGACCAAAAACGCTTCGTGAGCACACTCGTGGAGAGTGCCTTAAGAGCTTTGTGGTGAATTTTCTGATTAGCGCTGGCTTGGCCTATGCGATTTTCAGTAAACATGATTCTATTGAAGCCTGGGGAGTTGAAGGTTACGTTGTCGACCTTACTGCAACTGGATTTTTTATGGCTGCGATCGTGGCAGCAATTTATATCGTTAAACACAAAATAAGTAAGCAGCGTTGGCTATTGGCTGCGCCAGAGAATAGCGTGGATGTTATCGCCGACCACCTTCCCCTTAGCGTAACTCTAGCGAGTCTTATGATTGGCATAATTGGTCTCGTAAGCGCAGCTGTCTTATTGCTGATATTAGTACCCATGGATGCATATACAAATTTTACCGCGGCATCTTATGCCGTTATTAAAGGCTTTTGGGCTGGAGCCTTGGCGGCGCTAGTTGTCTATATGGCTGTTCGCTGTGGTCTAAAAATTAACAATGCTCAGTATCAGCTCCACTAATTAGTCAGTGGACGTACTAAAGAAAGGATGATTGCAGTGGCTCTAGAAAATAAAATTATTGTTATCACTGGTGCGCTAGGTTCACTTGGTCGCGCTATGTCGGTAGCGGCAGTGGCTGCCGGTGCGAAAGTGGTAGGTTTGGATTGCGTTAATGGTAGCCCCGAAGGCGGTGTTAGTTCACTGCGAGTAGTCGATCTGGGTGACACGAAGGCAACTAGAGTTTGTGTGGCTGCTATTGCTGCAGAGTATGGCCGGATCGACGCGATTGTGAATATCGCTGGTGGATTTGTTTGGGAAACCCTGATTGATGGTGATATTGCGTCCTGGGATCGGATGTATCAACTCAATGTTCGAACGGTCGTGAATGCCTGCCAAGCCACGCTGCCTCATTTTCCGGCGAGTGGCGGTAGAATTGTGAATATTAGCGCGGTTGGCGCTTTAAAAGCTGCAGCCGGCATGGGCGCGTACGCTTCCTCTAAGTCGGGGGTGGCAAGGTTGACGGAAGCCTTGGCAGAGGAGCTTAAAAGTAAAAACATTACGGTTAACGCTGTGCTGCCTAGTGTTATTGATACTGCACCTAATCGCGCGGACATGCCTGATGCAGACTTTTCAAGCTGGGTAAGTCCAAAGGCATTAGCTGATGTTATCTTGTTTCTATTAAGTGACGCCGCTGAGCCCGTTACAGGTGCTTTGATCCCAGTGACGGGCCGAGTATAAATTGGCAGCTCGGAGTGCCTTTAACCGGCCTATTCGCCGCTGTGAATAATCAAAGGGGCGTAATAGCGCCCGTTTGTATTGAGGTGTGACAGAATGAAAATCTTTAAAATTTTTCTAGTTGTGGTGTTGCTACTCCTGGCCGCGGCCTTCGCGTATTTAAATTACACGGGTATTTTGCGATCACCTGAATACGATAGCCAAGCTCCTGAAATTACCGGTATACAACGCCCTGCGGTGCTGGTGTTAAATAAAACCAATGGTTTTATTCACCGCGAGTCACAGCCAGCTGCAAGTAGAATGCTTATTGAGCTAGCGGCGGAAAATGGTTGGCATATTTACCAAACAGAGAATGCGGCGTCGCATAATGCTGAGGATTTGGCAAAATTTGACCTCGTGGTTTGGAATAACACCTCGGGGGACCTATTAACAATACGGCAGCGCGTGGATTTTAAATCGTGGTTACTTGCGGGGGGGAAGTGGTTGGGCTTGCATTCAGCAGGTGGCGACATTGCTTATGAGTGGAGCTGGTTTCCAGAAACCTTAATCGGCGCACAATTTACCGGTCATACCTTAGGGCCGCAGCTGCAAGATGCGCAGGTATTGGTGGTTGAGCCATCTCCTTTAACGGCACATATAAATAATCCCTGGCTTGTTCCGAAAGAGGAGTGGTACGCCTTTGACCGAAATCCTCGAGACACTGGCTCAACTATTCTGTTAGCACTTGATGAAAGCTCGTATAAGCCAGTGTCAATGTTTGGCGATGCGAGTATGCCCGGTGAACACCCTATTGTGTGGACCCATAAGCTTGGCGAAGGTAGGATCGTTTATTCGGCGATGGGCCATACTGCGGCGACCTACGATCTGCCAGAATATCGGCAGTTTATAAGTAAGGTTATTAATATGTTGGTGGAATAATAAGGCTTGGGTGTCTCGATAGCTGGATAAAAATAAACTGAATAATAGTTTTCTTCGGAAATAGTAATATGATCAAACGTCACCCTATTGTCACAATGATACTCGTTTTCGCGCTAGGTGCTGGCGCGGTATATACGTGGATGAATCGAGCTGTGCCGGACTTTGGACGCGCTGTTCTCGTTTTTAGTCAATCTGAAGGGGCTAGCCACGATAGTATTCCAGCGGGTATTGCCGCAATCGAGAGTCTTGTTCGGGCAGAAAAATTCAATGTCGTGCTTAGCGAAGATCCGAGCGTTTTTAGTGATGCGTCCCTCGCCAAATATCGGGCTGTCGTTTTCCTCAATACAAGTGGTGATGTTTTAAATGCTGAGGAACAAATAGCATTTGAACGCTTTATTCAAGCGGGTGGCGGTTATGTGGGTATTCACGCGGCTGCCGATTCAAAATTTAGGAATGGTCGAGAGTGGTCTTGGTATCAGCGCTTAGTTGGCGGCATTATCGATGCTGAGCCCAACAATACGGAAGAGTTGGTGACGATAAAATTAACTGATGCTGATAGTGAATTGGGTCGGGGTGCCGCCGAGCAGTGGCAGATCAGTGATGAATTATTGAATTATCGCCGTATATCAAAGGGCATCAATGTCTTGATGACGGCGACTAGACACAGCGGGGCCGCAGAAAAGGTCGGTGCTGATGCGCGGGCTGTCGCTTGGTATAGAGATTTCGACGGTGGGCGTAGTTTCTATCTTGGTCTAGGACACACCGCCGCGAGCTATGAAGACGCTAATTTTATCGCCTTGCTTCGTGGCGGTATCGAGTATGCGATGGGCGATGGCAGCGCCTTAGATTATAGCCGGTCGCGCCCTGAGGCATGGCGCTTTACGCGCACGGTATTGGACTCGAATTTGAATGAACCGCTTAAAATAGCGTTTAGCCCTAGCGGTGATTTGTATTTTGTAGAGCGTGGTGGAAACTTCCTCCGTTATGATTTTGAGCAGGGTAAATCGATAGTCGTTCATCATTTTGATGTGCGAACCTTTGCCGAGTACGGCTTGCTGGGTTTTGCGTTTGATCCTGATTTTGAAAACAACCATTGGTTGTACGTGTACCGCACCATCGCGGCTGGGAACGCTGGCCGTCACGTACTCGCCCGCTTTAAATTTGAAAATGGCGTAATCGACGAAGAATCTGAGCAGGTTTTTCTTAGCGCGACAGCTGATGGCAATGACAGTCAGGCAACTGCCCATACTGGCGGGGACATGCTGTTTGATGATGTTGGCAATTTATGGCTTACCACCGGTGATGACACGCTGGCCGGAGGCGCCGCCAATATCGACGACCGGCCGGGGCATATAGGTAGCGATGCCGGTCGATCTGCGGGTAATACCCAGGATTTGCGCGGCAAAATTTTACGAATAAAACCCCGCGCGGAGCCTGACGAGAACGGTCGCTATTACGATATTCCCAAGGGTAATTTATTTAGCTCCGCAGATGAGGGCCGCCCTGAAATTTATGTCATGGGTTTGCGTAATCCTTACACTATTGCTTACGATCATCGTCGCCAGCGCGTCTACTGGGGCGAAGTCGGGCCAGATTCTAGCGAGTATAATGATCGCGGGCCGTGGGGCTTCGACGAAGTTAATTATGCTGAAAAGGCGGGGAATTTCGGCTGGCCCTACGTCATCGCCGATAATCAGCCGTATAGTTATTTTGATTATGAGGCGGAGAAGTCGCTTGAAAAGGCCAATGTGAATGCGCCGGTTAATACCTCCAAAAACAATAGCGGATTGAAAGTGCTTCCCCCCGCGCAGCCGGCGTGGATTTATTACCCTTATTCTGAAAGTGACGAATTTTTTGAGCTGGGCAGTGGTGGCCGCAATGCCTTGGTCGTGCCGATCTATTATTCGGATGAAGTCGATGCGACTAGTGAGGTTAAATTTCCAGCGTATTTCGATGGTAAATTGTTGATCTCTGATTTCATTCGCCGCTGGTTGATGGTGGTGAATACCGATTCTCAGGGGCAGCCAGAGAGTATGGTGCCGGTATTTGAACAATCCTTTAGCGCACCTCTAGATATGGTCTACGGTCCGGATGGCGCTTTGTACGTGGTTGAGTACGGCACTGACTGGTTTTCGCAAAACCCAGACTCTTATATAAGCCGTATTGAGTATTACAGTGGTGATAACGCGCCGCCGGTTGCGGTGGCGAAGGCCAGCAAAACGATCGGTGCAGCGCCGCTGAGCACGGAGCTAGATGCATCGGCCTCCTTTGACCGAGGGGCAATAGATGGCAAGCTTAGTTATCGCTGGCAGCTAATTGAAAATGGGAAGCCAGGTAAGCTGATCGGCGAGAAGCAGATTCAAGCCTACACCTTCGAGACCCACGGTGAACAGTTCGTGCAATTGACAGTTACCGATGATGGTGGCCAAGAGAGCAGTCAGCGGCTGCGCTTTTTGGTCGGCAATGAGCGCCCAGAGGTTGAAATCAAGCTGACGGGCAATCGGTCCTTCTACTGGGAAGATCAGCCCGTTGAGTATCAAGTTATCGTCAATGACCTTGAGGACGGTAGTACCACCACTGGGGAGCTTAGCGGAGCCGATATCGTTGTTAAATCTGGGTATGTTGCCGGTGGTGAAGATCTGGCGGCAGCATTGACAAAGCAGTCCGTGAATCCAGTACTGGCTGGTAGCGAGCTCGTGAAGAGCGGCAGCGACTGCCATGCTTGCCATAGCCTTGATGCAGCCTCGATAGGCCCATCGTTTATGGATATTGCTGCGCGCTATAAAAATCGTAGTGATGCGGCGAACTACCTGCAAAATGCGGTTGCCAAGGGCAGCAGCGGGCAGTGGGGCGGCAATCACGCCATGCCGGGCCACCCAAGTTTGTCGGCAGATCAATTGAACTATATTAGTAGTTTTATATTGTCCTTAGGAGCTGGCGAACAAGCTGCGGAGACCTCCGCTTTAACCGGGCAGATAAGGTTTGACCAACATCAAAGCGATTATTATGAGGTGAGTGAAAGTGGTCTGCTCACTATCGATCTCGGTCGCTTTTACCCGGGTGCCTACCTGCTGAACGCCAGTTATACCGATAAAGGCACGAACTTGGCACCGGCACTTCAGAGCCAAAAAACGATCATTCTTCGTTATCCGCGGATAAGCGCTGGTTCTTTTGATGAACTGGTAAATATGCGCGGGTTTGGTGTCGGTAGTGAAAAGGTTGGCTTTGTAACGGAACCCTCAAAAGGCGCGACAACGAGCTATGGCCTTTTGAAAAACATTGATTTAAGCGGTATCAAAACCATAAAAGTTACAACATGGGCGCAAAAGCCAGTTATGCCGGGTGGCCCAATTGAATTGAGGCTAGATAGCCCAGAAGGTAGGCTAATTGCTTCTGCTGAAGTTGAGTCTTCGCTTATTGCAGACGCTAAAGGTAAGGCGGTAGAGTTAGACGTTTCTAATGTTGAGGGTATTCACGATTTATATTTGGGTGCGTCGTTGGCTCCAGGGGATGCCGAGGCGCCGGAAGTACATAGGGCACTTTATGGGATACTGACGGTGGAGTTTTTGCGCTGACAAGTAAACTATTGGCCTCTGGCGGCAGAGACAAATAAAGATGGTGGATTGGGTTGATTGCAACGTCGCGTAGGCAGATAACAAAAACTAAATAGACGAGGGTGACAAAATGTCGGATGAAGTATTTGATTTTGTAGTGGTAGGTAGTGGTGGCGGTTCTATGTGTGCGGCCTTGGTAATGAGGGCTGCGGGTAAGAGTGTCCTTATTCTTGAAAAATCTGAGCTGCTTGGTGGTACTACTGCGATCTCCGGCGGCGTTATGTGGATTCCGAATAATCGCTATATGAAAGAGGCGGGAATACCCGACAGCCGTGAAGACGCCATCGCCTACTTGGATGCGACAATCGGCGATGACCCAGCGATGCTGGGTGCGACCAAGGAGCGCCGCCTCGCCTACGTCGATGAATCGCCAAAGATGATCGACTTTTTGGTTGAGCAGGGCATTAAATTACGCCGTATTCCGTCTTGGCCAGATTACTATAAGGCTCCCGGCGAATCAGTACCAGGCCGCACAGTGGTATCGGAATTATTCGACCTTAAACAACTAGGCCCGTGGAAGTCGAAGCTCCGCCCAGGTTTTCTACCGCTGCCCGCTAATCTTGATGAGGCCATGCAACTAGGCTTAATGAAGCGCTCTACGGCGGCGAAAAAAATCCTCGCTAAAATTATTGGTCGCGTTATTAAAGACATTTTTACTGCGAAGAAGCGCACAACGGCGGGACAAGCTTTGCAGGGACAAATGTTGTTAGCGGCAGTCAATGCAGGAGTCGAGATACGCGTTAGTTCAGCGGTTAAGCAGTTAATTGTTGAGGATGGACGCGTTAGCGGCGTAATTGTTGAAAAAGACGGTGAGGAGTGCCGTATTGGCGCTCGCAATGGCGTGCTTATCAACGCCGGTGGTTTTGCTCGCAATCAGCAAATGCTGGACGAGTATATCCCAGGAGTCTCAAGCGATTGGACCATGGTTGTCACTGAAGATACCGGCGATTTAATTCAAGAGGGCATGCGCATCGGCGCTGCGGTTGCACAAATGGGCGAACGCATAAGCTATGCGATGGCTCTGCCGCCAGGCGGCAAAGGACCGGTCCCCCTAGATGTGGCCAAACCTTACAGTGTTGTAGTTGATCAATCCGGTAGTCGTTATACCAATGAAGCAGCATCGATTGTGGAAGTGTCACGCAGCCAGTTAGCACGCAATAAAAGCACCCCGTCCATGCCAAGCTGGTTGGTGTTCGATAGCCACTACATGCGTACTTTCATGCTAGCGGGGTCGATGGCCGGTATGAAGAAACCAAAGGAATGGACAGAGGAGAAGTTCCTACGTCAGGGCAATACTATTGAAGAGCTCGCTGCGGCCTGCGAAATTGATCCCGCCAACTTAACAGCAACAGTCGAGCGATTTAATGCTTTTGCCGAGAAGGGCTGTGATGAAGATTTTCATCGCGGTGAACATGCGTATCAGCAATGGATGGGTGACCCATTAAAAGACGGCGATAAAACACTGGGACCCATAACTGAAGCGCCTTTCTTCGCTGTGCCATTTTATCCCGGCGATGTCAGTACCTTTGGTGGATTGGTTACCGATAGCCACGCTCGGGTTTTACGGGAGGATGGCTCCGCTATTGATGGCTTGTATGCAACGGGTACTTCCACTGCATCAGTTGCTGGTGGTGTGGAACTTGGCGCCGGAGGAAGTATTGGGCCATCATTCACTTTTGGTTACCTGGCGGCAAAGCACGCTGTATCTATCTCCTGATGGAACTATTTTTCGAGCACCCCAGGCCTAAGGGTTTGCGGTGTTCGGCCAATTCAGCTTTATGATGGCAGGCAATAGACCATTCCCTGAGTTATTAGTGGCTTGAGTCTGCCTCTTCAGGTCTTCTGACCCTCTGCTTGAGGCGATAATTTCTAGGATATCATAAGCTTACAATCCTACCTTCAAATCACTGCCAATCCTTGTTGGTGTATGGCCGTCAGTTGGGCTCTTAGCGGGAATTGATCTAACCAGGTACAGAGTTTAAGACTTTTTATTTTCCATTGGTCTCACTGCGTGAGTTGCTAAAATTAAAGCAATGATGCTGTGTCATTTCTATTGACTGCGCGAAGAGAATGGGGGTAACCTTAGTACTCATTATCTTGCTTTCACGCCCTAGTATTTATTAGATAGAAACAGTTAGTGTGTTTTTTCTATATCGGCCTGCATAGGCAATAAAGAATAGTAAGCGATTGCTTGCGCAGTTGAAAATATTGTCGCCAGACAGGGTTTAGGCGATTAGTTGGGCTAACTGAGTCTTAGCTCGTCATATCGCTACTGGTGATAATTAAAACGGTAATTTTTAGGACTGTACAATGATAAATAATACAAAATCATGTTTGAGCGTCGCAATATTGACCGCGCTTGTCCTTCCCAATATAGCGCAAGCTGCATTGGAAGAGGTTATCGTTACCGCCCAAAAGCGGGAGCAAAACCTTCAAGATGTTCCTATGGCAATAACGGCTTTAGGGCGTGAGCTATTAGAAGATAATGAGGTTACCAATCTTCAGGACCTCACTAAGCTTGTTCCGTCACTGAGCATGACTTCAACGGATAATCCAGCAACATCTTCTGTGCGTGTACGCGGCGTTGGCACCAGTGTATTCAGTGCAGCGGTAGAGCCCAATGTATCAATGGTAGTGGATGAAGTCCCGTTAGCGAACAATGGTTTAGCGAGCTTTGAGTTTTTAGACCTTGAGCGAATCGAGGTCTTGCGCGGCCCCCAGGGAACGCTGTTCGGCAAAAACTCAACGGCCGGTCTTGTGCATATTATTTCCCGAGATCCTGCTCAGGAGTTTGAAGCTGTTGCTCGCTTAACCCATGAGAAGCCCGATAATTTTCCGGGCTCACTGACTAAGTATCAATTTAGTGGTAGTGGCCCACTTACCGATAATTTAGGACTTCGAGTAAGTGCGTTTTACAAGGATGACAAAGGGTTTTATGAAGATGTAGAGCAAAACGACACCGGTCCAGACTTAATTGTTTACGGTATGCGATCAAAATTGCGCTGGGAGGCGACTGATAGATTGCTTGCCAAGTTCTCGATTGATTACCAAGAGCAAGACGGTGCATCAACTCCTGTTGCGTTCCGCTCGGCCAATCCCGATAAAGCGGAGAAGTCACCAGAAATTAATTACGGCGAAGAGAACCGCCAGGTTAAAACTTTCGGTAACAACAAGGCAAATACCACCAATTTAGGCGGATCGCTGTTTTTTAATTATGACCTCGGCGATTCCAGTTTTACATCGATTACCGGATTTCGGGATTTTGAATTGGACGCTGGTACGGGTATCCCAGACTTTGAGGGCGATCGAATTGACGTTGATCTAGTGGGTACCTATCGTCGAATTGAAACCCTTTCCCAAGAATTTCGGCTTAGTTCAAATGAATTGCAAGAGCTTGAATACACTGTTGGCTTACTTTTATTCAACAATAAAGTGAATGAAAGGTTATATGGTAGCCTCTCGGATATCCCACCAGACATCATCGTCCGCGGTGTTATCCCAGCCTTCCCTGTCGTGCCTTTCCCTGTTACCCCTGGTAGCTTTGGTCAGACCCAGAACACATTCAATTTTGTGGAGGTTGATAACGCAGGATTATACGGACAGCTAACCTGGCATATGCGTGACGACCTGCACCTAACAGTCGGTGGGCGTTATATTTACGAGAAGATGAGTGCATCCGAGGACCGCAACGAAGCTGTTGTTAACGACGACACTGGTCAAGAGGTTTCTAGCACGCATATCGATATCCCACTTACTAGCTTTTCCGATACCGCTGTCATCGGTACGACGTCGATGTCTTATGATTGGACTGAAGACTCGATTATTTACGGGACCATTTCAACGGGCTATCGCGGCGGCGCATTTGATTTGAATGCGACACAGCTCGAAGAAGCCTTCCAAAATCCTGTTGATCCTGAAAAGGCCTTTAATATGGAGCTTGGGATTAAGAGTCGCCTATTTGACAATAAATTAGAAATAAATGTCGCTTTATTTCGAACTGTTTTCGAAGACTTTCAAGCTCAGATCATTAAATTGGGTAGTGCCTCAGGCCAGCTCGTTGCACTCAGTTCCTCGCAGTTAGAAAATGCCGGTGAGATGGAGGCCAAAGGTGTTGAGATTGAGTTTCAGTCACAGCCAATTGATTCCCTATTCTTGAATGGTTCGCTGTTGTATAGCGATAACACATTTAATGAATTCACCACGCAATGTTTTGTTGGCCAAGAGCCTGGCGAAGCTGGCGGCGTAGATGAAGATGGTAACGGTACTTGTGATTCACAGGATCTGGCTGGTGCTCCCCTCGCGTATTCGCCCAAACTTGGTGTCTCTGTTGGTGCGCGTTACGAGATGGTCTTCGATAAAAGCCGTACGTACCTTGCAGTAAATGGTCGTTGGCAAGACGACGTTCAATTTACAAATGAGCAATCTCCGACGACTATTCAGGAAGCATATGCTATTTGGAATATGCGACTAGGTTGGGTTGATATGGAGCATAATATTGAAATCGCTGGCTATATCAATAACCTATTTGCTCAGAGCTATACCACAAATATGCGGCCGCTCAGCGTCAGCAACGACCGTCGCGATGTGAGTCACTTTTTGAACCGTGATGCAGACCGTGTATTTGGTATAAGCCTTAGTTACGATTTGTAATATTTAAGAAAATATAATGATGTATTTAAAGCAGTTAAGGGCTAATGCGCTTAACTGCTTTTTTATAAAAATTGATCAAGGGATATAGGCACTATAATTCAAGGCTGGTTTACAGAATAAAAAGGGCGCTACCGAGAATTCGGTAGCGCCCTTTTGGTTTTTGCAAAATGAAACTTAAGCTCAGAGCCTATTAGATAAGCGCCTTCGCCAG
>NZ_JBFJWS010000040.1:0-18640 GCF_041623545.1 Zhongshania sp. | reverse complement strand
TATAAGCACCACGAAGTCGTTTTAAGTACCTCGTTCTGTTTCATAAGTCCCTGCCTATCTCAGCTCAAGCACCATAAAAGGCATTTATTAACACAACGAGGCACATGTTATGTCTAGAAGCACCGGAAAAGTAAAATGGTTTAACGAAACAAAAGGCTTTGGTTTTATTGAGCAAGACTCTGGCCCAGATGTTTTCGTACACTTCAGCGCCATTGGCGGCAGTGGCTTTAAAACATTAGCTGAAGGGCAAGCGGTTGAGTTTGACGTGCAAACAGGCCAGAAAGGGCCACAGGCGGCTAACGTAACCGTACTGTAAGGTGACCTTTTAAAAAGCCCGCAACGAGAATTCGCTGCGGGCTTTTTTATGGACAAACAAAAAGCAGTGCCGCTTTAGCGGGTGATATACCAGCAATAATGAATTGGCTTACCACCGCGAGAGAAATCCTCGTCCAGCGACCAGCGGGTTCGATCCTCCATTTTATAACGGCTAGACAAATCCGTATCCAAAATAAAATCACGTTTATTAGTAGAAAATATTAACAAACCATCTGGTGCCAACAGCGCCATTGCGTCGTTAATTAACTCACTGTGGTCGCGCTGAATATCCAGCACATCGTCCATACGCTTGGAATTCGAGAATGTTGGCGGATCTAGGAGAATTAGATCGTACTGCTCCTTACAGTCTTTTAACCAACGCCGACAATCGCCGTGCTCGGTACGGTGACGCGATTCACTTAAACCATTAAGTGACAAATTGCGCCGCGCCCACTGCAGATAAGTGTGCGACATATCAACCGAGGTTGTGACCTTTGCGCCGCCGATACCAGCTTGCACGGAAGCTACTGCGGTATAACTAAACAAGTTTAAAAACCGCTTATTTTTGGCGCGCGCGGCAATATCAAGCCGCACTGGGCGGTGGTCTAAAAATAAACCAGTGTCCAAGTAATCATAAAGATTTACTAAGACCTTAGCTTGCCCCTCTTTTAGCTCCATCACCGTATTACGCGGTGCCTGGCGCTGATATTGATCTTTACCTCGCTGGCGGCGGCGTTCTTTCACTGCAATATTATTGGCAGACACATTAAAGACCTGACTTACCGCTTCAATAACTTCCCTTAAACGGCGCTCGGCGTCCTCTTCAGGCACCGATATTGGCGCCATATATTCAGCAATATGCACCGCGCTGCCATAACAGTCGACTGCCACCGCGTATTCTGGCATATCGGCATCGTAAACACGGAAACATTCGATGCCGTTTTTAGTCCGCCATTTTGATAATCGCTTTAAATTTTTCCGAAGACGGTTAGCAAACATTTGGCCACCAGAAGTGAGCTGCAATGTTTCGCTAGACCCTTGCTGCGGGACATTTGGGCGACGCTCATGCACCTGCGCCTCAGGGCCAATATTAAATAGTAATAATTTTGCGGGTATGGTGCCATTTAACAACTGATATTGCTTGTGACTGCGAATTCCCATCCGTTTGCCTAAATCGGCATTGCCGGTAAACACCGCACCTTGCCAACCGCTAAAATGGGTCAACATAGACTGCCCCAAATGACGGTATAGGTGCAGCAATTCAGCCTGCTCACCCAAACGCTCACCGTAGGGCGGATTAGTAATTAGTAAGCCATGGTCCAACTCGCGATGTGTCGGTTTCGCTAGCTGAGCCAACTCGCGCCGAGAAACTTTGATAAACCGTTCCAAGCCGGCGTTCTCAATATTCTCTTGAGCTTGCGCGACAATTTTGCCGTTAGCGTCGTAGCCGCGAATTTCTGGCCACTCTCGGCTCAGCGCCAGGCTGCGCTGCGCCTCGGCTTGTTCGACAATCCCCTCCCACAAGGTTTGATCATGGTCGAGCCAGCCCCGAAAGCCCCAGCGCTGACGAAGCAAACCCGGCGCGATATTCATGGTCATCATCGCGCCCTCAATGAGTAATGTTCCGGAACCGCACATAGGGTCGATTAATGCCCCAGCACGGCTCGCAACCCCCGGCCAATCCGCTCGCAATAGCAGAGCCGCCGCTAAATTTTCTTTCAACGGTGCCATCGCGCCACTGCTGCGGTAGCCTCGACGATGCAAACTCTCACCAGACAAATCGATACAGGCAGTGATTTGGCCGCGATTTAGGCGAATATTAATTCGAATATCGGGCGCGCTTTTATCCACATTTGGCCGTGCCTCACCTCGGGCCAAGAAGTAATCGACAACCGCGTCCTTACTTTTTAAGGCGCCAAAATGACTATTGCGAATTTCATCGGTCTGGCCGTTAAAATCAACACTAATACTGTTGGTGGCCAACATATGGGCCTGCCAATCTATTGCCGACAAGCCCTGATAGAGCTCATCGGCACTCTCACCGCGAAATTCCGAAAGTATTAGTAGCACGCGGTTGGCCAACCGCGACCACAAACACAAGCGATATACGGTTGCCAGGTCGGCATTAAATATCATGGCGCCAACAGTTTCCCGCAGCGGCTCCCCCCCCAAGCTAGCGATTTCTGAGGCGAGTAATTGCTCCAAGCCCTTTGGGCAGGTTGCGATAAATGAACGCTTTTGACTCATAAAACCCCTAGAGAGAACTAGTAGTAAATTTAAATTGTTTTAGAAACAACAGCATACTGCCTTATGCAGCATGCATCTAAAAGACACGATACATATAAGTAATAGGTCTTCGACGAGCACCATGAAAGTTTGATTACATGAGGTTCCTGTCGCGGTTAACATCGCGATGGTGCCAGAAAACCGGGTTGGACGCACCGACGAAAACCCGGAGCGACATGTTGACTATAATGCTGGAGGCGTATGCCCAATGAGAAGACAGAAACGCGACATGACCGAAAGAGCTTACCAACGAGGATATCAAGCAGGTATAGCTGGAAAACAAAAAGATAACTGCCCACATAATCAAGACCAACTCAAACAGGAATGGCTAACTGGCTGGCGAGAAGGCCGGACCGACCACTGGGATGGCATCGACACTGCTACCGCGCTTGAAAAACAAGCAATTCACTGATCACCCCAAACCCTTAAACCCACTACCCTAAAAGGCCCTTTCGGGCCTTTTTTATTACGCGATCACCGAGACTTCCGCCCGCGACCACCCTCTGGGGCACTGAGTGGCGCTGGCATATCAGCCATTTGATATACCGTAGCGATTTCCGGATCGCTCAATTCCGTCCACTGCCCAACTTTTACTTTCGACGGTATAAATACTGAACCGTAACGCACCCGCTTCAAGCGATTTACTTGAAGGCCTTGAGACTCCCACAAGCGCCGTACTTCGCGATTTCGCCCTTCCATGATCACCACATAATACCAGTGATTAAAGCCCTCACCGCCACCATCAGCTATGTCAGCAAACCGTGCTAAACCGTCTTCTAACTGCACGCCATCGCGCAACTGCTGCATCATCGCCGGGGTTGCCGTACCCATAACCCGGCACAAGTACTCGCGTTCGATCGTCGTAGAGGGATGCATTAACTTATTAGCTAAATCCCCATCGGTCGTGAATAACAGCAAACCAGTGGTATTAAAGTCGAGTCGACCAACCGAAATCCAGCGCTCCCCTTGTAGACGCGGTAAGCGATCAAAAACCGAGCGCCGCCCCTCTGGATCTTTACGACTGCAAATTTCGCCTTCTGGCTTGTTGTAAAGCAGAATACGCGGTTTGGCGGCAGCGCCTTCTATGCGCAAAGGCTTACCGTCGAGCTGTATTTTTACACCTGCTCCGACTCGGTCACCCAAGCCTGCCACCCGGCCATCCACTGTCACCCGCCCCTCGCTGATGACTTTTTCCATTTCCCGGCGCGAGCCTAAACCAGCGCGGGCCAGTACTTTTTGTAGCTTTTCATCAGTTGGTATCATTAAAGAAGGGTCTCGGGTGGGAAATTCGGGTCACGGCTGTCTTCGTTTTCATCGTCATGTTCGGCGTTTGCAAGTTCGACACCCTGATTTTCATCGCTATCGAACTCACTATTTTCTTCGGAAGCGAGATCAGCGAGGTCATCATCTTCAAGGCCATCGCCTACCTCACTAGCAGCAACACCGCCTTCGTCGCTTTCTGCCGCGGTTTTAAATTCACCTGTATCCAAATCCAGTTCGCCATTAAGCGTATCTAAATCAGCAATATCAGCAAGGCTCGGCAACTCATCTAAATTGCGCAAATTAAAATAATCTAAAAATTTACGGGTGGTGGCGTACATTGCAGGGCGCCCGGGCACATCTTTGTGGCCAACGACTCGCACCCACTCCCTTTCCAGCATCGTTTTAATAATCTGGGAGCTTACCGCTACCCCACGAATATCTTCTATGTCACCACGGGTAATCGGCTGCCGGTAAGCAATCAGCGCTAAAGTCTCAAGCATAGCGCGGGAATAGCGCTGAGGCTTTTCCTCCCAAAGGCGGCCTACCCAGGGCGCAAGATCTTCGCAAACTTGTATACGGTAACCGCTCGCGACAACTTTAAGCTCAAAGCCCCGCCCTTCGCAGTCTTCAGCAATGGCTTTTAGTGCATCCTGCAGATCAGCGGTGACCGGGCGATCTTCAGGGTCAAATAATTCACTGAGCTGCTGAAGTGAAAGCGGACGGCCAACAGCCATTAGCGCGGCTTCCAAAATACGTTTTAATTGTTGTTGTTCGAGCATTAGATCACTTTCGCTTTCACGTGAATGGGGCCAAAAGCCTCAGATTGTACAATTTCAACCAAGGACTCTTTAATCAATTCCATAATTGCCAAGAATGTCACTACCACGCCTAGGCGGCCTTCTTCTGGTCTAAACAGACTAACGAAAGGCACAAAACTGTCTGAACGCAGGGCCGCTAAGACCTCGGACATGCGCTCGCGAGTAGACAATTTTTCACGTTGAACCTGATGGCTTTCAAATAAATCGGCGCGGCGCAGAACATCGCCAAGTACCAGCATTAATTCCTTGAGGTCGACATCGGGTTCGGCGCGGCGCTTTTCCGTTGCTGGTGGGTCAATCTGCGCAATATAGGTATCACGACCAATGCGTGGCAGCTGATCAATACTTTCAGCGGCTTGCTTAAAACGCTCGTATTCCTGAAGTCGTCTAATTAGTTGCGCGCGAGGGTCTTCTTCATCATCCAAGGCTTCCGCTGAGCGGGGCAGTAGCATTCTCGACTTAATTTCAGCAAGCATAGCTGCCATCAACAAGTATTCTGAGGCCAATTCAAATTGCATGGCGCTCATCATATTAACGTACTGCATATACTGCTCAGTAATTTGCGCGACGTTAATTTCAAGAATGTCCAGATTCTGACGTTTAATCAAGTAAAGGAGAAGATCAAGGGGGCCTTCAAAGGCTTCGAGAAAAACCTCTAGCGCCTCAGGGGGGATATACAAATCTTTCGGTATTTCAGTAAGTGCTTTGCCCTGCACCACCGCAAAAGGCATTTCACCCTGCTGAGGCTGCTGGCGAATGGCTTTTAAACTGACAATCTCTAAGGGCGCAATCGGCAGCTCAACAACCGGTTCCAAACGCCCAGCGCGGAGTTCTGCCGCTAATGAACCATCATCTGCTGCGGTTTGCGCCGCCACATCGGGCTGCTGTACTGTCTGCTCGTCTTGCACTATTACTGAGATCTCACGATATCATCCACCAAGGGCGTGATTATACGTGGATCTTGCCGCCGGTCACAGCGAATCCTCGAATTGACTAACATCCCCGAGGCCTCTGCGTATTATTACCGGAACTTCGTCCACCAAATCGATGACTGAGGTGGCTTCCATACCGCAATAACCACCGTCGATCACTAAATCAACTAATCCGCCGATCGTATCGCGAATATCATAAGGGTCTGTCATCGGCAGGTCTTCACCGGGCAATATCAAACTCACACTCATGAGCGGCTCGCCCAACTCTGCCAACAAATCTAAGCAAATCTGATTTGCCGGCACGCGCAAGCCCACACTTTTGCGTTTGGGCTGCATCAAACGCTTTGGCACCTCCGGCGTCGCCCGCAAAATAAAGGTATACGGCCCCGGTATATGGGCCTTTAGAAGCCGAAACGCAGAATTATCAACCTTGGCATAAGTACCCAGTTCAGAGAGGTCGCTGCACATCAAGGTAAAGTTATGCTTATCATCGAGCCGACGAATCGCTCTGACCCGCTCTAGCGCATTTTTATCCCCTAAATGACAACCTAAGGCATAGGCGGAATCTGTGGGGTAAGCCACTACCCCGCCACCGCGAATAATATCGGCAGCTTGCTTTATGAGTCTTGCCTGGGGGTTTTCGGGGTGTATCTGGAAAAACTGGCTCACTGAAGCCTCCAATGCTTATATTTAAACTATCTATTGAGCTTGCCAGCGGTCCCAAACGGGCTTACAGGGCGCGACGATTTTTGCCTCACAACCTAGTTCCGACCAACTACTGGGGTGGTGAAAATCACTGCCTGCTGACGCTTCCAAATCAAACTGCTGGCATAACTGCCGTAAATAACCCAAATCTTGAGGCGATGGCCGCCCGTTGCAAACTTCCAAGCCTTCACCACCAACGTCTTTAAATTCGGCCAGCATGCGCCGCAATTTGGCATTGGTCATTTTATATTGCAATGGATGTGCAATGACTGCGACACCGCCAGCTTCACGAATCCAGCGAACCACCTCAGCCAAGGCTGGCCACACGGCTTTAATATCGCCCAACTTACCCGAGCCCAAGTACTTATCAAAAGCCGACGCCATCGAATCCACATGCCCTTGCGCCACTAAAAACCGCGCAAAATCCGGCCGACCAATAGCCCGCCCCGCAGCCAGTTCAGCGGCTGCAGCATAACTACCCTCGAATCCCAGTTTATCCAAACGCTGAGCTATAACCTGCGCGCGCGAATCCCGGGCATTGCGCTGCCCCGCTAACTCGGCAACAAATGCAGGATTATTAATATCTATTCCCAAGCCCAACACATGTATATTTACACCAGACCAAGTGCAAGACAGCTCGATTCCCGCTAGCAATTGCAAGTCATCACCCGCTTCAGCCTGCAGCGCCGCAAAACCGGCGACGGTATCGTGATCGGTGACTGCCAGTAGCTGCACACCCCGCTCTCGCGCACGCTGAACCAACTCCAAAGGCGAAAGGCCGCCATCCGAAGCTGTTGTGTGGGTGTGTAAATCAACAATCAAAGCTTATCCCCTTTGAGGCTAGTGATGAAATTTGAAAATAGGTATAGTGGGCGGATTATCACTGCCACGTCGCAGTGACGCAACAGCACGCCGAGTAAACCAGCTATTACCCGCTAAACAGCAAGGCCAAATAGGATCCAATATGCCGGAGCAGGCGCCAAACAAACCAAGACACAGTGTCATAGTTAACCTGTTGTTCAATATCATTATCCCAACCTTGATACTGACAAAACTCAGTAGCGAGGCCTATCTTGGTCCGCGCTATAGTATCGTGATTGCACTAGCCTTCCCACTCGGCTTTGGATTTTACGACTTCGTGAAAACCCGCCGCGCCAATATGTTCGCAATATTGGGCTTTATCAGCGTGTTATTGACCGGCGGTATAAGCCTTCTAGAGCTCGATGCAGGGTATATCGCGATAAAAGAAGCCAGTATCCCAGCGTTGATCGGCTTTGCCACCTTAATTTCACTGTATACCCCCTATCCGCTGATAAAAACATTTATCTTTAACGATGAAATTATCGATACTGAAAAAGTCGCTGACGCGCTGAGTAAGCACAATAGTGATGCAATGTTCCAAAAAGCATTGCAGACGGCCACCTATATGATCGCCTTTTCGTTTTTCTTGTCGGCTACGCTCAATTATGCGCTTGCAAAAATATTACTTACTAGCCCACCAGGCAGCGCCGAATACAGCGCCGAATTAGGCAAAATGACAGGCTTAAGTTTCCCTGTAATTGCCTTGCCATGCACAATAGTCATGCTGGGTGCGATGTTTTACTTAGTAAAACGCATAGAAAAGCTCACCGCACTCAGCTTTGAAGAAATATTCAGAATCAATTAGGAATACCGATGCTATACGCAGTAATCAGCGAAGATGTAAGCGACAGCTTAAGTAAACGCCTAGCGGCCCGACCAGCACATATTGCCCGCTTACAGGAACTGAAAAATCAAGGTCGTTTGATCATGGCCGGCCCACACCCCGCCGTCGACAGCGAAGACCCAGGCGAAGCCGGGTTTACTGGGAGCTTGATCATTGCAGAGTTCCCAAGTTTGACTGAGGCACAACAATGGGCAGATGCCGACCCCTACATTGAAGCAGGCGTCTACGCCAAGGTTACGGTAAAACCTTATAAAAAGGTTTTACCGTAAAAGTGAGAAAATTGAAGAAAGCCTCTAAGTGCTTTATTCTTTATTTTTTAATCGTTTATTGCAGCTTATTAACGTGGAAAATCCAGTGAAAAAATCGATTATTGTTGGCGCCTCATTACTTCTGCTCAGTGTCGGCAGCATGGCCTTGGCAGAAACTCGTTACATCAGTGACAAAATTTACGTCCCCCTGCGAGTCGGCGACAGCACCAAACACCGCATTATTCACCGCGGTTTGCCCAGCGGTGAGAAGTTAGAATTACTCGAAACTAATGAGGACAGTGGCTACTCTCGCGTTAAAACCGATCGCGGAGTAGAGGGCTGGCTCCCTAGTCACTACTTGGTCGAGAACCCTGTTGCACGGACTTTGCTAAACGCAGCAAAACAGCAAGTCACCGAACTTACAAACTCAAATAAAGAGCTCCGTGAGCAACTCAAAAATACAACCCAAAGCACCAATCAAACCAACAGCATCGTAAGCGAGCTTGAGCAAGAAAACACTGCGCTGACTGAGGAACTTGGCGAGATCAAACGAATTTCCGCAAATGCGATCAAACTGGACGAGGACAATCGTCGCTTACTAGAGTCTAATCAAATGCTCAGCAGTGAAGTGGACGTTTTGAAAACCGACAACGCGCGGTTACGCGAAAACAAAGAAAACGAATTTTTCCTCAACGGCGCTTTTGCCGTTCTAATTGGCGTCATGATTACTTTGATAATTCCAAAGTTGATGCCAAAACGACGCTCTGACTGGAGCTGATAATCATGCGCTACCTCTCGGCACTGTTTATTGCGCTGGCTTGCCTGTTGCCCACTACTGGCCACAGTCAAACAACAAACAATCCTCTCGTGATTATGGAAACAAGCAAAGGCAATATCACGATTGAATTGTATCCCGACAAATCGCCAATAACAGTCGAAAACTTTCTGGGCTATGTCGAGAGTGGCTTTTACAATGGCACCATATTTCACCGAGTGATTCGGCGCTTTGCTGTGCAGGGTGGCGGCTTCACCCCCGACCTCGTTGAAAAGGAAAATGGCGAGCCGATTGTCAACGAATCTAAAATCAGCAAACTAAGCAATGAACGCTGGACCATCGCCATGGCCAGAACAGACGACCCAGACAGTGCGACGTCGCAGTTTTATTTTAATATGGGCATGAACCTGAATCTCGATGCAAGAATGGGCAGAGATGGTTACGCGGTGTTTGGGAAAGTGATTGACGGGCAAAACGTTGTTCGCGATATCGCCATGAGCCGCACGCACAGCGTCGGCGACTTCGATGACGTACCCGTAGAACCAATTTTGATTATTAATGCCAGCGTAAAAGCACCGAGCGCCCAACAACCATAAGCCATGCGCACTAGCGCAAGGAATCGAACGTGACAGCTCTGAGCATTAATTTAAATAAAATCGCGCTTATCCGCAATTCGCGAGACACCGACTACCCCAGCGTAAGCTTACACGCGGCACGTTGTATTGCCGCTGGCGCTCACGGCATTACCGTACACCCTCGGCCAGATCAGCGCCATATACGAGTAAGCGACTGTTTTGAGCTAGCGGAGATGCTAGATGTTGAATTTAACATTGAAGGCAACCCCTTTGCGCCTGCAATGAAATCCAACCGCAAAGGAGTGAGTGACTACCCCGGCTTTATGGAAATCATCCGCCAAATAAAGCCCGCACAATGCACCTTAGTACCCGATGGCGACGCGCAATTAACCTCCGACCATGGCTTTGACCTGCATCGTGACGGCGAAAGACTCGCACCAATTATTCACGAGCTAAAAGACCTTGGCGTGCGAGTCAGCCTGTTTATGGACCCAGAGCCAGAGCAGATTCGCCTCGCTAAAGCCATTGGCGCTGACCGCATAGAACTCTACACCGGTCCCTACGCGGACGCTTTTGGTTCAAAGCGGCAAGATCAGGTTTTAAAACAATTTATTGACGCAAGTATTGTGGCGGCCGATATCGAGCTAGGTTTAAACGCAGGTCACGACCTTAATTTACATAATTTATTATTATTTAAACAAAGCGTAAACAATTTACAAGAAGTCTCAATTGGCCACGCTTTTACGGTAGACGCCATTGAAATGGGTTTGGACGCATGCATTAAGGCGTATTTACGCTGCCTCCGTTAAACCCTCTCCACCGTCTTGCCTATCAACTCACACAGATAGGCAAGAGGCACTACGCTTAAAAAACCTTTTTAAGCACAAAGTAGAAATCAGCCTCCAAACGTTCCAGCTCGGAAGAGGAAGCAAAACCGTCATCCATTAATGGCAATGCCATCACTGCTTCTGCATTCAGCCCCCAACCCAAGTCAGCCGCCACGCGAACACCCGCGTCAGCAATACTGCGTGTGTCGCCAGCCGCGCCTGAGGCGTTCTCGAACCACGCCGCACCATACTCAACAAACACCCCGGCATTGACATCCACACCGGCAATATTAAATTTTTGCTGAAGACTAAGCTCGGTAAAGTACCCAGAGTCTCCCGACAATACACTCGGCAAATAGGCGCTTATGGACTTCATGCCCCCCAAGACCCACTGCTGCTGCTGCGGTAACTGCTCATTAGCGTACTGGGCAAAAAAGCTCGCGTTTAATTCACTGCCGTTTGCTAAAGGTAGCTTTGCGGCAATTCTTGGCAATACGCTCACAAACTCTGCGGTACGCGCTGCTGGCGCCACCGCCGGCGCTGACGTAGCACCCGGATTAGCGGTCATATAACTGGACTGAAAACTATCGTAGCTGCCGAGCGTTCCCTCATCGCCAGTTACACCTGCTTTTAATGACAGTTGTGCAGACCACCGGAGTTTCTTGTCGCCCACATTTTCTGCTGAAAAGTACTTTGCCCCCAACTCAACTGTGGCGTAAGTTTCATCCTGCAAACTGCCAAGCCCACTTATATCAAGCTGTGATTCAATGTACTCCAAACGCTGAAATGAATTTAGGCGATAGGAAAAATCACTTGCCAAGACTTGCTCGCCGGTCAAAGCGAAAGCATTGATATCAGCATCTAAATCAATACTCTGGCCTGCTGTGGTCGTGGTGGTCGGTGAACACAAACCTACGGCTGCAAGCAGATCACAAATGGCCCCACTACCGGCAACACTTGAACTACCCGCGCTATAACCGAGGTGCTGACTGTATTCGATATGGCTTGCCGTAAAACCGTATAAGCCCGAAGAAAAGGGCCTGTCGGCGGTAAGCTGAAAACGGTGATAATCCTCTCCTCCCCTAGACTCACCTAAATCAGTAAAAGCCGTTTCATAGCCTAATCCAACACGACTGCCATTGCCAAAATTGTGGATCAGGCCAATGTCGCCAAAATAACGACCTACATAGCGACTTCCCTGATTGCCAAATTGCACAAAAACATCCGTAGGCTTGTAGTCATCGACTGGGTCGGCCTCAAACACCAGACTTACTAGTGCCGGCTCATTTTCATCCACGACAAAACTGGTCGAATACGCCACACCTGTGCGCTGACTTTTTACGTTAGCCATCACCCGCGCACGTTCAAACTCGGCGCGGGTTAAATCTTTATCGCCGTCTAAATCTGCAAAATATTCAGCGATCCCATCACCCGTTATCCCAGCTACGGTAGCCTGCACTGCATGGACATAAACCGTACTACCCTCTGGTGCATACTGCATCAACACCAAGAGATGTCCCTTACGTAGGCTTAAAGAATTCATCAAAAAAATTGCCTGGGATGGTGTCTTAGCGGCGTCAAATATAACCGATAGCTCTTCTTCACTTAAATAGTGCTTACCCGTTACCCGCAAATCATATCCGTTAACCAAACCTGTGTAAGGCGCGCTTGCGCCTGCCGCGATTCTTATCTCGGCCACCGTTGTCAATTGAGGCGGTAGGGCCGAGGGAAAATCAATAGCCATAATCTAGTCCCTTAAAATACATTGAAAAATTTGTTCTGAGCGCTAAACCTAGCGGTGATATACAGCTTGCCGTTTTCTAGTTCTCGCATATCAACGCGGATAAATTCATCACTGCCATTTAATCAGCGAGGTTTTCTTGCTTAGCTGACTTAAATGTTTCGCCATCGAGAATATTCAATTCAACCCGACGATTTTCCGCCCGCCCTTCTGGGTTATCACTACCGTCGTCATTTTCATTCGATGCTAACGGCACGCTTTCACCATATCCGCGGTACGTTAAACGCTTTTCATCAATGCCAGCATCAATCAAATAGTTGTACACAGTACGGGCACGACGATAGGACAGGCGATCATTGTAGGCATCGCTGCCCATCCAATCCGTGTGGCCATCTACCGCAACTAAAGCGGCTTCTTGGGAGTTCAATACTCGCACTGCATGCTCGAGAATCGGGAAGGACTCGGCCGTGAGATCCGCTTTATCAAATTCGAAATTTACACCGCGCAAGACCAGCGGGGCATCTTCAGTTAAATGACAACCGGTTAAAAACACTGGCATATCGGCGGGAGTATCCAAGCATTCATCGCGCTCATCACAGACACCATCGCCATCACGGTCTGCACACGAGTCCAGCATCGCCAATTGCAGAGGCCCAGAACAACCGATCCCACCGGCGCTCGCGCAACTGCCGTAATTACTACCTCCGCTAGATAAACCACTAGTCGGCTCATTGATTAGGCCAACAGAAACCAATCCGCCAGTGCCAGAACCGGGGCCGTTCAACGCACCCACACCAACCACACCGCCGTTACCTGAATTCGCATTGTTAATCGCCGCAACCGCGATCGTTCCTGAATTCCCTGAATTCGCGCCATTTAGAATAGCGATTGCACCAAAATCAGAGCTCGCAGCGTTGTCGCCATTTAACACACCAACACCGGCACTATCACCACTACCGGCGTTATCACCATTTAAGGCCGCAACACCGACCGTTCCACCACTACCAGAATTATCACCGCTCAAAACGGCAAGACCCGCACTACCGCCGTTACCACTGTCCGAACCACCTAAGACACTCAGCCCAGTGTATTCGCCGTTGCCAGAGTTGCTCCCCGACAGCACGGCGATTCCAATTGCCCCACCGTTCCCCCCCGAGCCAGAGTCAAGGACCGACAAACCTAATAAACCAGTCTCAGCACCATCAATCGCTAATCCGCTATCTTGTGGTAAACCGGGTAGTGCAAACCCACTAGGGATAGCCTTCAACAAGCCAACGACTTGCTCAGTTACCATGCCGTCCGGACCGACGAGACCTCGAAGCTGACTTGCAAAACCGGCTTCGTAGGTCAATCCCAAGGTATTCAATAATTGTGACAGACCTAATTCATCGAGGGGGATCATTGCTTCCCCCCCCGTTTTATTTGCAAAACCAGCCGCTTCCTCCGAATTCAAGGTCACACCGAGATCGTCCTCTGGGTTTAACACATCGGCGCCGAGAAAATCATTGTCACCCGTACCTACAGGATCTAATATCGACGCCCCAACCGTCCCAACCGTGGATCCAAGCTCTGAAAAAAGCTGCTGCAAACCCAAGTTATTAAGTAGATCTGTTAAAGCGTTTGCCGAAGCGAATGGGGGGAATATCGCCGCCGAGGATATAAGCAAAACAGACAGCAGCCTGCGAATTGACTTCATGTTGCAACTCCATTTGTATAGAAAGTAAACACCATTCAACGTTTATTATTTTCCGCGCACAGGGCTTAACCACATAAACATGACATGGCAAAGAAAGGATCACATTTGAATAAATCGAGATTGTTCTTTAGAAAAACATCGAGTTTCGCATTAATGCCATTACGACGATTATTTTTAAACGCGTTGTATTTAGTAGAAGAAATTGAGGAAAAAACTAATTTTTCTTGTTCTTTGTAAGACATTGGTACTCTCCATGTAGGCAGCAACAGCTAAAACTGCAATATGAACATCAGTGTTCGCTTCCCATTCTCAAAATGTCGCACAAGCCTAAAAATCAAAACATCTTTAGACTCAACGTCATCGTTAGTCGCCGAGATATTAATCCTATTGTATTAAGAGGAAAGTGAAAGTCAGTCGCATTGACAGAAATAAAAAACATTTGTGAACTGTATCACGCAAATTTATCGCGATTTTACTGGCAATTTCTCGCTTATATGATAGTGAGAAATAGAGAGTGAGTGGTACGAAATCACTTATAAACGGAAAATCAGGAAGCTCGAGGATTAATATGCACTTTTGTTTCTCGCCTGCCTCTCCAGACGCGAGATGTTTTATGGGAAGAACGCGAAACTGCTGGAGATTAAAACGGAGGCGTAAAAGAGGAGATGCTGCATAACATGAGCGACGACCTAATTGGCTGTCGTCATGCTATGCCGCAGGCGAACTTAAAAAACTTTTTTAAGCGAGAAGTAAAAATCGGCCTCAAATGATTTTAATGCTGACGAATTGGCAAAGCCGTCATCAGCCAAAGACCGCGCAAAGACCGCGTCTAATTGCACATCCCAACCTAGATCCGCGCTAAATTTCACACCGGCATCAACAATGCTGCGAGTATCCCCTTCTACGCCGCCGGTATTTTCAAACCAGGCCGCGCCGTATTCAACAAATGCTGTGGATTCAAGGTCAATATCGAGTACGGTTATCGATCTGGTGTAATCTAACTTGCCATAGTAACCGGAGTCACCTGACAACACCCCAGGCAAATAAGCACTCATCGACCCCATACCGCCAAGCACCCACTGCTGTTGCTGGGGTAATTGCTCGTTCGCCAACTGAGCCGATACATTCAATCGAACATCACCACCGTCAGCAACCGGCAGCTTTGCGGTAAACTTCGGTAACACAGTCACAAACTCAGCGGTTCTGGCACTTGGCACTACCTGTGGCGCACCACTTGCACTAGGATTATTCGCCATGTATTGCGAGCGATATGATTCGTAAGTGCCCAAACTACCACTATCCCCCATCAGACCGGTTTTTAATGACAGCTGAGCAGACCAACGTAGAGACTTCGGTCCCCGTAAATCGGCTGAAAAATATTTACCACCAATCTCAAGTGTTGCATATTTTTCGTCCTGCAAATTACCAAAAACTCCGACGTCAATTTGAGAATCGATATAGTCAATACGTTCAAAAATATTGAGCCGGGAGTTTAAATCACTGGCCAAGACCTGCTCACCCGATACGCCAAGTGTATTAATTTTGGCATCTAAGCCTACTTTTTGCGTATTAGTTGTCGTTGTTGAACTTGGGCTACATAAGCCCAGCATTCCCAAGGCATCACAAATGGGATCAGATCCAGATGCTGTCGTCGTCGAGCTCGTGGTGCTACCTAAGTCTTGCGAGTACTCAGTATGGCCAGCGCTAAACCCGTATAAACCTTGTTTAAATGGACGATCACCGGCTAACTGAAGCCGGTAGTAATCCTCACCACCACGCGACTCACCTAGATCAGTAAACGCTGTTTCTATACTGGCAGTTGCGCGACTGCCATCTTTAAAATTATGACTAAGCCCTGCATCGCCAAAATAACGCCCTACGTAGCGGCTACCCTGATTACCAAACCTAAACGCCAAATCGGTGGCATCGTAGCCCTCCCGCGGCTCACCCTTAAACTCCATAACGACACGCTCGGGCGCGTTTTCATCAATCACGTAGTTTACTGAATAATCTACGCCAGTTCGTTCACTGCGAACATTCGCCATAACCCGCGCGCGATCGAACTCCCCCCGACTGAGACTAGGATCATCCTTTATGTCGGCAAAGAACGTACTTATTTCGCCGCCGCTAAACCCCACTACACGCGCCTGTAGAGCATGCACATATATCACATTCCCTTCCGGTGCATATTGCATCGAAGCCAGCATATGGCCTTTTCTAAGTGCCGCAGAACTCATTAGAAAAATAGCTTGTGAGGGAGTTTTAGCGGACTTGAAAATCTTATCCAACTCCTCGTGGCTTAAGTGGTGATCACCTGACACCTTTACTTGATAGCCGTTTACCAATCCCTGGTAAACGCTAGCAGTACCAGCCCACTCAGCAATCTGCGCCACAGTAGCTTGTTGTGGCGGAAGCGCAGAAGGAAAATCAATTGCCATATCATCGTCTCTAAACAATAAAAGCCAAGGGAGACCAATCCCCAAAAAAAAGAGCTAGAGCATCAACACTAGCTCCGACACATCTCAGCGCTGCGACAAATTTTCTTCCTTTACTGCCTCGAAAACGTCGGGCTGTAAAACGTTCAATTCAACTCGACGGTTTTCTGCACGGCCAGCAGGGTTATCACTACCATCATCATTTGCATTTGGGGCGACTGGCACACTTTCGCCGTAGCCTCTAAAGACCAAACGATTTTCTTTTATTCCGGCATCCACTAAATAGTGATATACGGTTCGCGCACGTTTATAGGACAGGCGAATATTGTAGCTATCGCTGCCCATCCAATCGGTATGGCCATCCACGGCCACAAGGAAATCAGCTTGCGCATTCAAAACTTTAACCGCTTGCTCCAATATTGGGTATGACTCTGCGGTTAAGTCCCACTTATCGAACTCAAAGTTAACACCGCGCAACACCAGAGGTACGTCCTCTGACAAATGACAGCCAGTTAAAAATACGGGCATATCAGCTGGCGTGTTTAAACACTCATCCATTTCGTCACAAACGCCATCGAAGTCCGCGTCTTTACAAGCGTCTAATAACGCTAGCGCACCAATATCACTGCAACCCACGCCGCCTGAAGCAGTGCAACTGCCATTATTTCCAACGCCATTACCGTTGGCGTTCGGGGCGAGAGGAGCATTGGCAACAGCTAAACTGATCAATCCACCCGAGCCAGAGCCCGGACCGTTTAATACGCCCGCACCAATGACGCCACCGTTAGCAGAATTAGCGCCGTTCAATGCACCAACCGCAATCACTCCGGAGTTTCCTGAATTTGCGCCGTTTAACACCGCAATGCCGGTAAACTCTGAATTGCCGGAATTGGCTCCGCCCAGCACCGCAACACCAGCACTGTCACCATTACCGGAACCCTCACCTGAAAGCACCGCCACGCCTGCACTGCCGCCATTCCCGGAATTATCACCAGATAGAATTGCGACACCCACGGTCTCGCCACTGCCCGAGGAATCGCCACCGAGCACCGCAAAACCTACCGGTTGGTCATTTAAGCCTGGCAAGGGACCATTAGAACCCACAGCTCCACCAGCCTGGCCACTACCGTCCTTCGCGCCAGCAGCAGCCGGTGCGGTGACAGATCCCTCCGGCCCAACAACGGACCGAATTCGTTCAGCGCTGCCGCTTTCATAAGTTAATCCGTTTTCGTTAGCGGCCTCTGAGCCGCCGGCATCATCTAGCGGCACCCTAGTCCCCGATCCGGTCTTATTACCGGAGCCAGTTACTTCTTCCGAGTTTGCGGTCAGACCAAGATCGTTTTCAGGGTTTAGAACGTCAACACCAAGAAAATCATTATCACCAGTCCCAACCGGATCAAGCACCGAGCCGCCCACGGTCCCCACTGTTTTACCAAATTCAGAAAACAGCGCGGGAAGACCCAATGAATTTAAAAAATCTGTCATAGCGTCAGCTTTTGCCACGTTCACTGTTAACAACAGTGGGGCAAGTAACAAAGCACTCATAAGGACAGCAACTAGATTCCGACGAAAAGCTTTCATGCCAAACTCCATACCCTAAACTCTCAATCTACCAAAGCCGATGGAATTCTTGCTGTAGTTTGACCTCTACCGTCGCTCAGACAAGAACGCCATGCACCGCAAAATCCCGCTTTAAAAAACGGTTATTTGACACATGAAACATATATAAGAAATGAATAACTACAGCGACGAACGCGCTATCTTCAGGCTCTCACCGCCAGTTTTAAACTGCCGCCAAAACGCGCCTATCATAGGTTAAGCGCCGGAATACGCAATAGGCCAGAACACTGGCTAGAGTGTGAATATTGCATAATCGCGAAGCAAATTGGCGTTTCGATCTGAGTAAAAGAGAGATTTATTATAGAGTGCGGTTTCTTAAAGGAGGGAATTCAAATTTCAACGAGCGAGTAACGTAGAATAAGTGGCTTAGGAAATTCGGTATAAATAATGGGGTGGCCGACGGGGCTTGAACCCGCGACAACAGGAATCACAATCCTGGACTCTACCAACTGAGCTACGGCCACCATTGGGGTACTACTAAGAGGGTACTACAAACCTGTAAATGGCGCGCCCGACAGGATTCGAACCTGTGACCGACGGCTTAGAAGGCCGTTGCTCTATCCAGCTGAGCTACGGGCGCAAAATCGCCTTAACTGAGATACGAAAAATGGTCGGGGTAGAGAGATTCGAACTCCCGACATCCTGCTCCCAAAGCAGGCGCGCTACCAGACTGCGCTATACCCCGTTTTTCGTTTCCCG